>NZ_NPDI01000017.1:0-40144 GCF_002251265.1 Rhodopirellula sp. MGV | reverse complement strand
TCAGGCACTATCATAGGATGTTTCGGTCACGAAGCGAGACGCAACAGGCCAAGGAGATTCTGGCGAACCGCTAGCAAAAGCCAAGTCGGCAAAACACGGTGTTTTTCAACAGGCCGGGAACTGCTGGCATTTTCGCTGGGCAAACTTACTATCCAGGTACAAGGGCAGCAGTTTCATCCGCCTAAAAAAATTCCTATCCGGTTGTATTTCGGCGAAATGTTGGATAGCGATCCTCATCGCTGCTTTTTGATCGTTCTCTAGCGCAACGTTCCCGCTATTTCGGTTTGCTTACAGCATGCGTATTGTCGTCATGCTGAGTTCAAACGCAACCGAACCAGCAGATCATTCAGCTCGTCACGAGCCGACGGCATCTCGGGAAGCTTGCTGGCTTCGTAGGCCGACTTGAGTTCGGCGGTGAGACGCTCGTATTCTCGGTTATGGAAATCCAGATCGGTAGCTTCAAGCGTTCCTTTCTCGGGGCCAGAACGCTTGCGGTACACGAGCTCGTCGATGTACGAGAGCTTCGCCGACTCGTTCAGCGTGATCAGGTTGGCTTCCACCTCGCCGGTGCGCATCAGGTGGATCCCCGTCAGCAGCACGCGATACACGTACAGCAGTGGCTTGACGCGCGGCGGTGACTCCTTGGCGAAGAGGTTCCACTGGGGCGCGGCAAATCCGAGGTAGTCATGTGCGTGGTGACGCGTAATGCACAGTTCTTGGCGATCGACTTGAGTTCCTCGTGCTCGGAAGTGCTGTACACCACCAGCGGCGAGAAGATTTGCTCAAGCACGTACCCGTTCCGCTACAGCATCAACCGAAAGAATTTTTCCACGTCGTGCGTGACGAGATCGATTTCCAGACCGTCGTAGATGCCCTCTTTCTCAACAGTCCGCCCGACGAAGCGGTCAAGCATTTGCCTCGCTATCCACAAGTACCCGGAATTCTGATCGGGCGTTTGGCCCGAGAGGTAGGCCATCGGGGACTTCGGCGATTACTTCTGGCTGACGCTTTATCCCGCTGCACGCGATCTGCAAGAGAGATCGCCGCGGCGGTTGTCGTCGTGGATGCGAAGACCAACCGACTGCCGATTTCTACTCGAGATTCGGCTTCATTTCGCTACCAAACATGAAGTCTCGTCTATTCCTGCCGATGGAAACCGTTCAAAAAATCAATTCACCTTGAATCGTGAAGTGATGCACGTCACATTGCAATCGATTGAACTTCCGCGTTGCAAACGAGACACGAAACATGAGCGAGTATCAATACATCCACTTCGCCGCGGTGGATCAGCCACTCAATGACAAGCAACTCGCGTACATGCAGGCCCAGTCGACGCGGGCAGAGGTCACACGTTGGAGTTTCGAAAACGAGTACCACTACAGCGATTTCCGCGGCAACGAACTCGAGATGATGCGGCGTGGGTACGACGTGCACCTGCACTATGCAAACTTCGGGATTCGCAAGCTGATGTTCCGGCTGCCATTTGGATTGCCAATAACTGAAAAACAGTTTGACGCGTACGCGATGGAGTTATGCATTGAATGGACAAAAGACAAACGCGGAAAGGGAGGCGTGCTGTCATTCCAGGCTGATGCCGATTCAGACTTCTACTGCGGTCAGTACTTCGAGTTCGATCATCTAACGGCGCAACTTCCAAAAATCCGCAAAGCTTTGATGGTTGGCGATACCCGGGCGTTCTATCTTGGATGGCTAGCGTTCAATTGGAACGAAGTAGATCTCGAACCGCCCGTACCGGCTGGACTGAAACGCCTGCCGCCTGAGCTCGCTGAGTTCGCCGACTTCTATGAAATTGATGTTGATTTACTTGCCGCGGCCAGCACCCAATCTTCTGATGCTCCCAACCGCCCTGGTGACGAAGAAGCAAGTTTCGACGCGTGGCTGAGCGAGCAATCTCGTGGCGATCTTCAAAAGCTCATGCGGCGAGTACTTGATGGAGATGCAGTCGCTGTTCGAGCCGAGTCGTTGGCCGCCATCAGAAACGCTTCCGGCATGGAGACATGGCCGACAACCGAGGGCACTCGAACGCTTGCCGAAATTCGAGAGCAAGCCTCCAAAAAATCCGACCAAAGAAAGAAACGAGAGCTGGCCGCTGAGCAACGCAAACTGGACAAACGCCTTGCGAAGTTTCGAGAAGATCCATCGGCAGTGATTTCGGAAGCGGGAAAGCTGATCCAAGAGCGGTCGACAACCAGCTATCACCAAGCAGCAAAGTTGCTGTCTGAACTCGGAGATGCGATTGGTGGTGAGAAAGGCGAACGCCTTGCGAACGAGGCGGCCATGAGAATCGTGAAGAAGCATCCCACACTTCATCGCGTCAAACGAGCCTTCAAAAATGAAGGATTGAACTACAAGTGAAATCGAGTGCAGAAGAAAATCGTGATCAAGTCGATTGCTTGGGTTCGCGAGCCATCATTGGTACGCTGACTTGTTTCCCGTCCTCGTAGACGACAACATGCGGCAGCCGATCGATCGCCCGCTCGAGGTTTACCTTCGTTCGCTCGAAACGAGACCGGAGCTTTTCATCGGGGAGATCATGTCCGCCCCTGGCGACTCGCAATGCGACGCGCCCCATCGACTGGCTCACTTCGGCAATGCGGATGAAGAAAAGCACCACGGTGTATCCAAGGTCGGCATAGCCGGCGAGTGCGTCGACTTTGTCACCAACAGGGTCCGAGAGCACTGTTTCAAAAATCAAACTCTCTCGCTGATGCACAAGAGAAGATCGAATGGCTGCAGCGACTTCGGCTGCATCGTAGGCCGGGATGTCCAGATCACCCCGCGATGACGTCGGCGTTTACAAATCGGATGCCGCCGTCCGACGGATACGTATTGAAGAACGTCGACTTGCCAGCGCCGTTCGAACCAGCAATGGCAATGACGATTGGGCGTTTCGATGGCTGCGATCTACGACGCCTTCTCTGAACTTCAAGGCATTCAGCAGTACCAAGAACTCATCGAACTTGAGCTCTTGAAGATGGGCGGATTTGTCGCCGGGGAAATGACGCCCCACCACTGGGCTCCCAGCGTGACGATGCCAGTTCTGATGTTGCAGGTGCTGGAGGACGAATGGACCAGAAACCCGGAGGATGCACAGAAGACGTTCGACTTGCTGGGAAGCAAGGAGAAGGAATTGCTGTGGATCGAAAACACGAAGAAACGATTCAAAGACGGCTACAACTACTTTGGCAAGCATCCCGAGAGAATTCTCCCGTTCTTTGATCGGTACATGAAGTGACCTTGCTTTCGAAACGGCCGATTTTTAACTCACGCATTTGGTAGTGGACGAGGCGACGAGTCCCTGCCGTTCTGGATTCGTCGCCTCATCCACTACGCTAGAGATTTGCTGGCCTTTCCGATGTCCCAGCTTATTCCGTCGTCAAGCGAATTGATGCACATAGACAATGCCCGCGACGGATCTCTCCGCCGCGAGCGATGTGCAATGTCAGTAGTGGATCTTGTCAAAGATCCGTAACCCGAAGAGTCTTTGACAAGATCCACTACGGGTTAACCGCAAAGCACAAATGCTAGTCGTTGCTAGCCGACGACTCGTGTCACCACGCCCGAGGTGACGAGTCTTGCCGCCTTCGCGGATGGCGAAGCGGTCACCGTCAGGAATCTTCGGTAGTGGACGAGGCGACGAGTCCCGGCGTATGGATTCGTCGCCTCATCCACTACGCTAGAAACTTGCTGGCCTTTCCGATGTCCCAGCTTGCTTCGTCGTCAAGCGAATTGATGCATATAGACAACGTCCGCGACGGATCTCTCAGCCGCAAGCGTTGTGCAATGTCAGTGGTGGATCTTGTCAAAGATCCGTAACTCGAAGGATCTTTGACAAGATCCACTACGGGTTAACCGCAAAGCAGAAATGCTAGTCGTTGCTAGCCGACGACTCGTGTCGCCACGCCCGGGGTGACGAGTCCTGCCGCCTTCGCGGATGGCGAAGCGGTCACCGTCAGGAATCTTCGGTAGTGGACGAGGCGACGAGTCCCTGTGTATGGATTCGTCGCCTCATCCACTACGCTAGAGATTTGCTGGCCTTTCCGATGTCCCAGCTTGCTTCGTCGTCAAGCGAATTGATGCACATAGACAATGCCCGCGACGGATCTCTCCGCCGCGAGCGTTGTGCAATGTCAGTGGTGGATCTTGTCAAAGATCCGTCACTCGAAGGATCTTTGACAAGATCCACTACGGGTTAACCGCAAAGCACAAATACTAGTCGCAGCGATCGTGGTTGGCTTGAAGGGCCAGTGACTCCAGCTATGTAACCGTCCTTTTTTAATGGCACGGATTGCGCGGGCTCCTTTGGGGGCCACACCAGGTACTAAGGCAGTCGATGCAGGTTTTCGTGTTGATCGCGGCTGTTGAGCATCTGAGAAGCCATTTCACCGATGACGTTTCCGGTACTCGCGCGGAGACAGACCAGTCGCCTTGCGGAACTGTCGACTGAAGTAGTTGCTGTCGCTGAATCCGACGTCAAAGGCAATGTCGGTGATGCTGCGATCAGTGCTTCGCAATAGGCGACTTGCTTCCTCGATCCGAAGTCCAATCAAGTAATTGATTGGTGATGTTCCCATCGTCGCCTCGAACATTCGGATGTATTTGGTCCGAGACATCCCGGAAATGTCCACCAACTCTTCGAGGGCGATTGACTGGGCGACATGGCGTCTCATGTGTGAAATCGTCTCCGCAACGCGAATGAGCGATTTGCTCGTCGGGTTGCGCGTCGCGCTGAAGCAACGAGAGTGGAATGTGACCAGCTCCAAGAACGCTGCAATTGCCATGACTTCGAATCCCGGTTGCCGCGCCGACAGTTCGTTGTCAAGTTTGTCAATCAAATGAAGCGTCTCGGCGATTTCTCCTGGCGTAAGCTGCAGGCGACTGGTGAATTGGTGCCGGCTACGCCATGCAGGTTCGAGTGTGAATAAAGCGTGGTAGCCGGAGAGCGACTGTAGGTCACCGAGGGACATCGGTAGTCCGGTCGGGTCGAACAAAATATTGATCAAGCTCAGTTGATCCATGTTGAGATAGTCGTGAGGCCGGTCGCCTCCGATAACGAACGTGTCTCCCGTTTTCAGTTCGTAACTGTCTTCGCCGGTGATGTGCACTCCGGCCCCGCCAGTGATGATGACGATTTCTGAGAACTCGTGGCAGTGCAGACCAAACGGCTCCTGCGGATCTCGACGCTCCACGACGATCGGAAAGCCGTCGGCGTGAAACCAGTCCTGTTTCTTAAGTACTTTCATTCGATGTGGGAGCGATAACGGCGCCCAATTGGTCCACGGCTGGGTTTAGCGGCTTGCCCTTGCGCCGAAAAAGCATTCTCAGACGGAACGATTGTGCTAGTATTCGGTTCGATCGTCAAGGTTTTCGAGGTCTCCCAGGTCTAAACTGGTGCTACGGACGTGGAGTTCTGTGTGACCAGACTGGGTTACCAGACCGCGAGACCAGACATCGCCAACAGGACAAAAAAATGAGCAATGCAACCAACGTTGCCGCCGCTTTTGAGCTTGCGTCAGAACTTTACCAAGCTCAAGGAGTTGACGTCGGCGCTGCACTTCAGCGTCTGTCCGAAGTCGCGATCTCGGTTCACTGTTGGCAGGGCGATGATGTCTCAGGGTTCGAGGGTGAAGCTGGAACCCTTGGCGACGGACTTGCCGTTACCGGCAACTATCCAGGACGCGCTCGAACGGCAGATGAGTTGCGACGCGATCTTGAAGTCGCCTACTCGTTGATACCGGGAAAACACCGACTCAACCTTCATGCACTGTATGGCGAGTTTAATGGTCCTGTCGACCGTGACGAAATCGGTGTTGAGCACTTTCAGGGATGGATCGATTGGTCACGCGACCGAAAGGTTGATTTAGATTTCAACCCAAGCTACTTCTCTCACCCCAAAGCGTCGGACGGTTTTACTCTGGCACATGCCGATGCAGGGATTCGTCAGTTTTGGATCGA
Source organism: Rhodopirellula sp. MGV (assembly GCF_002251265.1). NCBI lineage: Bacteria > Pseudomonadati > Planctomycetota > Planctomycetia > Pirellulales > Pirellulaceae > Rhodopirellula > Rhodopirellula sp. MGV. The sequence continues at coordinate 34,168 of NZ_NPDI01000017.1, read as the reverse complement.
TCACGGAATCGCTTGTCGCAAGATTGCGGCAGCAATGGGTGCCGCGCAGGGCAACGCATGCCTCAATAATTTCTGGGTACCCGATGGATACAAAGACACGCCTGCAAGTCGAAAAGCTCCGCGGGAGAGACTCGCAAGTTCACTCGATGCGATATTCGCTGATGATTTGCCGCAAAATCAAACGCTGGATGCCGTCGAATGCAAGTTGTTTGGAATCGGCAGTGAGAGCTACGTCGTCGGCTCTCATGAGTTCTATATGGGCTATGCGATTTCGCGAAATAAAGTTTTGTGTCTCGACGCAGGACATTTTCATCCGACAGAAGTGATTTCGGACAAGATTTCGTCTGCGTTGATGTATGTGCCAGAGTTGTTGTTGCACGTTAGCCGGGGAGTGCGCTGGGACAGCGATCACGTTGTCACTTATAGCGACGAGTTGCAGGCGATCATGCAGGAGATCGTTCGCGGCGACTATTTGGATCGCGTCCATATCGGCTTGGATTTTTTCGACGCAAGCATCAATCGCGTTGCCGCATGGGCGATTGGGACTCGCAACGCTTTGAAAGCTCTTCTGGCGGCTTTGCTTGAGCCGACGGAGCAACTGCAGCAGCTCGAGCGCGACGGCGACTTGACCGCCCGACTCGTGCTGATGGAAGAGCAGAAGACCATGCCGCTGGGTGCAGTTTGGAATTACTACTGCGAGTCGACAGGCGTTCCTGTCGGTGCCCAGTGGCTCGAAAAGGTACGGCAATATGAAGGCAGTGTGACATCGAAACGCTGCGACGAATCGGTGATGGCCTAGCGTAATCTCAACCAATCAACATACGAACTATTGTCTCGAGACTTTGAATGACCGAAGAAGCATCATCATCAGCTCCTGGCGGAGAGTTTGAACGTGAACCGGTGCCGGATTCGGCATTGCTTGGTAGCGGGAAGTTCTGGGGCATGTATGCAGGTGAGCATGCTGCGGGAACGGAGTTCATGATTGGTCCGCTGTTCCTTGCGGCCGGTGCGAGCCTTTCCGATCTGATTCTGGGACTGTTGCTAGGAAATATTCTTGCAGTCCTGACATGGCGACTGCTCGTTGTGCCCATCGCGATGGCGAAACGTTTCACCCTCTACTATCAATTGGAACGGATCTCAGGCGGTTCGCTGGTGAAGTTTTACAATCTCGTCAATGGGCTGTTGTTCTGCTTTTTAGCGGGTGCGATGGTCACGGTTTCCGCGTCGGCTGTGGGTGTACCTTTCGGTATCACGTTTGATGTGCCCGAAAATATGTTCGGCTTGAGCAACCTGTCTTTCACCGGATTGGTCGCGATCACTGGGGTGATCATTTCGGCTGTCGCTGCGGGCGGATACGAAAGGGTGGCTCGATTCGCCAACATCGCTGCGCCTTGGATGATCGCAGTTTTTGCTGCTTGCGGAATCGTGTCGCTCGCGAGAATGGGCGTCACCAATGGAGCAGCTTTTTCGGAAGGCAAATTCTGGGATGATGCGATCGCGTTCGTTCAGCAAAAGAATGGCCCAGGTGAGTTTAGTTTCTGGCAGATCGTGGTGTTTGCTTGGTTGTGCAATGGGGCGATGCATTTCGGAATGGCAGACCTGACGATCTTTCGGTTTGCTCAAAGTAAGGCTTCCGGGTGGGCTCCTGCGATCGGCATGTTCCTCGGTCACTACATGGCATGGATCGCCGCAGCGTTGTTGTTGGCCGCACTGATCAAGATTCAACCTGACCTGGCTGTTGGTGACGATGGAAAGGTGACGGCCAACCCTGGATTACTCGCCTTTGATTCGCTGGGGTGGGCAGGCATCATTTGCGTTGTCATCGCTGGTTGGACGACAGCAAATCCAACGATCTATCGCGCCGGACTTGCGTTCCAGGGCGTGCTGCCCAAGAGTTCACGAACTGCGATGACTCTTGTTGCGGGAGCGGTGGCAACGATTGCGGGTGCCTTTCCGAACCTCTCCGCGCAACTGCTGGGTTTCGTGGGTACCTATGGGACAGTGCTTGGCCCGATGGGGGCGGTGATCTTCGTCGACTTTTATCTGATGAAGAGATTTGGGTTAAGCGACGAATACGCCCTGCAAAGTGGTTCACAGTTCAACGTGGCCGTCCTGATCGCTTGGCTTCTACCGGTCGCTGTTGGTCTCTACCTGATTCTCTGGCAAGGAGTGTTTGCTGCGTACGCGGTGATTCCGTGCTGGATCGTCTGTGGCCTTCTCTATCTCTTTCTGAGCAAGCTCACTCAGAAAGAACCTTCACCCCATGCAGCTTCTTAACCTCACAAACGGAATCTTTCGATGAGCAACATTGCCAAGGTCGTTTCGCTGATCGCTCTCGGACTCGTCATCGTTCCCAGCCTTCTACTTTTCGTGGGGATCGTTGGACTCAATACCGTCAAGCTTGTTGCACTAGTCGGAACGATCGGTTGGTTCGCGTCAACGCCCATGTGGATGAGCCGCGAATTGCTGGTTGACGCAAGCGAAGTTGAAGTTTGAGGCGAAGCGTGCTACTCGCTTACCAGTCCCTTCCCAATCCTTGTTTATCTCACGAGTTTTCCATCATGTTGCGTTTGATTTCCACTCGATTGATCGGTGCCGCTTGATGCTGTTGTGCCAATGCTGAAGAGACGTCCGTCGCTACGATCGCGAGTCCTGTGTTGGCAGCGGATGGTAGCGTCGGTTTTGAGTCGCTGATCGATCGCGGGTAGTCTCCTTGCAACAAGCGCAATGAACGACCCGTGGGACTTTCGTGCTGGTTTGGAGAACGATCGTCAAGGTTTCCGGTATTCGTTTCGCATAGACTTTAAAGCTAACAACTGCAATCAGAAGAACAACTTTTTCCAGGCGAGGACCGATGAGCACCACACTTGAACTCAAGCTGCTTCCCGAAGTCGAATCTTTTTTGAGCCAGTCTCCGCTGGCGAGTTTTGTCGGAGGAGAGAGTTTTCCGAACGCGGACGGCAACTTGGTTGCGACGATCGACCCGGGTTCGGGTGAGAAGCTTGCGGACATTCACGATCTCAGTGCGGCCGAGGTCGATCGCGCGGTGGGCATTGCCAATGCGGCTTTCCCAGCATGGGCCGCACTCTCACAGCAGGAGCGTAGCAGCATCCTATTGAAGCTGGCCGATGCGGTTGAAGAGCGAAAAGCGATCATCGCCCAAATCGAAGCCCTCGATGCAGGAAAGATCGAGTCTCAAGCGACTGGTGACGTTCAGAACTTTGTCGACACCCTACGTTACTTCGTGAGCTTGGCCGAGAAAGTTGAAAAACGTACGAAGCTCGATGTAGAAGGGCATGAAGCCTGGACGGTGAAGCAGCCGTGGGGAGCATGTGCCTTCATCTTTCCGTGGAACTTTCCCATCCTTCTGATTGGATGGGGGATTTCGCCGGCACTTGCCGCCGGTAACACGGTGGTGATCAAACCTGCCGAAGACACGTCGCTGTCCGCTATCTATTTGGCCCAGTTGGCAAAAGAAGTTGGCGTCCCTGATGGTGTCATCAACGTTGTCACCGGCCGTGGTGCAGCAGCGGGTGCGGCACTGACGAACAACAAACAGATCAAGCGGATGTCATTCACGGGATCTCCCGAAGTCGGACAACTCGTGGGCGAAGCGTGCGGACGCAATCTTGTTCCGGTGAAATTGGAATTGGGTGGCAAGGGCGCAGCGGTTGTCTTTGCCGATGTCGATGTCAAAGCCACCGCCGAAGCATTGGTCGGTGCGATCACGTTTCACACCGGACAGGTTTGCTGCGACGCAACACGTTGGCTTATCCAGAAAGACATCTACGACGAGTTCGTCGGCTGCTGTAAAGAATTGATGCAGAATGTGAAGATCGGTCATCCACTCGATCCCAGCAGCCAGATGGGACCGGTCGTAAACCTGAAGCAACGTGAGCGGGTGCTCGGATATCAAAACAAAGGCCAGGCGGAAGGAGCAGAGTGCTTGTGCGGGGGCGGTCCGGCGAACGTCGATGGATACGTTGGCAACTATGTCAAGCCTGCACTGCTTGCCGGATCACTGGACAACATCGCCGCACGTGAGGAAATCTTTGGCCCGGTGGCTTATGTCGCCACCTTTGAAACCGAAGAGGAAGCGATCGCGATGGCCAATGATACTGATTACGGATTGGCCAACAGTGTCTGGACGAGTGACAAAGACCGCGCCAACCGCGTGGCGGAATCGCTGGTCGCCGGTAACAGTTGGATCAACGCACACAACGTTTTTGCTCACGGCGTACCCTACGGTGGTATCAATAAGAGCGGTGTCGGTGGCGGCGTGTTGTCGATTGAAACATTAATGGACTACTACCGCAGTACGTCGGTTGTGCGACCTCTGGGTTAAGGGTATTGATGAAGACCCAAAAACACATCGGTATCGACCTGGGCGGCGAGAGCGGCCGAGTTATGCTCGGTGATTTTGACGGCAGCCAAATTCGGCTTACCGAGAAACATCGGTTTACGACTGGTGGCGTTGCGATTGCGGAAACGCTGCGTTGGGACGTGCTTCACTTTTGGCGAGAGATTCAAAACGGCCTTAGTGCAGTCGCTGCTGACGGTAACGAAGGTATCTGCAGCGTTGGTGTCGACACGTGGGGCGTCGATTATATCTTGCTCGACAAGAATGATGAATTGCTCGGACTGCCTTGGCACTACCGAGACAAACGCAACGTCGGAATGCTTGAAAAGGTCACGCGGGAAATTTCCAGATCGGAATTGTTTCAGCAGACCGGCATTCAATTCATTGAGATCAATACGCTCTATCAACTTGCCGCGGCCACCGAGCGGAGCCCGGGATTCCTCGATCATGCCAAGCGTCTGTTGATGATCCCTGATTTCTTCCATTGGTGTCTTAGCGGTCGAGCGGTCACGGAGTTCACCAACGCCACGACCACTCAATGCTTTAATCCCACAACAAATGATTGGGCGTGGTCGCTGTTTGAGCGCCTTCGCATTCCTTCGCAAATGTTCACGGAGATCGTCGGGCCGGGGACAAGCATCGGCACACTTCGCAATTCCGTCAGTCGGATCACCGGATTGCCGTCCATCGATGTGGTCGCGCCAGCAACGCATGACACCGGGTCCGCAGTAGCGGCAGTGCCGGTAAGCAAGGAAGATGGGAAGAACTGGGCGTATGTCAGTTCTGGCACTTGGTCGTTGGTCGGGATAGAGACTTCCGCTCCGATTCTGAGCGACGAAGCGATGCAACGGAATGTCACCAACGAGGGTGGCGTCGACGGAACTTGGAGACTGCTCAAAAACGTCATGGGCCTGTGGCTCGTTCAACGATTGAAGATTGCATTCGACAAAGCCTCGAATGAGATGACGTATACCGAGCTTACCCGGCGCGCGCTAGGTGCGAGGCCTTTTACCGCCTTGATCGATCCCGAGCATCCTTCGTTCCTTAACCCGCCCAATATGTTTGATGCGCTGCGAGATTTCTGCCGCGTTACAGGTCAAGCGGAGCCCGTCGATGCGGGACAGGCAACTCGATGTGTGTTGGAAAGTCTTGCGCTGAAATATGTTGACGTCCTGACTTCGCTGGAGAAGTTGTCTGGCAAGAAGGTCGACGTTCTGCACATTGTTGGCGGCGGCAGCCAAAACCGATTGCTTAATCAATTCGTGGCCAACGCTTGCCAAATACCTGTCATCGCAGGCCCCGTCGAAGCGACGGTGCTCGGCAATGTCCTGGTGCAATGCCGATCCGCCGGGGAATTGAGTTCGCTCTCCGACATTCGCGAAGTTGTGCGGCGGTCGTCCGACCTTACGCGATATGAGCCGGAGCATTCTGAATCCTGGTCTGCGGCAGTACAGCGATTTCAACAATTGACCGAACAGCACGTAACTATCTAACAGCCGACATCGATATGAGCAGCATGCGCAATACGCTTCATCCTCGCGACCAGATCATGCAGACGATGGATCGCATCTATCGTTATCGCATGACGACCACTTCAGGTGGCAATCTGTCGATTCGTGATCGCGAAAGAAACATTTGGATCTCACCGGCACGCGTGGACAAGGGCAACCTGACTCGTGGCGACATCGTTTGTGTTCATGCGGATGGAACGGCGGATGGATTGCATCCACCTTCGAGCGAGTTTCCGTTTCACAAAGCGATCTACGCGGCACGCCCGGACATCCGAGCGATTGTGCATGCGCATCCTGTCGCTCTGGTTGCGTTCAGCATTTGCCGCAAATCGCCGGACACTCGTCTCTTTCATCAAGCACACGCCGTCTGCGGCAAACTTGGCTTCGCACCTTATGCTTGTCCGGGCAGCGAAGCATTGGGACAGAGCATTGCCCGAACCTTTTCAGAGGGTAGCGATAGCGTCATTCTGGAAAACCACGGAGTTGTCGTTGGTGGAAGAGATCTGGCCGACGCTTTTCAGCGATTCGAGGCATTTGAGTTCGCGGGAAAAACGCTGGTCAAGGCTAACCAGCTAGGTGACGTGCGCTTTCTCGATGACGCACAACTCAGTCAGGCGGCAAGCCGAGGCGTCGATTTCGACTCCTGTGAATTTGACGATGCTGCGGCACAAGAATGTGAACTGAGGAAGCAACTCTGTGACTTCGTCCGTCGTGGCTGTCGACAGCGTCTGCTCATCAGTACCGAAGGCAGTTTTTCGGCGCGCGTTAGCAACGATTCGTTTTTGATTACGCCAACACAACAAGACCGCGAACTGTTGCAGCCAGACGACATGGTGCTTGTTCGCGGTGACCGGCGCGAGTCTGGCAAACTGGCCAGTCGCGCAGCTCGCGCCCACCAGGCGATCTATGCAAAACACCCACACGTCCAGGCGATCGTATTCGCACATCCGGTCAATGCGACGGCGTTTAGTGTGACGGACACTGCATTGGACGTTCGCACGATCCCGGAGAGCTATGTCTTCCTGCGTGATGTTCGGCGCGTGCCCTACGGAATTCAGTATCGTGACGACGGCAGCATCGCTGACTACGTATCGGCGTCGAACCCGGCTGCAGTCTTGCAGAACGACGGGGTTTTGGTCACCGGATCAACCGTGCTGGACACGTTCGATCGACTGGAAGTCTTGGAGTCAACAGCCGAAGCCGTCATTAACGCCCGTGCGATCGGCAACGTTTCGGCGATGTCCGATGAAGTGATTGACGAACTCTGCACCGCTTTCAACCTAAACTAAGCTGCGAAAAAAGTGGAATTGGAATACGACCCACGATACCCAGCGCGGATGACCTCCACTTCGCCCGATTGTCGAGAAATTCAGCAAGCAAGTAACGATCATGATGGAATTGGGTCTCCGCGGTGGTCCAGACATTGCCAGGGCAATGGCAGTCGGCGCCAAGTTTACGATGCTGGGGCGGACCATCATGTACGGAACCGCGGCACTCGGCAGTCGCGGTGGAGACCACACCATCGCAATCTTGAACCGCCAGCTCCAGCAAGTCATGGAACAGCTTTGCTGTCAGCGTATACAGGAGCTCCCAAACCATCTCCTCCCGTAGTGGATCTTGTCAAAGATCCCGGCCATCACCATCTTCTGTCGTAGTGGATCTTGTCAAAGATCCCAGCCATCACTCGGAGGATCTTTAACAAAATCCACTACAGCGACACGAAGAAATCGAACCTATGGAAGCCGCGTGAAGTACGGCATGGTTGGAGCGGTTTACCCGCTTTCCAACCCGGGGATCGGTGGAAAGCAGTCCGATGGTTCGCGTTCGACATTGGAGCAGGTGGATTGCAAACTGCAAAATGAACATTACAAAGATCAAATTGTTCCGGGCATAGCGATTGGATTTCAAATCGCGGGTTGAATCATGAAGCCGGATGATTTGCCAGAGCGATTGATTGTCGAGTGTCGCCTTTCGCTCCGCGAAAGTAGCATTCTCAACCGCTGCTTTTGTCGAGCAATCGCGACAACAAGCACCGGTAGTGGACGAGGCGACGAGTCCCTGCTGACGGGATTTGCCCTCTCACCAACCTTCATGACAAGTCGCAGAAAGCTTCATCGAGGATCGCATCGAAGAACTTCGATGCATTGATTTCTTGAAACAGTTTTGGTGGCCGGGTCGCGATGTCTTTCCACCGTCCGCGTTTCCAGGGATGGACGACTGCGACCTTTTCGACCAAGCGGTAACTCGATCACGGCTGCTTCATCAAAGGTCTTGTCTCCACGAGCAGGTTGCGTTTTCAAACGCGACAGAATGAGATGACGAGAATCGGGTTTGTGCGTGCAATGCGAACCAGATCTTCATTCAAAAATCCAGTGATCTTGATCTCGACTGCGTTCGGTATCCAAAAGCGGATTTGTCGATGCGGTTTCAGGCAGGTTGGCGATTCAAGCTGCATCTGAGGTGTGCTAGATTTCCGCTGAAACAACATGGCTGAATAGTAGGTCCGAGGCGAACAAGCATGGCGGAGTCACAGAGAAGTGGATGTTTAGGATTCCTTTTGAAGCTCTTTGGCATCGGCACGGGCGATAGAGCGGAGGGTTTAAAACCCGGTTTGCCTTATCGTCTACGAGACAAATTTCTTTCGCCCGCCGAATTGTCTTTCTATCGCATTCTTGTGCAGGCGGTCGGTCAGCAGTTCTCAATCAACAACAAGGTCCGCCTTTGGGACGTGCTCTACGTGCCGCGACAAGAAGGAAGTCGAAGTTTCGAAAACAAAATCAGCAGCAAGCACATCGACTTCCTGCTCTGCGATCCGACCACGATGCAACCGTTGCTTGCCGTCGAGCTCGACGATGCCAGCCACAATCGCAAAGACCGACAAGAACGTGACGCATTCGTCGACGACGCCTTGGCCGCAGCTGGACTTCCTATTCTGCACGTGCCCGCCGCTCGCACTTATTCGATTGCCGAAGTCCGAAACGAAATCGGTAGGCTGATTCCAATGCTTGCTGAAGGAACGGGGCAAGTGACTCCCTCAGTTACGCCGCCGCCAGACAATTCTTCCGCTCCGACATGCCCAAAATGCGAAGCCGCAATGGTGAAGCGCAAGGCTGCCAAAGGGAAGCATGCCGGAAAGCGGTTCTGGGCTAGCTCCAATTATCCCGGATGTCGTGAGATCATCGCGATTGACTAAGCCTAGCATTCCCAAGGGTTTTGTCGTTTCTGGGCGGAGCGAAGTTCGGGCAGTGATCACCAGTAATTGACAATAACTGCTAGTTGCCGCAACAATTGGGCCATTCATTGACCAAACGTGTCAAACCATTCGTCTACGCTCTGCAAGGGTCCGGCGATGAAGGTGCAATCGGATAGAGATCTCATGCAAGACCAGGCAACCGACGACTGCGTGCTGACTATTGAAGAGCTTGCGGCCTACCTAAAGGTATCGAAGTCGACACTTTACAAATTGGTCCAGGAAGGCAGTGTTCCTGGCCAAAAGGTTGGACGTCATTGGCGTTTTCGCCGCGAGACGATTGATCGTTGGTTGGACAGTAACGACGGCGGTTCAACAAAACCTCGCTAGGAAAATGAACGAGCTTGCAACGGAGTGACGAAGACGACAGCACGCAAGATGGCGCACGATGAAAATTCACGACATTCAACCAGGACAAACACTCGAGGGGCTTGAGCCATCCTGCCTAGCGACGGTCGCTGCTGTCGCGGCCATTGGTGACGGTGCGGTCCAGGTTTTCTATCGAACGTCCGATGGTGGCGTAAAAGAACGCCTCCTTAGCGCCGCGGATGAGCCGAACATTTCCATTGCGACTGCGGAAACGCCGTGGTCTTTCGACGGCAATGGAGAAGCATTCAAGCTAGCCGTTGAAGCCAAACGGATCGATTTAGCGTTTTTGTTCGATCCGATGATGGCCGTTCACACGTCCAACGTCGAGCCGTTGCCCCACCAGATCACGGCGGTCTACGAATCCATGCTGCCGCGTCAGCCGTTGAGGTTTGTACTGGCTGACGACCCAGGAGCGGGCAAGACCATCATGGCTGGGCTCTATATCCGCGAACTCGTCATGCGAGCCGATGCACAGCGGATCGTCATCGTTTCACCGGGAAGCCTCGTCGAACAATGGCGTGACGAGTTGTGGGAAAAATTCGGTCTGGAATTTAAGGTCTTCTCGAAAGACCTCGAATTAGCTTCACCCAGCGGAAACCCGTTTGACGACAACGATCGTCTGATTATCCGCCTCGACCAAGTATCTCGAAATGAGGAGTTGCGTGATCAACTCTGCGCCGTCCCATGGGATTTAGCGATCTTCGACGAAGCACATAAGTGCGCAGCCCACTACTTCGGCAACAAGCTCAACAAGACGAAGCGATTTGTACTGGCTGAAAAGTTAGGTGCGGCATCACGGCACTTGCTGTTGATGACCGCCACTCCCCATAACGGCAAGGAAGAAGACTACCAGCTTTTTCTCTCGCTTCTCGATTCTGACCGATTCTATGGCAAGTTTCGCGATGGAGTTCACAAGGTCGACGCCAGCGACGTGATGCGGCGAATGGTCAAGGAAGAACTATTGCGTTTCGATGGAACGCCGCTTTTTCCGGAACGAAAGGCCTATACCGTCAACTACACACTGTCGGATATGGAAGCCGCGCTTTATGAAGCGGTTACACAGTATGTCAAAACGGAAATGGGTAAGGCCGAGGCGTTGGGTGGCCAGCGAAAGGGATCAGTTGGGTTCGCCCTTACAGCTTTGCAGCGACGATTGGCTTCCAGCCCCGAAGCCATCTTTCAATCGCTCAAACGCCGACGAGAGCGATTAGAGAAGCGCCTGCCTGAGGAAAAGATCAGCCAACGCGGGCGACAGCTTCTAGCCGAAACATTGGACGACGTTCCAGAAGACGATGATGACCTCACGGCGGAGGAACAGGAGCGGCTAGAAGAAGAACTGGTCGATCGCGCGACAGCTTCGCAAACTCCTGAGGAATTGCAGGCAGAAATCTTGATCCTCGAAGGACTAGAAGCCAGTGCTAAAGCGGTTGTGGCATCTGGACTCGATCGTAAGTGGGATGAGCTTTCGAAGATACTGCAGAGATCGCCGGAGTTGAAAGACGCTACCGGTCGTTTGCGAAAGCTCATTATATTCACCGAGCACAAAGACACCCTGAATTATCTCTACGAAAAAATTGCTGGCGTCCTTGGAAGCTACGATGCGATTGTCACTATTCATGGCAGCGTCAAACGAGATGACCGGCGAAAGAACCAAGCATTGTTCAGAAGTGATCCCGACGTTCGCGTCTTGATCGCTACCGACGCTGCTGGAGAAGGTGTTAATCTTCAGAACGCTCACTTGATGGTCAACTACGACCTGCCGTGGAATCCCAACCGCATGGAGCAGCGGTTTGGTCGTATACACCGCATTGGGCAGACTGAAGTGTGTCACCTTTGGAATCTCGTAGCCAAAGAAACCCGAGAGGGCGAGGTTTATCACCGCCTGCTTACCAAGTTAGAAGTTGAAGCTGTTGCATTGAAAGGACGCGTCTTCGATATCCTTGGTGAACTATTTGAGGACGTGAGCTTGAAATCGCTGTTGATGGACGCGATTACGTATTCCGATCTCCCTGAAACACGTGCTCGACTGTCAAAAGTTATCGACGACACACTCGATCATACCCACATCAAACAAGTTCTCGATCGAAACGCTTTGTCGCAAGAAACGCTTGGTCCTGAGCGGCTGTTCGCGGTCAAATCAGAAATGGAAAAGGCTGAAGCAAGGCGGCTACAACCGTACTTCATTCGATCTTTCTTTACTAAGGCATTCGAGCAAATCGGTGGCAGCATGCACCCCCGCGAGGCCGGCCGGTTTGAGGTCACTCATGTACCCGGATCACTTCGTGAACGCGACCGACGTATCACGGGCCGCAATCGCCGCGACCAATCTCCCGTACTGCGCCGTTACGAAAGGGTGTGCTTCACCAAGGAAGCCGTGCAACCGCTTGACAAACCTGGTATTACGCCCGCTGTCATGCTGCATCCCGGCCATCCATTGATGTTAGCCGTTAGCGATTTGATTTTGGAACAGAATGCCAATCTGCTCCGTCAAGGTGCAGTTCTTGTCGATCCCACTGACGAAGGATCCGATCCATGGCTTCTCTTCATGTTGACACATGAAGTCAAGTCGGGCGACGGCACCGTCATCTCTAAACGGTTGCAGTTTGTTAGGGTCACCCGAAATGGCGAAGCCACTTTTGCCGGCTGGGCTCCGCACCTTGATTTGGAGCCTATTGCCACAGAACAGCAGACTATTGTTGATTCTATTTTGAATGCTGATTGGCTCAAAGCCAATCTCGACCAACAAGCCCTCACGCTTGCTGCCACGACGTTGGTCCCTGAGCACTACGCCGAAGTCGCGGATCGGCGAATCGCTCACGTCGATAAAACTCTTGGCGCTGTCCACGAACGACTGACTAAAGAGATTGACTTTTGGACGGATCGATGGATGAAGCTGAAAGAAGATGCAGAAGCAGGCAAAGATGTACGGCTCAATCTGGACAACGCCAAGAGAACGATCACCGAGATGACATCGCGGTTAGAAAGCCGCAAGAAGGATTTGCAGTCGATGCGACACGTGACTTCGGGCACCCCCGTTGTGGTCAGTGGTGCATTAGTGATCCCGATTGGCCTTATTCATGCGGAGCAAGATCAAAAACCAACGCCCGGCAATACGTCTGCTGACCCGCTAGCCCGAGCGCGTTCCGAGAAGATCGCCATGGATGCGGTCATCGAGATCGAAGAAGCAATGGGATGCCGTGTCGAAGATGTGGCTGCCGCCAAATGTGGTTGGGACATCACATCCTACCCAACCAATGGGAACGGCGTCCAATCTGATGCGAGGCACATCGAAGTCAAGGGCCGAGCAAAGGGGGCCGATACGGTCACAATTACACGCAATGAGATGTTATATGCACTGAACCAATCCGAAAAGTTTATTCTCGCCATTGTGCAGATCAACGAGGACGATTCCGTCGAAAGCGTCCATTACCTAACCAATCCGTTCGACTCCGAGCCGCCTTGGGGAACATCGTCGATTAACTTCAAGTTAAGTCATCTACTCAAACGGGCCGAGCGACTCCGCTAGGTCAACACAGTTTTCTTTGTCCAAATATTAGTCCTCAATACCTTTGAGATAACAAGAACGCCAGATGGCACGTGCCGACCTCATTGCCGATTTAGTCACCTACGGGATGTCAGGGGATCGTGTGCGCTTTCGTAAAACGGTGGAAGCACTCATTGTTGAGGAACGCGCGAAGAACCACGGGGTGCTAGCGGATCGACTGGGCGACCTATTGACCGTAGCTCCTCAAGAAACTGCCACCGCAGCAACGCCCAATGGACAAATCAATGGTTCGCATTCACTCGAGGCTCGCGTTGGTAATCTGTACATCGAGAAAGTTCCCGAGCGAACGCTTGATGAGCTTCTATTGCCGTCTGATGTTGAATTAATCATCAAGGAAGTGATTTCGGAGCACCACCGTGTTGATCTGCTTCGATCGTACAGCCTGGAGCCACGCAATCGCCTCCTTTTCGTTGGGCCACCTGGAAACGGCAAGACATCCTTGGCCGAAGCGATTGCCGAGTCGCTAATGGTTCCATTGCTTCGAGTACGGTACGACGGAATTGTAGGGGCCTATCTTGGCGAGACCGCCGTTCGACTTAAACGTCTGCTGGACGCGGCAAGAACACGAAAGTGCGTCCTGTTCTTCGACGAGGTCGAGACGATCGCAAAGGAACGCGGCGACACTCACGACACTGGAGAAATCAAACGCGTCGTCAGCTCGTTGCTCTTGCAAATTGACGACCTCCCCAGTCACGTCATCGTGATCGGTGCCACAAACCATCCCGAGTTATTAGACAGGGCCGTATGGCGACGGTTTCAGGTTCGTGTCGAACTCCCCATGCCCACTCGCGCTCAACTCGCTGAATGGTTTGCTAAGTTTGAGAAACGACTTAAACAACCACTTGGACTTGCTCCAGACACGCTCGCCAAGAAGCTGTATGGCATCAACTTCGCTGAAGCAGAAGAATTCGCTATCAGCGTCATGAGACGCCATATACTCAGGCAGCCCGATGGCGACATAAAGAAGATCGTCCAAGACACGCTCAAAACCTGGAAGGCGCGATCCGTCAACGCAGGAAGTGAAGACGGAGGCAACGCGTAATGGCGGAGCGACCTCTTTTAATTTTCCCAAGTCCACAGCAAGCGAATCGCAGCGCATTGGGTGGCGGGGGCGGTGACAACTTCACTCGCCCGTCACATTCACGTCAAGGTGAGCGAGTGACGCTGCAATTGACTCGGCTTAAAGACGCGTTCGAGCGCCGGGCAGCAGAGGTGCTTGCATCGCCCGACGGAATTGATCCGAGTCAAGTGATCGTCATTGAGACCGTCGGCAGCGTAAGTGGATTTGCCACCGCCGTTAGACGTATCGAAGGCTTGGAGTGGTTGGGCGAGTTTGAAATCGACGAGATCGCGCCCGATGATGACTTTTACCGCACCGATTCGGACGAGAACCCCAACGATAAGACGATGCGTGGGCGGTTATATCTCGTATTCACCGATCAAGCGGCGATGCAGCAGCTCTTGGCTCAATGGGAGCGATACAAGAACGATCGCAATGTCGTGTGGGAACGCGGGCTGACCTCGCTTCGAGATGTCTTTGACAAACTCTACGACATTCGTCGATGGGATGTCCAAGATCGTCTAGAAGAGAGTGGTGCACTCGAAATCTGGCGTGAAGAATTAGAACATGCACCTGACGAAGTCATTCGGACGGAAATCGAGCTCTGGTATCGAGGTTCGCAGGATATTCGCAACCAATCGCAGCAAGAGATAACGCGACTTGTTAACCGTGTCGGTGGCAATGTACTTCAATCGTGCGAGCTTGCCGCAATTGCATATCACGCCATGCTCGTTGAATTGCCAAGGCGGGCGATCGTAGGAATCTTAGAAAACCCAAGCACCGAGTTGGTCAAGTGCGACAGCATCATGTACTTCCGGCCGACCGGACAGATTGCGGCAGGCGAACGTCTCGACGGTCAGGAGCGAGCCGAAGCACCCGATCGTGGCAGTTTCCCCTATCCGACTGGTGATCCCTGCATCGCAGTTCTGGACGGATTGCCAGTTGAGAATCACCTGCTGTTGCGAGACAGGCTGTCCATTGAAGATCCCGATGATCTTTCTCCCACCTACCAAGTGCGAGACCGGATTCATGGCACTGGCATGTGCTCGCTAGTCGTTTGGGGAGATCTTACGAATAGTGAGCCACCGTTAACACGGCCTGTCTATGTCCGTCCGATCACTATTCCGGTGGAATCACTTAATCCGCCGTACCCAGAGCGAATGCCTTCTGACCAGCTCTCGATTGATGTGATTCATCGTGCTGTTCGACGAATGTATGAAGGCGAAGAAGGTTCGCCACCATCAGCACCTACAGTCAAAATTATCAACCTCTCCATTGGCGATCAAAGCCGTCCTTTTCTTCAAATGGTTAGCCCATTCGCTCGTCTGATTGACTGGTTGAGCCATAAGTATGGAGTTTTGTTTGTCATTAGCGCTGGCAATCAGCTGGGCGACATTCCAGTTTCCAAGTCCAAGGAAGAGCTCGATGCGCTGAGTCAAGACGAACGTGAAAAACTGATCATCAAGGCTCTTTATCGTGAATCACGACATCGTCGGATGTTGTCGCCTGCTGAATCCATCAATGGGTTAACAGTTAACGCCACAAATCACGATTCGAGCGGCGAGCTGGATCCCGGGCGTTTGTTTGAGTGTTATCGCACTCCCCTACCAAGCCCCATTGCATCGTTTGGAAGTGGCTATCGCCGGTCAATCAAGCCCGAAGTTGTTTATCCAGGTGGGCGGGTACTCTACGATTTCGCACTCGACGGAAATCGGGTTGTTTGCCGGCCGCACCGGCGACGACCGGGGCACCAAGTTGCCGCTCCCGGAACCGTTCCCGGCGATGGAGCGAAAACCTCGTATTCGCGTGGAACCAGCAACGCTGCTGCACTTGTTACCAGAAGCCTCGGCTTTGCGTATGAAACGCTCACCGAATTGCTTGACGAACAAGCAAGCGACGTCCCTGTTGATCCGTACTTGGCTCCCCTATTGAAGTCCTTGGTCGTCCACTCATCGGACTGGGACGTCGCCGGGGATCGTTTACGGAACATTCTTTCGGCCAATCATGATTCTCGTTCAATAAAACATGCAGTCAGTCGATGGTTGGGGTATGGCGAACCTGACATCAACCGAATGCTTGAATGCACAAAGCAGCGTGCGACAGTTTTGGGTTTCGGGTCGCTCAGCGAAGAGCAAGGCCACGAATTTGCAATGCCGCTTCCTACCGGTCTCGGATCGCGAAAGACCGTGCGACGATTGACGGTTACGCTAGCCTGGTTCTCACCAATCGTATCGACGAACCAGAAATATCGCGCCGCGCAATTGTGGTTCGACATGCCTGGCAATCGACTCGCCAATGACCGTCAAGATGCAGATTGGCAAGCGGTCCGACGCGGAACCGTTCAGCACGAAGTTTTTGAAGGCGATCAAGCTATCGCAATTACGAGTGGTGATTCGATCGGGGTTAAAGTCAGCTGCAAATCCGACGCCGCGAAAGTTCAAACCCCGATCCATTATGGGCTTGCCGTGTCCCTGGAAGTTGCGGAAGGCATCGACATTTCTATTTACGACGAAGTGCGAGCCGCAATTGCGATCCGGCCGGAAGTGGACATTCGCACTCGCAATCCTATCGAATAACAATGCTTTTCAACAAGAATCCTGAATGACTCACGAGATCAAATCTCCGAAGAAGCTGATAGAGGTGGCGCTGCCGCTGGATGCGATCAATGCGGCGTCTGCACGGGAAAAATCGATTCGGCACGGACACCCTTCAACGTTGCATCTGTGGTGGGCTCGGCGTCCGCTGGCCGCTGCACGCGCCGTGATTTTTTCGCAATTGGTTCACGACCCCGAAGACCTTTGGTACTACCAGAACCCCGGGAAAGAGCCAAACAAGCAGGTTCGTGGTCACTGGACGAAGTCACGTGCGCGTTTGTTCAAGATCATCGAAGATTTGGTGTTGTGGGAGAATACGACCAACGAAGACGTGCTAAACATTGCTCGTGCCGAAATTCGCAGGAGCTGGCAGGAGACTTGCGAGCTGAACAAGGACCATCCGCAAGCGGCCGAGTTGTTCGATCCGGACAGAATGCCTGGTCTGCATGATCCGTTTGCTGGCGGGGGCACAATCCCATTGGAGGCTCAACGTCTGGGGTTAGAAGCGTACGCGAGCGACCTCAATCCTGTCGCTGTTTTGATAAACAAGGCAATGATCGAGATTCCACCGAAGTTCGCGGGATTGCCACCGGTCAATCTTGATTCGCGAGCTGACAAAAGATTGGTCGAGCGTGAATGGAAGGGCGCCGAAGGCTTAGCCGACGACGTCCACTACTACGGCAAGTGGATGCGTGACGAAGCTGGAAAACGTATCGGCCATTTATACCCGAAAGTCACGATCACGGATGAAATGATTGAGAGACGACCAGACTTGGAACCCTATCGGGGAAAGAAGCTGACCGTTATAGCTTGGCTTTGGGCACGAACCGTCCGAAGTCCCAATCCAGCATACTCGTCGATCGAAGTTCCGCTTGTAAGCACCTTTATGCTCGGAACGAAGCCAGGCAAAGAAGCGTACGTGGAGCCTGTTTTAGCCAGAAATGGCTACAAATTTACAATCAAGACCGGTACGCCAACCATTGAGGCGAAAGCGGGGACATCTGCAGGCACAAGAAAGGCATTCAAATGCTTGATGTCCGAGTCCCCTGTGCCATACGACTATATCCGGTCTGAGGCAAAGGCGGGGCGCATGGGTTGCAGAATGATGGCAATCGTTGCAGAAGGAGTTAGGGAACGAATTTATCTCGAGCCAACAACGTCGCAGGTCGAATCCGCGAACTCTGCAGAGCCTAGCTGGCGACCAAACAGCGAGATGCCGAAAAAACACCGCAATTTTCAGCCACCTGTATATGGCATGTCCAATATTGGAGATCTTTTTACTGACAGGCAGGTCTTGGCATTAGATACATTCTGTGAGTTGCTAGTGGCCGTGAAAGAACGAATAGAGCACGACATCAGGGATGACCAAGCTGAGCGTTTTGATACTGAAGCCTATTCGCGCGCGATCGTTGTTTATCTGGCTTTTGCACTGAGTCGGATGGCCAATTACTCGTCAACTCTGTGCGTCTGGAGCTCTCACAAAAAGGACGAATTGGTTAAACAAGTATTCATGCGCCAGGCTCTTCCGATGACCTGGGACTTTGCGGAAAGCAATCCTTTCTCAAATGCTGGTGGTACGCTTCTGACCAATGTTAAATATTTGACGAAGGTGATTAGCTCATTTACCTCTAGTGTGCCGGGGCGTGTTGAACAGCGTGATGCAAAAAACGTCGAGATACTAAATCGAGTTGTTTCGACCGACCCTCCCTACTATGACAACGTCAGCTACGCCGATTTGTCCGATTTCTTTTATGTCTGGCTAAGGCGAGCACTTCGCCCCTTCTATCCGGAACTGCTCTCAACTATTGCAGTTCCAAAATCTGACGAACTCATCGCTTCCCCAACCAGACACGGAGGAAATGAAGCAGCAGAAGACTTCTTCTTGAACGGCATGACGGAAGTAATGAAGTCAATCTCAGATCAATCACATCCTGCGTATCCAACGACAATTTACTACTCTTTCAAGCAGTCTGAGACGAAAGGGGATTCCACGACCAATACGGGCTGGGATTCGTTTCTCGAAGCAATTCACCGGTCGGGTTTTGCGCTTGGCGGCACTTGGCCAATGCGTACGGAGCTTACCGGTAATTTAAAAAAGAAGATGAATGCGCTGGCTTCGTCAGTTGTGTTGGTATGCAGAAGACGACCTGTTGGGGCCGATTCAATCTCTCGGCGAGGATTCATTCGTGAACTGAATGCTACTCTGCCCGCAGCCATCGACGCGATGACACGCGAAAGCGAAGGCCTGCCTTCACCAGTAGCGCCGGTGGACTTGTCTCAAGCGGTAATTGGCCCTGGCATGGCCGTCTTTTCAAAGTATTCAGCAGTACTCGAAGCGGATGGATCATCGATGTCGGTTCGCACTGCACTTCAGCTTATCAACCGTTTTTTAGCCGAAGACGATTTTGATGCGGACACGCAGTTTTGTTTGCATTGGTTTGATCAACACGGCTGGGAACCGGGCATCTTTGGCGAAGCTGATGTGTTGGCGCGTGCAAAAGCGACCAGCGTTTCCGGTTTGAAAGAGGCAGGGGTACTAAACAGCAACGGTGGCAAGGTGCAACTTTTCCGATGGAACGAGTTTCCGGCTGATTGGGATCCTAGCAATGACCTGAGAATCCCGGTTTGGGAAGTCCTGCATCAACTAATCCGTGCATTGCGGCAAGGTGGCGAATCAGCCGCCGGTAAACTTCTCGGCCACGGCACCGTTCAATCCCGATCCGAAGCTGCTAGACAGCTCGCATATCGCTTGTACACGCTTTGTGAGCGAAAGAACTGGGCGGACGATGCGCGTGCTTACAACGAACTGATCACTAGCTGGACCAACATCGAGTCGGCCGCACCACGGATCAGTCAAGGAGAGCTGTTCTAATGAATACAGAGGCAGTCCCTAAAGACACCTTACAACTTCACAGCATCGAAGTGAAGAACTTCCGCTGCTTCGCTGAGTGTAAACTTGATTTGCATCCCCGGGTTACCGTGCTTGTTGCGAACAATGGAAAGGGCAAGACAGCACTTCTTGAAGCGATCATGCTCTCACTGGAGTCATTCGTATTTGGGATGGCTCCCAGCAAGCCGACACAAACGATACTGGCTAGGAATATTCACCGTACGCTCGATAGCGACAGGAAAATGCGCGAGTGTCTGCCAACTGTCATACGGGCCGAGGCAACGGTGAACGCGGTTAGCGTTTCGTGGGAAAGAAATCGCACGACTGCAAAACGCCGTCTGGGTGAACGGGTGCAAAGTGTCAAGGAGCTTCGCACTGCAATGTTTCTGGACCCAGATGGAGAAGAACACGACCAGGTCGATCTTCCTGTCCTCGCCTATTACAAAGCAACTCGTACCGCGGTCATTGATGATGAAGAGATCTCCCTCGTCTCAAAGTTTGAGGATTCCAGACTAAAGGGCTACGACGACTGTTTTGATCCTCTGACAACCTTTCGGCGGTTCGTCGAATGGTATGGTGGTGCTTACGAGTTTCTCCGAAAGAAGAGCGTTCTTCGCAAGTCCACGAATTTACCTCAGCTTCTCAATACGATTAATGTAGCCGTCAAGCATGTCTTGCAGCCAACCGAATGGTCTAGCCTCGTTTGGCAATACAACGATGATCCAAAGAAGAATGGCATCTTAACAGTAGAACACGAGGATGGTCGGCGGCTGCCCGCCGGAGTGATGAGCGACGGTGTGCGAACCACAATCGCAATTGTGGCAGACATGGCATATCGCTGTTGCCGGCTGAATCCGCACTTCAACGACCTCGCATGCGAATTAACTCAGGGCGTTGTATTGATCGACGAAGTAGATTTGCACCTTCACCCCGGTTGGCAACAGCAAATCGCTACGCTTCTTACGGAAGCGTTCCCGAAAGTTCAATTCGTACTAACGACTCACAGTCCTCAAGTGCTTTCTACGCTCGACAGCGATTCAATTCGTGTCGTTCATGTTGAGGATGGCATCGGCGACATAACGACACCCGATTTTCAAACACGCGGTGTCGAGAGTACGGATGTTTTGGCGGAGATCATGGGCATTGATCCAGTGCCCCCCGTCCCGGAAGCGAAGATGCTCAACGAATACCGAAGCCTCGTCGAGACTCGAAATCTGGATTCGCGGGCAGCAGCTGATTTGCGTTCTGCACTTCTAGAGCATTTTGGACCGAAACATCCCGTCATAAAGGAATGCGAACGTTTGGAGCGTTTCTTTGCATTCAAAGACCGTGCAGGAAAGGGGTAGCAATGAAGAAGCTCGACCGCTCCCTTACGCAGGCTCCGGAATGCCTCGGCAACTACTGCCACAAAACGCACACTTGGGACAACGACTTTACTGGAGAAGACAAGAAGTCAGTGTGGATTCAACTGGATCTAATGCAGAAGGGCAAATGCGCGTATTGCGAATCCTTTCTCGGTCGCACGAGACATATTGAGCATTTCCGGCGAAAATCACAGCATCAGTCTTTGACCTTTGCGTGGTCAAATCTTCTGGGTTGTTGTGGAGCAAATACGTCGTGTGGCCATCACAAAGATTTGCCTGGACGAGGTTGGCCTTATCAAGCGAATGACCTGATCGACCCGTCAACCGAAGATCCAGATCATTTCTTCCACTTTCAAACTGACGGCTCCATCAAATTGCGGGAAGGTCTTAATCCGTTGGAGGAGCATAGAGCAAAAGAGACGCTTCGTGTCCTCAATCTCGATGAGGACCGAGGTCCGTTGCGACGAAGGCGAGCTAAAGTCGTCCAGCTTTACTTCCAGCTTGAGCCGGGAATAGTCCAGGCACTGATGGATTTTGAGCCTGCGGATGCGAAGGCATACGCTCAAGAGGAGCTAGCTCGTATTGAAGATGATGAGCTTTCGGCTCCGCTTCGCCACTTATTCATTGATTTTGTAGCTGCCAATTGATTCCCACTATGACACCAATAAAACCTTGGCGAGAAAACATCACCCCGCACGCGGACGTTCTGGAAGGAACGTTTCAGCAGTCAGAGTTTGCTGCGGACATCACTGCTGTGCACTCCGGAAAGGCGACGCCAGAGTACCAGGATCCCGTCAAGTTTTTTGACCGCACGTACATCACTGAGGGCATGCGGTTGTTGTTGACGTCGGTTGCGAATCGGCTCAATGGCAAAGGCGGCGATCCGGTCATTCAATTGCAAACGGCGTTCGGCGGCGGCAAGACGCACACCATGCTGGCCGTCTACCACATGGCAACTCGCACCGGATCATTGGCTGAATTGGCTGGGATTCCTGGCTTGCTCGACCAGGCCGGATTGATGGATGTGCCCAAGTCCCGCGTTGCCGTTATTGACGGAGCTGATTTGTCTCCCGGGCAACCGTGGAAGCGCGGTCGCAAGGAGATCCGGACGCTTTGGGGCGAACTCGGTTATCAACTTGGCGGTGACGAAGGTTACAAGCTGGTGAAGGAGGCAGATGAGAACGGAACGTCGCCGGGAAAAGAGATCATTCGTCAGCTGCTTCATGACTGTTCACCCTGCGCGGTGCTGGTAGACGAGCTTGTCGCATATATTCGTCAATTTCCAGAGAATGGTGCCGTAAGCGGAGGAACCTACGATACGAATTTGTCTTTCGTACATTCCTTGACCGAGGCGGCCAAGCTTGTTCCCAATGCGATCGTGCTGGCCTCACTCCCAGATTCGGAAATTGAAGCGGGAAGCGAGCGTGGAATCAAAGCGCTCAAGGCAATGGAAAAGACTTTCGGACGCGTACAAGCATTGTGGAAGCCAGTCGCAACGGAAGAAGCATTCGAGATTGTACGTCGTCGCTTGTTCGATAGCGTCAAAAATGCTGAAGCACGTGATGCGACTTGCCGGGCGTTCGCCGACATGTACGTTGCTGAAGGCGGCAGGATGCCTTCCGAAACGCAAGAGTCACATTACTATGACCGACTGACCGAAGCCTACCCGATTCACCCCGAAGTCTTTGATCGTTTGTACGAGGACTGGACAACCTTGGAAGGTTTCCAGCGAACTCGCGGTGTCCTAAAGTTGATGGCCAAGGTGATCTACCGGTTGTGGAAAGACAACAACAGTGACGGTTTGATCCTGCCCAGCAGCCTGCCACTATACGATGGTGACTCGCGTAATGAGTTGGTCTACTACTTGTCCGCCGGTTGGGATGCGGTACTTGAGAAAGACATTGACGGTGAAAGAGCTGAAACAACAGCAATTGACACCAAGGAAACCCGATTTGGAGAGTACCACGCCGCCCGTCGCGTCGCTCGCACACTATTCCTCGGCAGCGCTCCGTCGGCTGGCTCGTCACAGGGGTCATCAGGAAAGCCCGACACTCGTGGTATCGACCGTGGTCGCGTGTTACTGGGATGCGTACAGCCGGGCCAGTCATCGTCGCTGTATTCGGATGCACTGAATCGATTGTCGGATCGCTTGCATTATCTCAACACGTCCGGTGACAAGACCCAGGACTCAACTCGTTTCTGGTTTGACACGCGTGCCAACCTTCGCCGGGAAATGGAGGATCGTAAAGGACGCTTTGACCTCAACACAGACATCTTCAAGAAGCTGGGTGAAGTCACCAAAAAGCTGGCTTCTGGAGTCACCTACTTTGAAGGCGTCCATCCGTTCATTCCCCACGAAGACGTTCCCGATGACGCATCATTGCGATTGGTGATTCTTCCACCTAAGCACGCATTCCAGAAGGACAACACCAGAGACGCTTTCAAGGAGGTTGAGAACTATCTCACCAACCACGGCACTTCACCTCGCCATCGTAGCAACCGTTTGATTTTCATTGCGCCGGACTGGGGGACGCTTTCACGCGTCAACGATTGCATTCGTACTGCGCTCGCCTGGGGCTCAATTGTGGACGATGTCAAAGAGCAACGGCTGAACATTGACCGCCTTCAGGAAAACCAAGCGAAGAAAGAATTGCAAACCGCTGAAGACGTGCTTCCGCGTGTTGTTCGCGAGTGCTTTAAATGGTTGCTCTGCCCCGTGAAGCATAAGCCGACGGACTCCAAAACAACCATTGAGGCGTTTCAGCTCAATACCAGTGGTGGTGCGTTTGCGCCTGAGGTGGAGCGTGTTTGTGTGGAGAACGAGTTGGTCATCTCGGCGTGGTCTCCGATTCATTTGCGATCAAAGCTTCAAGAACTCTATTGGAAAAGTGATCGGCCTGCGGTCGAGGCAAAAACCTTTTGGGAAGACTCGCTACGTTACCTTTACCTGCCAAGATTGAAGGACCGTAGGGTACTCGAACAAGCGATCATCAAGGGCGCGGGAAGCAGGGACTTCTACGGAACTGCATTTGGTCAGACCGGGAACAAATATGAGGGATTCAGATTTGGCGATGATAACGTGCAGTTTGATGCGACGTTATTGCTAATCGACCCCGAAGCTGCGGCAACGTACGAAGCCAGTATCAGAATGCCACCACCTGAAACGCTAGACGCATCGGGCACGGAAACAAGTGGCAACACTGCCGTTAAAGAGAACGGTCTATCAGGGGGCGATAAACCGAAGGCAACGGCAGGCGGCACGGCGATCGAGACGACAAAGAAAGCAAAGACGTACTACGGCTCAATCGACATCACGCCTTCGGGCGCGAAGATGCAAATGGTCAATGTCGCCGATGAAATCATCAGCCTTTTGGCGAGCGACCCCAATGCTGTCCTTAAAGTGTCCGTCGAAATCACTGCCGAGTTCCCGGAAGGCGCGTCCGATCAAATCAAACGGGCCACATCAGAAAACGCCAACAACTTAGGGTTCACGACCAGTGAGTGGGAGTAACCAGGTGGAGCACTGGCTTTTCAACACTGATGAAACGGAACCGGAGGGCGAAGGCAAGTATGCGGTCATGCTGAAGCAGCAAGTTGTCGCGGCATGGGGACATTGCAAAGGCCTCGGAGCCGAAGTGACGTTAAACCGGCCCAACCCAGGGGACATAGTCTTCTATTTCCGAGCCGGTTTCGGAATCATTGCCCGAGCGGAAGCTGTTGATTCCTACTCCTCGCCAAGTCAGTCAGTGTTTGGAGCCGTCGGGGAATATCGTCGTCCAGTTGACAATCTTCAAGTACTGCCTGAGGACAAACCAATTACTGTTGCAGAGATCACTGAGTCGACCGGTTACCAAATTCCGTATCGCCAAATCATGGGACGAATTCTTGATGCGTCCACAGTGGATTACTTGAATCGGCGTTTTCGATCGGTGAAATCAAGGTCCCTTCCAAGCAAGAAGGCAATCAAGCAATCTTCTGGCGGCTTCTTTCAAACGGCCCCGGAAGAACGCAAAAAAGTTGAAGTCGCTGCTGTTAGTGCTGTGACCAAGGCGTATGAAGCAGCAGAGTGGCAAGTAAAGTCTGTAGAGCGAGAGAAAGTCGGTTACGACCTTCATTGCACCAAGGGCGATAAGTTCGAATGCGTGGAGGTGAAGGGAACTTCCGGACCAGACGAGCAATTCATTATTACCGCCAATGAATTGAACAAAGCGAAGACGGATCCCCGGTTTGTTCTATTCGTCGTTACCAATGCGCTCACGAAACCAACCCAGAAGAAATACTCTGGCCAGCAACTGATATCAAAGTTTGACATTCAGCCCCTTCAATATCGAGCAGTACTTCGGAGCTATGCGAGGCAAGAAAAGTGATTGAAGTCTCACAATGACAAGCTGGGCGATTCATGATGCCAGCGTTGCGAAAGGCACGCTGACCAATGGGGAGGGAAGAATCCCCAACATTCGAGAAAATGACACAATTGTGTTCTTCAAACGCATGGATCGAGACATTCACTTCGTTCGACGCGGTACGGTTGACCAAGTCTCCCGCTCAGCGAATAAGGACACAGGAAGGGAAGAAGTCTCGCAGGTGACCTTCGCCAATGGTGTCGACCTGGAACCGCGAAGAATACTTTCAGATTTTACATATTCACTCGAACGAATTACGAGGTTTGCCGCACCTCAGTTCCACTTTCGCAATCGCATTGTAAAACTTTCCGACGACGACTTTGACACGATCATTTCTGGCCGAATATTCTGGTCACGCACGGGTTTTGGCACGTTTGTGAACAGCTTGCCAGTTGAGAGGCTCCTGGTGTTCGTTCAACGCGTCGCCGAGATCGATGCTGGTGTTCTCCTGCGTAGAGCAAACTATGCTGTCCTTTGGCCGTTGTTGAGGGATACCATACTGAACGAGTACGCCGACGCACACTTTTACGCGAATGAAATCGTTCGTTTGGCCGAAAGCCTGCGTGAAACGGGTCTGGATTACGAGCTGATCCGAATCGCAATCGGCGACACAACAATGAGCGGCTCTTTGGCGATGCTGCAACATGATCTCGCCGCCTTTTACGAATCGATAACGATAGCCGACACAGACGCGCTAGTGCGGGTTTCTGGGGGCGTACAGCCTTCCTTGTTCACGCGCATTGACGGCAGAATTGAACGCAATAGTGAATCAGAACGCATTTTCGAAATGATCTTCCGAGCAACTCCATGGCCAACTATTCATCAGATTCAGATCTAATGCGTGAGGTGAAGGATGCAGGTGCGAGGCTCACCAAAGCGGCGTTCTGGTCGACAAAAACACCGCTCGACATGGCAAACAGCTTTCTGCTGGAGATGTATCTTCTCTTTCGGCTCTGCGACGACCTTCAAGCGAACTACACCGTTGAATATGTGAAAGGAATACATCCGAACGAGCACACGTTTCCACAAGCGGCATCAAATAAAGCCGGCTGGCCGAAATTCATCGTCAAAGATGCCTCTTCGGGTAAACTGCTATTCCAGATCTGCGCTGGAACCCGTGCAGGCGATATCCACGGTACGCAGCACGCAATCGATGTCTCGATTCAAACGGCTGCCGCAGGAGACACGCCAGGCCCGGATGATGTGCTTCAGATATTTGACGCGAAATATCGAAGCAACTCGAGCCACCGAATTAGCAAGCACGAGTTTTCTGAGTTTGTACGCTGGGTCGAGCTGCTCAAGCTGAGAGGTGCGGGTACCGCCGGTCTCATGCTGAACACACTGACGTCAATTGACGCCAACTGCTTGGTTACCAATGGAGAGCCGTCAACAGAACCTGACGCTGAGTGTCACAGGACGAGCGTGAGGGAAGTCACAAAGTTTCACCCAAATGAAACTCTCCGCCACCGTCCCTGATAAGATTTGAATCCGGATAAGATATTAAAAAGAACATGGCTGGACG
Organism: Rhodopirellula sp. MGV; assembly: GCF_002251265.1. NCBI lineage: Bacteria > Pseudomonadati > Planctomycetota > Planctomycetia > Pirellulales > Pirellulaceae > Rhodopirellula > Rhodopirellula sp. MGV. The sequence goes on along the minus strand of NZ_NPDI01000017.1, from coordinate 7,280 downwards.
ATCGATACGCATCTATCTCGTCGACGGCGACGCATCTGGCTTGCTAACCGCGGAAGTGATGAACTGGTCGGGCAAGCTGTTGGTCGCGCCCCGTACCAAGCTTGCCGACTTGGCACAGCGAGAGGAGATCGTTCGAACCGGGGTTTACATTCTGGCGGGACCGGATCCGGAAAACCCATCTGGCGAGATCGTCTACATCGGCGAAGGCGATAATGTCTTCAAGCGACTGGCGTCTCACGACAAGGACGAGCGCAAAGAGTTTTGGACGCGCTGTGTCGCGGTGATCAGCAAGGATCTGAATTTGACCAAGGCTCATGTGAGGTACCTGGAGAGCCGCTTGATCTCAATGGGATACGCTGCAGGCCGAGCCAAGATCCACAATGGGACTGCTCCACCGTTACCTCCGATGCCGGAAGCTGATGTCGCTGACATGGAGGGATTCTTGCAGCACATCGAACTTATCCTGCCGGTACTTGGGTTTTCTTTCCTCAAACCCAAACCGTCGGTGGGCCTTCATAAGAACGTAGCCACCGGCGCGACCGATACCTCCCCCATTTTTGAGTTTTCATCTGGCGATGCCATTGCAAGGGCACGTGAGATTGATGGCGAATTCATTGTCCTGAAAGGATCAACAGCAACGCTGGAACCTCGTGCAAGTTGGACGAGCTACCGCGAGCTTCGGCAACAACTCGTCGACGACAAGAAGCTCGTCGAGATCCCGGATAAGGGATTGCTACTGTTTGCCGAAGATGTCTACCTCAGCAGCCCGAGTGCCGGTGCTGCGATTGTCGCCGCTGGGAACACCAATGGCCGTGCCGCGTGGAAGGTTGCCCAGACCAAGCAGACGTACGCAGATTGGCACCAGACACAGTTGCCGCCGGAACCGGATTCGGAGTGATGGTATATCGTGGATCACGAAGCCTGGCTGGATCGCATCGCAAAACTGAATAAAGCTCGAAACAATGCTCCACACAAGCCGTTGTTGTTGCTGACGGTGCTTGATCTGGCTGAAGCTGGTGAAATTGGTGGCCAACCACTTTACCTATCACCAGAGATTGCATTTCGCTTTGAGACGTTTTCGCAGGCGCCAGCGTATCGGCGGACGCAACGAATCGATATTCGCATGCCATTCCATCATTTGAAATCGGATGGATTTTGGAAGGCATTCGCTCAAGACGGCTTGCTCTCGAAGCATCGATCCGTGACGTCCTACGTCCTACTAGACCCCAGCTTTCTGACAGCGTGTTCGGCTCCACAATTTCGAGAGGCGGCGCGGCGATTGATCATTGCTAAGCACTTCGAGCCGGCTGAGCGGAACGCTCTGTACCACATGGTTGGCTTACCCATTCCGGATGATGATCAGATCGCACGGGATGCAAGCTTTCAATTGCCGGATGACGCGGAGCAGGTTGGCAGGAACGGGCGGTTTCGCATTGATGTCGCGGCGGCCTACGCATTCACCTGTGCCTTGACTGGCTATCGAATCACCACGCTTGATGGTGGATCCATCGTGGATGCAGCGCATATTCATCAATTCGCCGACTCGAGGAACAATGACCCGCAGAATGGTCTTGCGTTGAGCAAGAATGCTCATTGGCTATTTGATCGCGGACTATGGTCGATCGACGACGACTATCGGGTGCTCGTCGCCGCTGGCGAGTTCGCAGAATCGTGCCCCGGCCAAACGTCGCTGGCTGACTACTCCGGCAAGAAACTCCGATTGCCTATCAATGAACAGCTGTGGCCCGATCGGGGTCACTGTCGATGGCACCGCAAACATCGATTTCTCGGGTGACACGTTGAAAATTTTTACGCTTTTGAACTGTGTTCAATTCCCGAGGTTGTTTTCGTTGAGCCAATCAAGCAGGGCTTCGTAGGTAAGGCCGGAGGCTTGGTTGGCTTTTCTTGCGAAGGTCTTAGAAGATGCGAGCACTGCGGCGGTCGTGTCAGTTACATCCTCACCAATCAATGCCATGCATCCTTTGCGCAGCATGACCCATGAACGGTTGCCTTGACGTTTGATCTCTCTCAATGCGATGCCGATTGGGTCGTCTGAGCTCGCCGTCGTGAACTCGATTTCATCGTGCCCCGCCTTCGAAAGCGGAATTGGTGGACGCCCGTCTCGGACAGGATGGTGCAGTTCGACGACCGAGTCTTCGAGCTTGTCCCCGGTGACCAAGCAGTGGTCTGCGAGCTTTCGACATTGCGTCCTTGCAGTTCCACCAAGCAGAAATCTGTCCGTCGCCGCTGACTCGGCGCTGACCCATTGCTTCAATGCGTTCAATGCAAGGCAATAGGATCGGAACTCGGTCGTCAGTCGTTGGTCAAGAAACTCAGGTGGTTCAGTGGCGTCGAGAAACTCACGCATCGGCCCCGGTGAACTTGCAAGTTGCTGTGACTCTTCCAACAGCGTCACACCCACCTTGTTAAGCAGGTCTTCAAAAGCCCCACGAGGTAGCTTCATATTCAGCAATTGCGGATTTTTCTTGGCGATGCTCTCGTAATGGGCAAAGTATTTTTCCAGCAGCTCGTTTTTTTCCGTCGGCGACAACGGTTGCTCATTCGTTGGGCGTATGTACTTTTCAGGTTCCATGGTTCCCGTCTAGGAAAGTGGTGTTGGTCCTCGTGTGAATTTTACTTCACTCGCTTTCAGCATTGCCGTCGAAGCGAATCGGCCCGATGAGGCTCGCGATGTCAGTAAACCTGAATTCGGTTTCGGTCGAGCCGGAATGGCCTCCAATTTTGTAAGCTGTTCTGTGGTCAGGGGAGGGGAAGAAGCGAGAGTGCCGGCAGTGCCTCGCGCCCAGAATTGAACAGCCCTATTCACCCTGGCTAAGACGAGCGACGAACTGGCTGAAATCCGAAGCTAAGACGGCATTTTCGGGACAGCTTTCATCGTCGTGTCTCCACAGCTCCACCCGATTTTCAAAGCGTGCATTGAAGCAAACCACGTCTCCAAATGGCGTGGTTGCGAATGGCACCAGCGTACGGTCGATTTGGCCGTATAAGGCGCTATGTAACACCTCTTCGTTGCCATTTGCACTGTGACTGCACCTTGCCATCCCTAGGTGATCCGTCACCGAGTGAACGCCCCTGCGTACGAGCTGAAAGTATCCGTGTTGCGAGAGACGGAAGGTTGGTCGGCATAGATTGTTGCGATTGATCTCGGCCTGTGTGAGATCGCAAGTCGAGGGTTGGTTTTGGTGTTGTTGGAGAGGAGGCGGAGGGAAGTTTGACAACTTCCACTACGGTGGACGGGAGGCGACTTGTGGCGGGAGGTCGTGGATCTTGTTGAAGATCCGAGCCGGAAATCGCTCAGGACCCAAGTGTCACTCCAATGTTTCACGCGATAAAAGGTAGCGAATCGTTTGCGTTTCACGATGCGATGTTGAATTTTAGGAGCCGCTCACGAAATCTAGACCATGAACGGGACCGGCGTGCGATCGCCCCGCTGCTGACGTGGCTGGTCACACCGTGTAATGGGCCGGCCCACTCCCCTTTTCAGAGCAGAAATTGTCATGGACGAAACGGTTGTTAACACCGACGCGAGCATCGCAGCGGATCTTGATGCGATCATCAGCCAGCTGACAGCCACCGATCGCAAGTTCCCTTCCGAAGCGATGAAGGCGGCCTTGGAAAATCACGATGCGATCACGCCACGTCTGATCCAATTGATCGAAACCGCGACGGAGCTTTGCCGCCAAGGATGCGTTGTCGAAAACGACGGACATTTCTATGCGACGTATCTGCTCGCGGAACTCCACGCCAGTGAAGCCTGGCCGGCAGTACGAGCCGCCGCGACACTGCCAGGCGAATTGCCATTTGAGCTCTACGGCGACGCAATCACGGAGGACTTTGGCTTTCTATTTGCCGCTCTCGTCGGCAACCGAATCGATGCGTTAGATGAAGTCATGGCTGACCGGCAGGTCAATCCCTACGTGCGCCGCAAGGCCTCCGAAGCGATGCTGCACCTGATCCTCAACGGAGCGATGACACGTGAATCGGTCATCGAAAAGCTGACGGGTCACCTCCGCCAAGCCATCGATGACGGCGACGAATTTGCCGAAGGGCTGGTGTACCACTTGGGCAATCTCGGTGCGGAGTCCGCGTTGCCGTTGATCGAGACCGCATTCAATCGCGGATTGGTTACGCCATACATGTTGAACCTCGAAAGCATCCGAAAGCAACTGTCGCTTGGCGAGGAAGCAATTCATCAATCCGGTCAGTTATTACGGCGTCCCAACGATTTGATTGCCTACCTGGGCAAATTCGCCGCCGGTGTCTATGACGATGCTGGTGCGTGGCCCAAGACAAATCCGGCCGAATCGGTTGCGTTTGAAAACGAGACCAGCGATTTGGAGTTTACGACAACCAACGAACGCACGATCCGAAACGAAGGAGCAAAGGTAGGACGCAACGATCCCTGCCTCTGCGGAAGCGGCAAGAAACACAAAAAGTGTTGTGCAAAAAAGTAACGCTCGACCCAAGTGACACCTGTAGTGGACGAGGCGACGAGTCCTGGCGTTTTGGTTTCGTTGCCTTGTTTGTTGTCGGCTTAGCGTTGTGATAACGTGTGATTCGAGCAACCGCTCTCTAGCGCGAATGCGGCTGATGGGTGGGGCGATTGGTCGAGTCGGTTGAACGAATATACTGCCAATTCCAAGATCGCAACGTCTTGTCGTCATCGGTAGTGGACGAGGCGACGATTCCTGTCGCTCTGGTTTCGTTGCCTTGTTTGTTGTCAGCGAGTCGTTGTGATAACGTGCGAATCAAGCAACCGCTCGCTAGCGCGAATGCGGCTAATGGGTGGGGCGATTGGTCAAGTCGGTTGAACGAACATACCGCCAATCCTGAGATCACAACGTCTTGTCGTCATCGGTAGTGGACGAGGCGACGAGTCCCGACGCTCTGGTTTCGTTGCCTTGTTCGTTGTCGGTGAAGCGTTGTGTAACGTGGGATTCAAGCAACCGCTCGCTAGCGCGAATGCGGCTGATGGGAGGGGCGATTGTTCAAGTCGCTGTTGTGTTGCAAGGAGAACGTTTCACTGCTCGTTTAGGCGAGAGGGTTCTTGGGGCAACCAATTATCTGACACACACTCCTGCGTTTTCCATACGTTTCATCTCGTCGATTGTCTCGGCGTAATTCTTGTCGGTGGACAGTGGCAGGCTAAAAACTCCTTCGGAGGCGTTGAACACCGAGAGTTTCTTCAAGAGTATTCTCCAGTAGCTGAACGGACCGATGCGTAACGTCTTCCAGTCAACGTCCGTTTTCCAGGATGCATTGACGAGAACATGCCGACTGGAATCTTTGACGATCTTGCTTCCTGGCAAACCGATCACACACACGCTCCCATTGAATCTGGAAACGTCGAGCTGAAAATCATCGTTGTCTGGAGACTGTACAACAAGATCTCCTTCCGACTCCGGCTGAACCACAAGTGATACTGGACGGTCCCCCGCGACGATGACTCTCCTGAATCTCACTTTCGAACTGATCGTCAGCGAGTCACCGCAATCGAGATTTGAGAATACAACTGAGTCCAAAACGACGTCGCTTGTAATGACACAAGTCCCTGGTCTCACTTCGCAGTCGATGAACTTGACGTTCTTCAAAACGACGCTCCGGCCCTGACGCGGCATAATTGTCAAGTCTGGAAAGACAGCTTGATGAAATTCTTCGTCGGCTAGTTGAAGGTTGCCACTTCCGTCATCTTCAAAACCAACTTGTGTCATCGCTGTGTCTCTCTGTGTTTAGTCATCGACTGTTTCTTCACCTTCACAGTCAGTGATTCGATGCCGTCAACGACAACACCACGGACGGACTTTTCCAACGAGCTCGAGCGGAATGTCTTTACCGCAGAGGACGCAGTGGAACGCGGAGCTTATCAAAACTGGATGTGTCGGTTTGGAGTTTGGCGATCGCCACTTTCACTCTTGGGCATGAAAGTTTCTTTGACACCGATCGGGTGCTCATCCGTAGGGAACAAACGGTACAATTTCTGGCCGACGCAGTTTTCTTTGCAAACTTTTCCATCGTCCTTTCGCATGAGGCAGCAAGATGATCATCTACGGATCACGGATGTACTTCCAAAAAAACGCCGTTCAGTCTTATGGCGAATGTGGTCACTGCGGTCGCTATGCCAAACAGAAGAGCTACCAGGCACGGAAGTTCGGGCATATCTATTTCATCCCGCTGATCCCCGCAGGCCCGACGTCGCAGGTCCTCAATGAATGTAGTGCCTGCAACATGGGGTCACACATTCCGCTCGATCAATGCGGCCCGATGGTCGAATCATTGCGTGAAAACTTCAAAGACTGGATCATCAAAATCCAAGATGGCGAAACCGAAGTTGTCCCTGAACCCGGTGCGTCCCCGGTCAATATCGGCGTCATGATCGCCGGAACAGTCGAAAGCCTGTTTTGCCTTGGCGAAATCAAAGATGTCGATTCGATCGTCGAAATCCTCGACGGCAGTGGCCTGGAGTTCGAAAAGTACATCGTGCTCGGACGTTGGAATGAATTGCGTGGCGATCTTCCCGCCGCTGTGACACACTACCGCTCCGCAGCCCAGAAACGCCCCGATGATGGCGTCGGCTGGTACCAAACCGCCAAGGCCGAATCGCTACGCAGCAATGCCGCAGGAGCCGAAGAAGCTTACAACCGATATCTGCAACTCCATCCCGATGACATCGGCGTCGTCGCTGAACTGGCGAACCTTTACGAAGCCCACAAGAACCATCCAAAAGTCGTCGAATCGTACGACAGACTGTACGCAATGAACTCTGACTTGTTGGCCAATAAACAGATGAAAAAGGTCTACAAGAAAGCGTGTAAAAAGTCGCAGGTCGAAGGCCAGTTTTTGAAGCAGATGTAGAGACCGCGTGGCTGTCTTGGGATTGGTAGTGGATCTTGTTAAAGATCCGGCTGGTTTGGGACGCTGGAGGTTGGGAGGATCTTTGACAAGATCCACTACCTGGTGGCGGTTTTGCTTGGGTGTAGCACGTTTTGTGACGAAGACCGGTGGATTGCAAATTGCAAAATGAACCTTGCAAATTTGGGATTTTGATGTTGGTGCTGGGGGACAGGGATCTTTGACAAGATCCACTACCTGGGGCTTTTGTGGGCCGGTTTGTGGTGATGGCGGTTTTGCTTGTGTGGTGAGACTGAAATGGGCGATCCGATCTTGCGTGATGACTTTCAACGCGCCGGATGGACGTCGGAGGAGATCGAAGAGGTCGTACAGGAAGATCGTGATCGCGGTCAGAATCTCGGCGAAGAATG
>NZ_NPDI01000002.1:0-175991 GCF_002251265.1 Rhodopirellula sp. MGV | reverse complement strand
GACACGCCACCATTCTAAGCCAAGCCGGCCGACTCTCAACGAAATTCAGCCGGCAAGAGAACGTGGATTGACGTCCTGTGCAAAACGCTGCGGGTTGATGCGAGTTTGTCGGGTGACGTCGATTGACACTACCTCACCGTCAAACGGGTGTTTTCAGTGTCTTTCGGCAATTGCCCTAGGGTTGTTGCAGGCCGAGAGGAATCCGGCGCACAATACGCGGCAAGTTTTCTTCCCACCCACCCCAATATCACATCAATCCTCCGGAGCTCTCCATGGCGCGTCCCGTCACTCTTTTTACCGGTCAATGGGCAGATCTTCCGTTCACCACAATGGTGGAAAAAACGAAAGGTTTTGGTTACGACGGGATCGAACTTGCCTGCTGGGGTGATCACTTTGAAGTCGACAAGGCGTTGGCCGAAGACGATTACTGCGACAATAAACGCAAAGCACTCGACGAAGCCGGCCTGCAGTGCCACGCGATCAGTGCTCACCTGGTGGGACAGGCTGTCCTGGACAACATCGACCAACGCCACCAAGCGATCCTTCCGGATTACGTCTGGGGTGACGGGGACCCGGCGGGCGTCAACGAGCGTGCGATCGAAGAACTGAAAAACACCGCCCGTGCGGCACAAAAATTCGGCGTCGAAGTCGTCAACGGATTCACCGGCAGCAGCATTTGGCACCTGCTGTATTCTTTCCCGCCGGTTCCCCCCAGCATGATTGACGACGGGTTCAACCTGTTGGCCGAGCGTTTCAATCCCATCATGGACGTTTTCGGTGAATGCGGAATCCGCTTTGCCCTGGAAGTCCACCCGACCGAGATCGCGTTCGACATCTACACCGCCGAACGAGCCCTGGAAGTCCTCGACCATCGCCCCGAATTCGGATTCAATTTCGACCCCAGCCACCTGATTTGGCAAGGTGTCGACCCCGTCAAATTCATCCGCCGATTCCCCGATCGCATCTACCACGTCCACATCAAAGACGCGATTGTGACCCTGGACGGAATGAGCGGCATCAACTGCAGCCATATCAACTTTGGTGACGCCCGCCGTGGCTGGGATTTCCGCAGCCCCGGTCGTGGCGGCGTGAACTTCGAAGAAATCATCCGTGCACTCAACGACATCGGCTACCAAGGCCCACTGTCGATCGAATGGGAAGACAGCGGGATGGATCGCGAATTCGGTGCAACCGAAGCGTGCCAGTTCACCAAAAAGCTGGACTTCTCGCCCAGCACACGTGCCTTCGACGCCGCATTCGACGAATCGAATGACTGAGTTGGCCTGAGAAGGCATCTCGCTTGAATAGGCAATCCTTCCGATGGCTAGCTTTTTAACGCTTAGCCATCGGCTGATTTTCCATTGTCGTCGTCACACCCCGGGAAAGTAACCGCTGGTTTTCTGGGAGTAAGCGGCGACTGGCTCACCTTGACGCCCCTTCGCGATATCGGGCCTGACCAACTTCGGTCCCGACCACTACCATGGTTTGATTGCCACCATGGTCCTCGCGTCATCCGTATCAAACATGATCAAGATTACCGTCAACGGAAGTCCGGTTGAACTGGAGTCCGAAATGAGCGTGCAGCAGTTGCTTGACACCGTCGACGTGCCGCCGAATTATTTGGCCGTCGAAGTCAACGCGGACGTCGTACCACGCGAAGACTACGCCAACACCGTCGTGCGGTCGGGTGATGACGTCGAAGTCGTCACGCTGGTCGGCGGCGGCTGAACCGACTTTCCCCAACCTCACCAGAATCAACGTGTCGCTCGCAGACTCCGTCACCTCTTCCACCCCCGGCAAAAACTCCGACAACGAATCTCAGCTGCGCGTCGGTAGCCACCAGCTCGCCAGTCGCTTGATCGTCGGTACCGGTCGCTACGACACGATGGAGCAGATGCGTGACAGTTTAGACGCGTCGGGCGCTGACTGTGTGACCGTGGCCGTCCGCCGCGAGCGTCTGTATGAGCGTGGCGGCAAGAACATCCTCGACTTCATCGACCTGGACCGCTACACGCTGCTTCCGAACACCGCAGGCTGCTACACGGCGGCCGACGCGATTCGCGCCGCGAAACTCGGACGCGAAATCCTGCGCACGCTCGGCAACCCGGGTGCCGATTGGGTCAAACTGGAAGTGCTCGGCGACAGCAAGACGCTGCTCCCCGATCCCGCCGAAACCGTCGCCGCCTGTACCGAACTGGCAAAGGAAGGGTTCCAGGTGCTGTGCTATACCAGTGACTGTCCCGTCACCGCCCAGCGATTGAAACAAGCCGGTGCCGCAAGCGTGATGCCTGCGGGCAGCCCCATCGGCAGTGGCCAAGGATTACTGAATCCGAACAACCTGCAGATCATCCTGGAATACTTGAAAGAAGACGATCCGGATTACCCAGTGATCATCGACGCCGGTGTCGGTACTGCGAGTGACGTCAGTCAAGCGTTCGAGCTTGGTGGCGACGCAGTGCTGCTGAACACTGCGATTGCCCACGCTCGCGATCCGGTTCAAATGGCGATCGCGATGAAGCATGCGGCCATCGCTGGACGACACGCATACCTTGCAGGACGAATTCCCAAGCGGCTTTACGGAACCGCATCCAGCCCCAGTGAAGGCGTCATCAGTACGCGACCGTACTGAATCACGCTGCTGGCTCTTCGTCGTCCGCAGGGCTTTCAAGGGATCCAAGCTCTACGACACCACTGATCGCGACCGCCAGTCGCCCCAAGATCGCGAAGTACAAGAACACGACGACGATTGCGAGGACGATGCCGATCCCCAGACCGATCGGCGTTTCGGGACAAAAGATGAAGTACCCGAACAGCATCGCGAACAACGATCCGGTGGCGAAGTAAAACACGCCCCAGTCGTCTTGGCATCGGGTCAAACTCTTTGCGACATCGGCGGAAAACGGCATTGTCACCGTTTCCATATCTAACATCGACAACAAGATGATCGGGAACGCCGTGAACACGCAAAACATCACCAGTGACAACGTCATGATCGGGGTTGCGGCAAAAACGGTCGAAATCACATAGGCTGGGCCGACCGAGATCGCCGTCGCCGCAATCACCAGCCACAGCATGTCGAACCAAGACGCCGGGTCGACCGTCGGCCAATCTTCGACGCGATCGGCGTCATTGGCGACCGAAAACAAAATCGCAAAGCCACAGGAAACGGCCAGCGTCGTGCCCAGCAACCCCAGCGGCAACAGCAGAATCGACAGTTTCGGGTATGGCGAAATCACCGCTGCAGGAACCGCCAGAATCACCGAAAGCCCAAGCAAGTGAACAAGCACGCCGACGTCCAAGAAGATCCCAAACACGCTCTTCAGCCAATCGACCATGCTAGGCGCATCAAAGGCCATCGCGAGTTGCTGCTCTTCGTCCGGTTCTTCACGCGACGCCTCGGCCAATAGCTGTTCGGCACTACGCTGCATCGGGTCACTCGGACGCTTGCCCTCCTTCGCTTCGCTGAAACGGAACGTCGCGGCGGTTTCCAGCGAAGGCGATTGTTTTTGCTTCTTGCGGGGTGGCTTGCCGATTCGAACATCACTGTGACAGTCGCCACACTTGATCGTCTTGCCGCTTTGCGAGGCAGTGACCGAAATCATTGACTCGCAAACCGGACAGCGAACGCGAAAATCGTCTTCGTATTCGACCGGGGGTTCTGCGTTGCCCGGATGACTCGCAGCCATATTGCTACCTGCGAACTGATCGCCAAAGGACGACAGGTCGGGTAAGGAATCAAACGGATTGTCGGCGGTAGGGCGTTCCACGACTGGCTCTAGCGTGAACGGGTCGTCGCTGACAAATGGATCTTCATCGTCGGCCGGAAGAGTGCCACTTGGAGCGACCGGCTGAGCGGAAACCGTGTCCGAGCCGCCGGTTGCTGCCGCAGGCGGCGTGTTGTCAAGCGACAACCAATCTTCGTCTTCAGCCGATGCGCCGCCTTGCCCCAAAACCGTTGGTGCCAAAAAAGCCTTTTGACAACTGGGACATTGGATGCGCATCCCCGATTGGGCCGCCTGGATCGAGACGGCGGACTTGCATTTGGGGCAATGCACTATTTGCGACATGATGCAGAACAGCTTGGCGAAATAACATGAATCGTGAGCTCAAAGGACCATCGTGAGCTCTCATTATCATACCATTTCGCAGGATACCATCAGGCGGCGAAATTTTGCAGCAACGCCTGCGACGCCACGATTAGCGACGCATGACCGCATTGGTCAAACTTTGCAGCGGCGTGATACTGGCTTCGGCGACCTGAATACGGTCCCCGGGGCGAAGACAGTAATCTGTCGTCGGATCGACGGTGTCCTCGTCAGTGAAGTGGACCACCATTTTCGCCCCTTCGATCGAATCGGGAGTAGGACGATAAACCGTCGCTTCGATTGTTTTCATCTTCTTCAGCAAACCGGTCTGAGTCAGCAGCTCACTGACGAATGCCGAGTTTTGCCCAGACGGAAGCGGCAGCACACGTACCGGCTCGCTATCGTTCGTCACCTGCAAGACGACTGCGTTCTGTGCCTTCGCCTGGCGGATCTTTTGATACGTCTCCATCGTCATCGATCCGTCCGCCGCATAACCAAGCTGCACATCCGAGCCGTCTGACATACGGTACTTCGAACCACGCCGTGCGAATGGTGACAAAATACTTGGGCTGGGTGACATGATGTCCAACGCACCTGCGCCCATCGATTTCGATCCGGCGGCCGTCAACGCATTGCATCCACTTGAAACTGAAACCAACAGCCCGATCATCAGAGTCCAAGCGACGCCTCTACGAGCAAGGCCTTGGTAAACGCTGCTTCGGCGACCAATCGCCGACCGACGTGTCGAATCGAGCTGCGACTTGGCTGACACGGTGGGCTGGTTGGAGGTGTGCTGGTTCGACATGTTCAACGAAGATGGTCAACAGAGGCGTGGGGGGGAAGGACCTGCGTCGCACGACGATGCGTGTTGGCATAAGCTGAGCGACTAGGAAGAATTTTCGGTCACCCGACAGACATTCTTTATGAATCTTCCACGAATCGCTCAAGAAACCATTTGCCGCCAATACGTCCCAAGAATGGTTCTTTCGCCGATTGCCCAAGGTTTGTATAGTTTGCCGCTCTGCAGCGTTCCGCGCGGTGTCGAAATCGAGATTTCAACCTCTCTCCACCACAAGACGGCGGGGTGTATCCGATCTCTATCGGACGCAACCGATACGCTGCAAACTGTTTTCACAAAACAACTTAGTGACAAGCTGTCCCGGCAAAAGTGATTCGCCGGCCACTTGAGACAGACACGATTAACGATTCAATCGAGGAGCCCCGGCAGATTCGCTGGGGAGCGGCGCCATGGCACGTCAATGTGAAGTTTGCGGAAAAAAAGTTCAGATGGGCAACCGCATCGAAACCCGCGGTAAGGCCAAGTACCTGGGCGGTGTTGGTACGAAGATCACCGGCATCACCCGCCGAAAGTTCGTCCCGAACTTGCAAAAGGTCCACGTGACCACCCCCGAAGGCGAAAACAAGTCGATGCGAGTTTGCGTTCAGTGCATCCGCAGCGGTGCGATCCGCAAAACGGTCAAGACAAAGCCGTTTGACGTCAGCGGCGCCAAGTAGTTCGGCGCCCTCGCCAAACTCAATCGCCCTTCGTGCCAAATCACAATACAGCGCAACGAATTCAATTTCGCCGCGCTGTGTTTTGCTGCGCGGACGGTGACGAACGACAGCGTGCTTCGCCAGTTGCCGTCTCGTCCGGTCTAGCGTTGACCGCTATGCTGAATGCTGCTCTCCACCGCCATTTTTTTTGAACGCTCCGCTTAGAATTCGCCATGGCTTTGACCACCGACGACGCCGCGAAACTTGCTCTGCTTGCTCGCCTCGAGCTCTCCCAAGAACAACTGGAGCATCTCGCGCCGCAACTTGACAGCATCCTGGGCTTTATCGACAAGCTCTCGGAACTCGACACGTCCGACGTTGAACCGATGACGACCGCCCTGGACGTGGACAATTGCTGGCGTGTCGACGAATTGAAGCCGGGCTTAGATCGCGAGGCCGCGTTATCGAATGCCCCCGCATCAGACGAAGAGTGCTTTCGAGTTCCGCCTGTTCTGGGCTGACTCGCGCTCGGCAGAATCACGTGGCGAGAACCCACGCTGGGCCGGCCCGCATGATGCAGCGGTACGGCAAGAATCGCGTCCTAGGATCGACCGCTCCAAAACTCCACACCCGGAATTCAGAACGGTCGTATGGCCGGCACCCGAAGCACGCGTGTCGCGGTGCCAGCCTGCAATAAAACGGCTATCGATTGATCAATAGAAGTTGTACGAGCTGTTGTTAGGATCGAAGTCCTTGTCTGTCAGCCCGACGTTCACTTCCAAGTTCAGGTAGTTGTACTCTTCGAGCACTTCGAGATCGGTTTGGCCAGGCTTCGGCCAATCGTAAGCGACGTAGCGGATCGGCAAGTTCAGCGTCGTGTCCATATAAACCTTGGCCTGATAGAACATCAGGTCAGGGCGGCGAGAAGGCTGAGTCACCGTCAGCAGCATGCACGGACGGTTGTTGATTTTGATCCCTTGCCGCATGTCAGCTTCGACATCGGGTAAATGACGAGCTTGCTCACCACGCTCGATCAACTTGACCAGCAAGTTCTCGACCCCGATTTCGGTCATCGGGTAACGCTGGCCGCGCATCGCCAGGGCACCGGTGGGCGAAAGCTGGACGGTCGGCAAAAAGCGTCCTTTGAAGCCGCCCTCGTGGGCAATAATGTTCCCCTCGTTGGCGCCTTCGACGTAGATCACCTCGCGACCTTTGACTGTCGACGGCTTGAGAAAGCTCAGGTAAACGCTGAGCGGTTGCACCACGCGTCCGTTGGTAACCTTGCGGCAGCGGATCTTCGCGGTCATGTATTCGTGCGGCCCCAGCGCGTCGCCGATTCGCTCGCGTTTGACTAACAACGCGGTGTAGTCAGACACGTTTTCGCGACAGAGGTCCAGCGATTGACGCGCATGAGTCAATGCCGCATCCAGCGTCGAAACCTTGACAGGCGGGTTGGGGGCGATACTTGCATTCGCGACCCGATGGACCGGCTCAACCAAGTGCGGTGGTTTTGCGAATGCCTGATTAGCAGCTGCCGCAGCAGCCAACGATCCCGTGAGGGAGAGAAACTGACGTCGTTGCATCCCGATTGCTTCCTTGCGTGCTCGAGAATCCGGAAATTCGACCTGGGATTCGTATCGCCGCATCTGCCGGGGAAAGATAAGTGGTTCCGCGCGCGGACGAGCAACCGGAGCAACCTCTCACTTCGTATCCAGCCCAACAATCGGCTCAGCCGGACCGCCCCAAGGGAAAAGGAATTGCCGCCACGTTTGCAACAACACGCATGGACCCCGCTTTTAGCATCCCCCCGTGTCTGTTTTCCAGATTGATTCAAAATTTCCTCAAGTCACCCGTCGCGAAAACCGACAAGCGGCGATGTGATCCAGCCGGTCACGGCACACCACACCTTGCGCGTCGGCCCTATTCATGGGATGCTAATGCCTGCAGCGCCGCGCATTCAGGCCTTCCGCCCGCTGCCGCCGCAACATTGCCAGGCTGTTCCCTTACACGATTGCATTTGCCGATGTCCGGTCGCCCAAATCCACACGCCACTCCGCTTCCTGAACCGTCGACAATTCCAGAAAAAGGCTGGCACTGCAGCCACTTCCTGTATCGCTTTCGCCGCGAATCGATGGCGCACGTACTGTCCCCCGGCTGTGCCGAAAGCTTTCGCAAAGCACTCGCCCCATCGGATGAAACGAAACCGGAGCGGTTGGCAGCGTATTGGTTGAGCGGCCACGAAGCGGATTTCGCGATCGTTGTGATGGATCCGGATCCGGCAAAAGTCGACGCGGTCCATCAATCACTGATCGCACCGCCTCTCGGGCAATTCATCGAAGCCGTTTGGTCGTTCGTCTCGATCAGCGAAGTCAGCGAGTACGTGCCGACCATCGATCAGTATCGAGCTCGGCTGATTAAGGAAGGCTCCGAAGAAGGCAGCGACGAGCTGAATGCCAAGGTCGCCGCCTATGAACGCCGCTTGCCAATGATGAATGAACAGCGATTGCGTCCGGAGTTCCCGGACTGGCCAGCGGCATGCTTCTATCCGATGAACAAGTCGCGTGTTCCTGGCGCGAACTGGTTCATGGAGACTTACAGCGACCGAAACGCAATGATGGCCGAGCACGCGCAAAGCGGCATCGCGTTCGCCGGAAAGGTTTCGCAGCTGATCACCGTCGGCGTCGGGCTCGACGACTGGGAATGGATGGTCACCCTGTGGGGCCGAAACCCAGACTATTTGAAAGACATCGTCTACAAGATGCGTTTCGACAAAGCGAGCGCTAAGTACGCCGAGTTCGGCCCCTTCTATGTCGGCTACCGAGCCACCGCAAACGAGATTTTGCATCACTGCAAAGTCGTCTAGCGAAACGGCAAGCAACGCCGCCAAAGTAAACCTGATTGGCGTCGGGAACGCCAAAGCAGCAAAACCGGATCGCGATGCAAGAGAGCATCGCTGCGCCAACCCATTCTGGCTCCCCTCTCCTTCGAAAGCTTCGCAAGAAAGACGTTGTTTTATCAATCAACGTTGCCGCGAAGCTTTGGAGGGAGAGGGGCCGGGTGTGAGGGAGCTGCTCCGGACCGGCGCTTGACGATCGCCGCAGCGATCTGATCACGAATTAGCTTTGGTTCTCGCAAGACATCGAAGCCGTTAAACCGCAGCACTTCGTAACCGAGCTCTCTTAGATACTGATCTCGATTTTGGTCATACGCTCGGCCTTCTTCGGTGAAGTGATGCTCGCCATCGACTTCGATCACCAGTTTTAAAGCCACGCAGCAGAAGTCGGTGCAGTACGGATCAATCGGGTATTCACGCCGAAACTTTTCGCCGCAGCAGCGTCGGGCACGCACCATTTGCCAAACCTTGTTCGCGAACTCATTGGCGCGGGCCCTTTGATCGCGTGCGAATGAAATGGAGTCTGGGTCGCGGTTCATGGCAATCGCTCCGATCAGTGGCGAATCGAGGTTTTGCGTCGGTCGACTTAGTCCAGAACAGCATAGCAATCCCCCTCTCCCCCAAACAAGTTTGGGCGGCGAGGGGAGCCAGTGTAGGAACGAAGTCACGTCATGTGCCCCACGCAAATTCGGATGGAATCGGGAAAGCCAAAGCAGCAAAACCGGATCGCGATACAAGAGAGCATCGCTACGCCAACCCATTCTGGCTCCCCTCTCCTTCGAAAGCTTCGCAAGAAAGACGTTGTTTTATCGATCAACGTTGCCGCGAAGCTTTTGAGGGAGAGGGGGAGAGGGAGCTGCTCCGGACCGGCGCTTCACGATCGCCGCAGCGTCGGGCACGCACCATTTGCCAAACCTCGTTCGCGATCTCATTGGCGCGGGCCCGTTGGTCGCGTGCAAATGAAATGGAGTCTGGGTCGCGGTTCATGGCAATCGCTCCGATCAGTGCTGAATCGAGGTTTTGCGTCGGTCGATTGGGACCAGAGACAGCGTAGCAATCACCCCTCTCCCGCAAAAAAGTTTGGGCGGCGAGCGGAACTAGCGCAGGAACGAAGTCACGCCATCTACCCCACACAAATTTGGTTAGCACTGGGAAAGCCAAAGCAGGAAAACCGTTCGCCTAACCTGCCAACCTGTCGAAGGCCTCTTGGTATTTGGCGGCGGTTTGCTCGATGATTTCGGCGGGTAAGATGGGTGGGGGTGAATTACGGTCCCAATCGCTGGCCATCAGCCATTCCCGGACGAACTGCTTGTCAAACGATGGCTGTGAATGACCGGGTTCGTAAGTCGCCGCATCCCAGAAACGGGACGAGTCTGGTGTGAGCACTTCGTCGATCAAAATCGCTTCACCACCGTCGACCAAGCCAAATTCAAACTTGGTGTCCGCAATGATGATGCCTCGCGATTTTGCATATCCCGCGGCTGCTTTGTACAACCGCAACGTCTGATCGCGCAGCTGCAGTGCAAGGTCGCTACCGACATCTGCGATCATACGGCCGATGCTGACGTTTTCGTCATGCCCCTCTTCGGCTTTGGTAGCCGGCGTAAAGATCGCTTCGGGCAACGCGGCACACTGCGTCAAACCGTCAGGCAAGCGATTGCCGCACACTTCGCGAGTCGCTTGGTATTCTTTCCATCCGCTGCCTTCCAAGTACCCCCGCGCGACGCATTCGAATGGCACCACGTCCGCTTTGCGAACGACCATGATCCGGCCTTCCAGCGGCTGAGTGTCGAACTGATCGGACAGTATCTTGGGGACCTCACTGGAAAGCAGGTGATGCTTGACTTCCAGACGATCAAACCAGAACTCGCTCATCTTGGTCAGCAGCTTGCCTTTGTCGGGAATCCCACAAGGCAAGATATAGTCAAACGCGCTGATTCGGTCGGTGCTGACCACCAACAATTCGTCACCCAGGTCGTACACGTCCCGCACCTTGCCGCTGCGGCGGGGGAGTGGCAATTGGGTTTCCAGCAGTGCACCGGAGTCATCAAATTGAAAGGGTGCCGAATTCGACATGATCCACCGAACGGTTGAAGACAAACACACGAGACGCGTCGGTGGGCATTGTTGGAGATCCGATTCGTGTTCACAACCATAGCGCCGCGATGTGTCTGAGGGACGTTCTCCCCCAGGTGAGCAGTGGGCCAGCGAGCGCTGCGCGCGGTTTTTGCACCAGTCGCGTCGATCCGGGAGTCGGGGTAAACTGAGCACCCGAAAAACGGATTCCATCTCAGCTTTAGTCTCGGATCGTTCAGCGCACGCCATGGGGCAGTTTCATTTCGCCGTTCCCCCAGATTCGACGCTGTTGCTCAAGCAGACGCTGTGGAAGGACGCCTATATCTGTGGCATCGAAGGCGTCCCTTGGGAATGCCGACACAAGAAAGACCAAGGTTTACTGTCGATCAGTCGTCCGGTCGACACTTCTGGAAAGCTGTATTTGACCTGCCCTACGAAAGGCCTTGGATACCGCACGCTTTCCACGTGCACGCTGATGCCGTCGGAAAAACCCTACCCGCTGTTTCTTGAGCTGGCACGTGGCAGTTGTTACCGGGCTCGTGTGCAATCGGACACCTGGCAACGCGCAGGCCTGTCGTTAAGTGATCGCTTCGGCGAATTGCTTGAGCGAGGGACGCAACAATTTCTCGATGCGGTTCAAGCGGCAAATGATTTAAGTGCCTGTTCCCAAGCGGCACTGCAAGCGATCGCGACGCTGGAGAACGCGATCGCTGACTTGGGCGAATCGTTTGCATTGCAATCGATCGCGTATCGCAAACAGCGTGAACCACAGCTTGGCACACTGTTGGCCGGAAGCGTTCTGCCACCTTCACCGACACGGTCACAACATTCGGCGAGATTCGTCAAAGCATTCAATACGGCTGCGATCCGTTTGAACTGGTCGATCATCGAAGAAGAAGCCGGGCGGTACGACTTCGAAAAATCAGACCGCACGATCCAGTGGTGCTGTGAACAAGGGATGAAAATCCTGTGTGGACCGCTGCTGGATTTTCGCAGCGAGATGATGCCCGCTTGGTTTTATCTGATCGAAGATGACTTCGAATCATTCATCAGTTCGATCACGCAGTTTACCGAGCGTGTTGTCAATCGATACCGCGGCTCGGTTCACCTGTGGAACTGTGCGACCGGCTTGAACACGCCCGGTCCGATTCGCTTGGACGACGAGCAGGTAATGCGTGTCGCCGTCGCGATCTTGCAAACGGTCCGCCGTTTGGACCCCAATACGCCCGCGATCATCTCGTTTGATCAGCCGTTCGGCGAATACCTGGCCAAACACCGCGATGGCATCTCGGCGTTGCATTTCGCCGACGCGATCGCGCGCAGCGGTTTGGGCATGGCAGGAATCGGCCTAGACGTTCGCTTGAACTACGATGCCGACGCGACGCTGCCACGATCGGCGCTGGATTTCGGCCAAATGTTGGACCGCTGGGCGACACTTGGCATCCCGATGTTGGTCCAATTGACGATCCCAGGCGACTGTGGAACAGACGATTTTGCAAAGATCAAAACCGGAACGTTGATCAGTGGTGACAACAAAGCGGAGCTGGCCGCCAACCAGCTACGCACAGCCGGCCCATTAGTGCGTACACTGTTGGCCAAGCATATGGTTCACGGAATCGTATGGGACGGCTGGGCCGACAACGAGACACACGTTCAAGCTCACTCCGGCGTCATCAACGCCGAAGGATTCCCTCGACCGATCCTCGATTATTTCGAACGATTGCGTGACGAACTGCTGACTTAGATCTTTCAGCGTTTCAACCGGAAAAACGGAAGAGGAAGACGACGAATGCGACTGACAAAACGATGGGTCGCGGCGGCTTGTTTGCAAGCGCTGCTCATGGCATCTGCGGGGGCAAATGTTGCCTTCGCGCAAGAAACGGAATCGCAACAAAGCATCCAACCCACCGGAAAGGTGGAACTGATCAAAGACGGCTACACGTTTACTGAAGGCCCGGCCTGGGAACCGGAATCGAAAACGCTGTTCTTTTCTGACATCCCCAACACTTCTATCCATCGCGTCATGCCCGATGGGACCGTGGAACTGTTCACCGACCAGTCCAAACACACCAACGGCATCCTGATCGCGGCAGATGGCAAAATCCGAGCTTGCCAGATGGACGGCCAGGTCGTCGAGTATGAAATCACAACTGGCGAAGCAACTCCGATCGCTGGCAAGTTTGGCGGACGACGATTCAACGCGCCAAACGATTTGATCGTCGACAGCCAAGGCGGCATCTACTTTACCGATCCGCTGTTCAGCGCCCCCACGCCACTGCCACAAACGATCCAAGCGGTCTACTACATCGCCCCATCCGAGGACGAAGAACCACGTGTCTCGCGTGTCACCTCGGACATCAAAGCCCCCAACGGGATTGGCTTGTCGCCCGACGGCGGCAAGCTTTATGTCTGCCCCAGCGGACAAGCGGAAATGTTGGTCTACGATGTTCTCGGCCCTGGAAAACTAAGTCCCGCAAAAACGTTTTGCCACGTCAAGCAGCCCGAGGGCAAAAGCAACTCTGGTGCGGACGGCATCACATTGGATGTTAAAGGCAACGTGTACGTCACGACGGATCTCGGCGTACAAATCTTTTCGCCCGATGGTGAGTTCCTGGGATTGGTGGAGTTCCCACAAATACCGGCCAACGTTTGCTTCGGTGGCGACGATTGGAAAACCATGTATGTCACCGCGCGGACGGGCGTCTATCGCGTTCCAATGCCAATCGCAGGACTTCACTAGACAAAGAAGATGCTAAACTCAGAATTCGATCCCGCGCATCTGCGTGAAAGCGTATTTGCCGTTCCGCCTTTGGCTCGCAATGCCAATGGCGAAGTCTGTCGCGATGAAAACCTCAAGATCATCCGTTTCCTCGAAGACGGCGGTGTGCGCTCGTTGCTTTACGGCGGCAACGCGTTGTTCTATCACATTCGGTTGAGTGAATTCGCGTCAACGCTCTCTGTGCTGGCCGAAAGCACAAGCGACGAAACCACCGTCGTACCATCGATTGGCCCCGCGTACGGTTTGGCTTGTGACCAAGTCGATGTACTGCGTGAATTCCCGTTTGCGACCGCGATGCTGTTGCCATCACGTGATGTCATCGACCAAGCCGGTTGCGCGAGCGGTGTCCGCAGACTTGCCGAACGCTTGGGCAAGCCTTTGGTGCTGTATCTGAAATTTGATCAGTGGCTGGATCCATCGCTGGTGGAATCCCTGGAAAAAGACGGCGTGATCTCGTGGATTAAATACGCGGTCGTCCGTGATGATCCTGCTGACGATTCCTACCTGCGTTCGATCATCGATGTCTTTCCGACCGAACGAATCGTCAGCGGCATCGGCGAACAGCCTGCCATCGTGCACCTGCGAGACTTTGGGATCACCGGATTCACCAGCGGGTGTGTTTGTGTCGCACCGGCACGCAGCATGGAAATGATGCACGCCATCCATGACCAACAGTTTGACGAGGCGGAATCGATCCGCGAGTGGTTCCTGCCGCTGGAAGATCTTCGCAACCAGTACAGCCCCATTCGTGTGTTGCACCACGCCGTCGAAGCGGCTGGCGTGGCCAAAACGGGATCGATGTTGCCAATGGTCAGTGACCTGGATGCAAACGTGATCGAAGAAATCCACGCGGCGGTCGCAAAAATGCGATAAACGAATTGGGGGCCTTGCACTCTTCGCACCAATGAAAAAGCACCGGACCCTGTCACCAAGGCCCGGTGCTTTCTGTTTCGTCAGACGATTGATTGTTATCGCTGTGCTGCTTTGGCGCGAGCTGCGGAAGCGATCTCTTGAACCGCGACGAAGTAGTTTTCGATTTCGGCGGCGTCTTTCAGTTTGTCAAACTCTTGCGCCATCTCGGCAGAAAACTTGCGTTCGGTCAGGTCACGCACGAGTTCTTCGCGGACCGCATTGGGGTCGCTGACCAGAGGCTTGGTGCGTCCCTGGCACTTCAGCAAAATGTACTTGTCGCCGACGCCGATGACGGCACTCAATTCACCCGCTTGCAACTTGAACGCTTCACGTTCGATGGTCGGTTGACCGCTGTACTTGCGAATCGGGGGAACCTTCCCGCTGTTGCTCGCCGAAACTGGCTCGACGCTGTAATCCTCCGCCAAGCGACCGAAGAATTCTTCCGACGGGTTATCGCGTGCCATCTTCCAGACCTTTTGTGCGGTGCGTTTATCGCCCAACACGCAAGCCAGGACTTCGACGCGAGGCCCGAAGTTGCTTTCGAAGCCGACTTGCAAATCTTGCTCGGTCACTTCGATACGGTCTTCGACCAGTTTCTTTAGCGCGACGCTTGGCCAAACGGCATCGTCAACGTAGATCTGGTAGGTCGTTTCGCCATCGCTGGTGACCGATTCGATCCACGCTTGCAGGTCAGCCGACCCGTCCGCTTTCAGGAAACCGTAGCTCTTTGCGGCACGCTGGATTTCGCCTTGAAGGTCGGCTTGGGTCACCGTCTTCTGAGCTTTAACCAAGGCTTGGTTCAGGACTTTGCGATTGATTTCGCCATCCAAGACGTCCTTGCCATGGCGTTTGACACATTCCGCAGCCAGTTGAGCATTGGTGATCCGGCTTTCGTTGACGATCGCGGCGATGCCGGGGTACTGTTTTTCCAGTTCGGGATTGCCGAACACCTTGATCACTTTCGCTTCTTGTTGCAATTTGCCGAACAAGTCCGTTGCCGCAGTCTTCATCTTTTGATCGCGAATCTGATCGTTAATCTGCTCACGAATCGCGGGCATTGCTTGTGCGTTCGGCACGGTGGCAGGCATACGGCGGACGGCTTGAACGAACAGCCATTGGTCGCCGACTTGCATGACCTCCGACACGTCACCTTCGTTCAATTCGAAGGCGGCTTCTTCTAGACGAGTGTCACCCATGTAGCGACGGATTGGCGGAATCAGTCCGCCAACGCTTGCGCTGGTTTCGTCATCGCTGTTTTGCTTGGCCAAGTTAGCGAAGTTGGCAGGGTTGGCGACCGCTTCCCGATGCAGCATCTTCGCTTTCTGTTCATCGCCGACCATGATCATTCGGCATTTGACAGCTTCACCATATTGTGAAACGAACGCACGGTTGAACTCTGCTTCGGTCGGTTCGACTTGGTCGGCAACCAATTTACGGAGTGCCAACATCGGCCAGATGATTTCGCGACCGTAGCGACCGGGATCGATATCGCGTTCGTCCTGGAGCAGCTTGAGATAGTCCTGCACGCTGAAACCGAACTTGGTGGCCAAGCGGCTGATTTCCTCGGAAACCTCGGCTTGGCTAACTTGCATGCCGCGTGCGTTGCAAGCTTCCAAAATCAACTGACGGTTGATGATGACGTTGTCCAAAACGGAATTGCCATAACGCTGTAGCGTCGCATCAGCCAAGTTTTGCCGAGTGATGGGGTCGGCGTTCACAACGGCAACCACTGGATTGGACTCTTCGCCGTGGGCCGATCGCGGGCCGGCGAACGTGGCAAACGTCAACGCCCCCGCCAAGACGGCGACAGTGCGTAGAGTTGCGAGGGGTCGGAGAGGCAGGACCATAACGATCACTCCTTTGAATCGCTGACTTTCGAGATCTTCGGTAAGGTGGGTCATTCGACGTGCCAACCGGCGTTTCCAACGCCAGCCGCTGACATCCCGTTCGTACCGGGATTTGTCCGGGAGCGGCACTTTCGCGATGCGTCTCGCATCACAAATTGGGCACCATCGAAGTAGTCGCAGCGGAAACTAGGAAAATTCGAAATTCGACTCAAGTGGAATCAGGCGACTGCCGAGCAGATCCGCAAAAATTGGTGCAAACCGGGCTTTCTGGAGCCGGGGAAAGATGAAGAGAACGGTGAATCGGCAAAAGTCCTGAATTACCCGCAAGATCCGTATAAGTTCACACGATAAGTGACTCTACAAGCGGAAAAGAGCCGCGCGGAGACGGCGGCACTGTTAACGAACACCACGGAAGGTTGCTCGGATGACCATCAAGACGAACTGTCAACGAACCGGTGCACAGGAATCGGGTGAGCAGAACATCGGTTCTGTCCCCGCGGCACGCCGAC
Organism: Rhodopirellula sp. MGV; assembly: GCF_002251265.1. NCBI lineage: Bacteria > Pseudomonadati > Planctomycetota > Planctomycetia > Pirellulales > Pirellulaceae > Rhodopirellula > Rhodopirellula sp. MGV. The sequence continues at coordinate 159,396 of NZ_NPDI01000002.1, read as the reverse complement.
GATCGGGTGCCCTGTCAGCACTCGTTCGGAAACTGGGATTGGCAACAATGGCTGTTGCTGCCGTCACATCGACCGGTTGCTATGGAGTCAGCGGCGGATACAGCTTGGGTTTCCTCGGATACCCAATCCCCGTCAGCCCCTATTACCAGCACAAGGCTGAAGAGGAATTCTGGAAACACGAGCGATACGACCGTGTTCCGATCCTGGGCCCAACCACCTCCGGTGGTGCCCCCGTCGCTTTGGACCCACCAAGCGACGACGAAATCATGCACGCTCTGGAAGAAGCTCGCCCTGTACAAGGCGGTATCCCATTGCTGTATGAAAAACAACGCAATGACGTCCGTATCATCAAAGAGAAAATCGCCGACTACGTCGATCCACCGCGATTCTATCCTTTGATCGGCCCAGCGAAATTGCACCACGCACACTACAAGTGCACGATCTACTTCGAAGAGAAGACGATGGTCGGGTACCCCGTGCCACACACATTGCATGATCGTGAAGCGGTTGAAGTCGTCTACATCGACCACAACCACTTCCACATGGTTGGCGACGTCGAACCTTACACGACGCCCGAATTGTAGTCCGCCACGACAGATTTCCGCTTGCACGAAGCCCGGTTCCAGCACACTGGAACCGGGTTTTTGCATGCGCGGATACTGCCGGCACTCCAAACGGGCAAAATATCTTTCCGCCCAATCACAAGAGAAATCAGCTTCGGTGCAGGCTATCATGGACGCCCATCGGTTCTCCATTCGAGCAACGTCCGCGTCACGGATTCGCTCGACCTGCTTGGCTTTCCTCTCGTAACGCTGATTTAACGATGCCGCTCGCCCCACACCGCATCCGCCCCCTGGCTGCGCTGCTGTTCTTTGCCGCCTGCTCACAAGTCAACTTACGCGATGCAAATGCGGAACAGACCAAGCCCAACGTGGTGGTGTTGTTGGCCGATGACTTGGGCTGGAATGCCGTCGGATACCACAACACTGACTTCGTGACCCCGCACATCGATTCGATCGTACAGTCCGGGATGGAACTGGATCGTTTTTATGTCGCTCCAATGTGTTCGCCCACCCGCGCCGGATTGATGACCGGACGCTATCCGATCCGCTATGGGCTGGCCCGCGCCGTGATCCCACCCTATCGAGATTTCGGATTGCCAACCGACGAAACGACACTGCCCGAAGCACTCGCCAAACTGGATTACGAACATCGTGGCATCTTCGGAAAATGGCACCTCGGTCACCGACGCGCTAAATGGCACCCAGTCGCACGCGGATTCACCCATTTCCATGGCCACTACAACGGCGCGATCGATTACTTCGAATTGACTCGCGAAGACGTTCGTGATTGGCATGACAACTATGACGCATCGGACGAGCAAGGCTACGCGACCGACCTGATCGCAGAATCGGTGTCGAGTTGGATCAAAGATGTTGCCAGCGATGACAAACCCTACCTGTGCTACGTCCCATTCAACGCGCCGCACTCGCCTTTCCAAGCACACGAAGAAGCGATCGAAAAGTTCGCGTCGATGAAAGACGGCAACCGTAAAGAGCCGACCCGAAAACAGATCTATGCGGCCATGATCTGGGAAATGGACCAAGGCATCGGCAAGATTCTCGACGCGATTCGCGAAACCGGCGAAGAAGATAACACCATCGTTTGGTTCCTCAGCGACAACGGCGGCGTCGGCAATATCCGTGAAAACAACGACCCGCTCCGTGGCAGTAAACTGACCGTTTACGAAGGCGGTATCCGTGTTCCTGCGGCCGTCAAATGGCCCGCCAAAATCACAGCGGGTCAATCTTCAGACGTGCTCTGCGGATACATCGACGTGATGCCAACGTTGTTGGACATCGCCGGTCACACGGCTAACAATGCGACAACCCATCCGGTCGATGGGATCAGTTTGCTGAATGTTTTGACCGGAAACAACAGCGATCAAACTGCGCTCAATCGTCCTTGGTTTTCTTACCATGGCCAAAGTGGCGAACAGGATGAACACTTGGCCGTGATCGCGGATGGCTGGAAACTGAAAGTCAACGGCCCACGCTTAAAATCACTCGAACAACTCAGCGACGGAACCAACCGCGTCGAGCTGTTTCATCTCGCCAAGGACCCCAACGAAAAGGCAAACCTTGTCGATTCGAAGACTGGCCTGCGTGACCGATTGGGCAAGATGTTAGTGGACTATCGCAAGTTACAACCGAGCGACAGTGTTCCCGAGTACTCCGAAGGCAACCGTGGATTTATCCCGCCGGCCAACTGGCAACTCGATCCCAAAAAGCCAAACGAACTGACCGGCTCCTACCAAAAGTGATCAGAACGTTCGCCCACGCAGTCGTGTTGGCAAGTTGGGTATGATCGGTGACAATGGCGATCGGCGTCGAAATTCGACCTGCTTTTCTTTGTCACTTTCACTTGTGAACGCATTCCATGCACCTGAACGTCAACGACAGTCAACTGATCAATACCCCAGACCGCAAAGGCATTCGTGATGCTTTGATCAACTTGGACGTTGAGGGATACGCGATTTTGGAACGCGCCGAAGAAGTTTATGTGCAAACGCGCCGTGACGACGAAACGTCTTGGTGCCTTGAGTACCGTGATGGTTCCGAGGAACGTCACTTTGGGATCGATCCCGAGACCACGACGCTCGACGACGTTTGCAAAGCGTTCGAGGCGTTCTTCGACGGCGATGACTTGGCCCCACTGTTTGACTGGGAAGTCATCGATTTTGAGGACGAAGATTGCCAACCGGGCGAAGGCGAGGTCATCTACAACGGGATGATCATGGACGAAGAGTGGCCCGCACGAATCATCGAAGCCCAATCAATCACCACCTTGGAAATCGATGGTAAACCGTTCGAACGCATCCGCTTTGGCGACGAACGCGACCTTCCAGTCGAATCCATGGAACATTGTGGGGACTGTGGCGTCCTGAAAGAACAGTACCACGTCCCGTCTTGTGACATCGAGCAATGCCCGAATTGCTTCGGACAAGTGATGTCATGTGGTTGCGTCGAGTAAACCACTCGGCAAGCCGGTTGCCTGCATGGTTGAAGCTGGCCGCCGGTCTGATTGTTTCATGGGCCGTGATGGTTTTCACCCACGAAGTCGGCCATCTGATCGGCGGCGGAATCTCTGGCGCCACACTGGTGCACTATGACTTGGCACCCTGGCGGCTACCGTATTCGCTGCATCAGCCAGATCCTGCCCCGCTGCTAACACTTTGGGGTGGGCCAGTCTTCGGAATCGCAGGCGTCGGATTGATCGCGATGGTGGTCCGTCACCCGTCGACACGATTCATCGCCGACTTCTGTTTACTCGCCAACGGAACCTACCTTGCCGTCGCTTGGTTCACCGGAGAGCGAACGCTCGACACCGCTCGCCTGCTAAATGCCGGTGCATCGCCGCTTTCGATCTTGCTGTTCTGCGCCGCGACGATCCCGCTCGGTTACGTTCGCTTTCGTCAGGACTGTATCGATTTATTCGTGGTACCAAACTCGGAGGAAACGATGACTTCGGACCACCACTTGAACCAATAGAAAAGAGCTTGGGCGAACCCAAGCTCTTGGTTGAAGTGCAGTTGTCACTCCCGATCCGCAAACCGTGTTCGATTAGGCAACGGGATCGAACTTGCGTGACTTACGGCTCAAGAAGCGATTCGCGTCATCGTCATTGACAAAGACCTCGCCCTTCGGGTCCCATTGCAATTCACGTCCGGTCATCAATGCGATATTGCAAAGGTGACATGACGTCATGGTGCGGTGATGGGACCAGACATCCGAGATCGGTTTGCTGCGGTCATCGATGCACTCGAAGAAGTTACCCATGTGGTTACCGGGCGTTTTGCCTTTGCACAATTTGGTGATGTACTCGTCGAGTTCCGCTTTGTCAGCATCGGTGAGGTCGTTGACGGGGCCGCCTTCCAATTTGCCACGATTGACAAAAATGCGTCCCTTGTCGCCTTCGAACAGAATCCCGTTCGGGAAATCGACGTTGTCGTTATCGCGTTTGTAATGATCGTTGACGCTAATCAATGCGCCGTTGTCGTAATTCAGATCAACACTGAACTTCGTCGCGGTGTTGAAACCGTTGGGCAACGTTGCGTCACCGTCCAAGTAACTCGCCCAATCGAATTCGCTAGGAACGATACTTGGGAACTCTCCGCTGCCTTTGATTCGAGTTGGTCCGTTTTCGCCCGGGGCCAGTGCCCATTGTGCGATGTCGATGTGGTGGGCACCCCAGTCAGTCATTTTGCCGCCGGAGTAATCGAAGTACCAACGGAACATCTTGCGGCGTTGTTCGCAGTAGTCTGCCTTGGGAGCCGGCCCGACCCACATTTCCCAGTCCAACCCTTCGGGCACATCGGCGTAATCAAACGGCCCGTCACCGGGAGCGCCACCGATCGCGACATAGGCATTCACGTTGTCGCCCAATTTACCGGTGTGCACCATCGCGATTGCGGTCAGGAACTTGTCCTTGGTGCTCCGCTGTTGTGTGCCAACTTGGAAAACCTGTCCGGTTTCTTCGACGACTTTGCGGATCTGCTTGCCTTCGTCGATCGTCAACGTCAGTGGTTTTTCACAGTAAACATCGGCACCACTGCGGAGGGCGGCGATTGCGATCGGAACGTGCCAGTGGTCAGGGGTTCCGATGGTGACGACCTGCGGTTTTTCCTGTTCCAGCATCTCGCGATAGTCGCGGTACTTGTTCAATTTGCCGCCGAACGATTGGTTGAACTCTTCGGTATGCAAATCATCAACATCACAGACCGCAACCATGTTGGCAAACCGAGCGGCCTCGCGGGCAATCTGTCCGCCACGGTTGTAGCGCCCGCGTGAACCGCCGACACCAATAGAAGCCAAACGAAGTTTGCCAGACGCCTCTTGCGCTTGAACTGAGGCGAGCGAACTGACTCCAGTAGCCGCAATCGCAGATGCGGCAGCACTCGTTTTGATGAATTGACGCCGAGAAGTAGACATGGTTGAGTCCGATAGGTGGGTAGGTGATCGAAAGACCGGAGGACCAACAGTATATCCGGATCTGCCGGGCGAATGTCGACGCTCTGGCCCTTTGAAATCCCCGATCGGACTAGTCGAAGTACACAAACCCACTCGAATTCAAAAGCGTCCGGCAGAGATCGATCAGCGCCAAGCGTTCAGCAACTGAGCGATCGATTGTGGGTACTTCTTGCCGAATCAGATCAAGCTGCGAGCTCAGAAATTGCAAGGTCGCTTCGCGGTCGGATTGATCCGGCCCCCGAGAAAAGACTCGCCAAAAGGCCTCTTCGACCTGTTCGTCGGTTTCCTTCGAGTGGACGATCAACGCATCTGCCAAATTCTGAGCCGCGGTCATGCTGAGCGCTGAATTGAACAGAGTCAATGATTGGACCGCCGTCGTCGATTCATCACGGCACGCACAAGGCTGGTCCGCCGAAGGGCGATCAAAGGTCGCGAAAAACGGATACCGCAAGTTTCGGCGGGCAAACAAATAGAGGCTCCGCCGCCCATGTTGGGATTGGTCTTTGGTGACATTCCACTGCCCATTGAGCAACGTCTTGACCATGTCGTCAGGCAGCGGCGGCCGGAATCCGGCGCCGCCCATTTCACGATTCAGCGCGTCGCTTTGCAGCAGCATGCCGTCCCGGATCGCTTCACCGGTCAATCGTCGCCGCGGATAACGAGCCAACCATCGGTTCTCCGGATCGGATTGCAAGGCTTGGTCCCACGAGCCAAGTTGCCCTGCATCGGTGGGACGTTGGCTGCGCGTCTGATAGACGCTCGAACAGACGATTTGACGATGAAGCCACTTCAGACTCCAACGGTTTTCGATTAGCTGTGACGCCAAGTAATCGAGTAACTCTGGATGGCTGGGTTCGTCGCTTAAAACTCCGAAGTCACTCGGCGTTGAAACCAATCCACGACCAAAGTGCATTTGCCAAACGCGATTGACGATCACACGCGCGGTCAGGGGGTGATCCTGTGACGTCAACCAATTTGCCAACGCCGCGCGTTTCCCAACTGGGGCATCGGGATAGTCTTCATCCGCGTTTAGTAAGCGTGGGTACGCGGCCTGAACGATCGGTCCCGGACGGCGAAAATCACCACGCGTCATCAAGCGACTGGGACGATCGGTTCGGACGCTCGTCAGCATCGTGACCGACTTGTTCTTTTTCAATTCAACGGCGTCATCAAAGAACGCACGCAATCGATAAAAATCACCTTGGCTGATGGAGTCGTACATGTGGTCGTGGCACTGCGCACAGCCAAACTGCAGCGCCATCACAACGCTGCCCACAGTCGACGTGATTTCGTTCAGCAAAACATGACGCCGCTCGTCGAGCAGATTGATATCGGGCATGTCGGGCCCCGAAACACAGAACGCCGTTGCCAATTGTGCATCGTCGTTGTCCGGTTCCAGTTGGTCACCGGCGAGCTGCCAGCGGATGAACTGGTCGTATGGCAAATCATGTGCAAACGCCTTGACCACCCAATCACGATATTGCCAAGCCGTCGGACGTACCTTGTCATGCTCGAAGCCGTCGGTCTCAGCAAATCTGGCCAAATCCAACCAGAACTGCGCGGCGTGTTCAGCCTGGTCTGGTGAGGCTAACAATTGATCGACGAGCTGATCATAGGACAGCGACGCGTCATCAGCAGCGAATTGCTTGGCAAGCACCGAGTTGGGCGGCAGGCCTGTCAGGTCCCAGCTCAGCCGCCGTACCAATGTCGATCGGTCTGCCTTCGGTGCCGGACGCAGGCCTTCACTTTCAAGCGTTGCCAAGATGAATCGGTCGATCGGCGTCTGGCACCAGGCTGGATCTTGAACAGCAGGTACGGGTGGCGAATCGATCGGATAATAGGACCAATGATCTCGCTCGTAGTCTTCGATCGGTTGTTCATCGACCACCGAGTCTTCAATCGGTTGCGGTTCTTTGGCAGGCGAAACGGCCGTGAAGAAAATCGCGTAGGACGAAGCAAAAAACCAGCGAGTGTAATACAGCAGCGGTTGCCGGAACATCAAATCAAACCCTCCACCACATCGACGTGGCTGGGACCAATCAAACGTTCGTCCAATCCGTTGTGCGGAAAGGACAACTCGAGCGGGTTGAGCCCCATGAGATGCAGCAGTGTTGCGTGAAATTCGTTGACGTGGACGGTGTCTTCTGCAGCGCGCAGACCGATTTCGTCCGTAGCCCCGTACGTCCGACCGCCTCGAATGCCAGCCCCGGCAAGCCATCCGCTGTAACCCCACGGGTTATGATCACGGCCCTTGCCTTGTTCGCTCATTGGCATCCTTCCGAACTCGCCACACCAGATCACCAGCGTGTCGTCGAGTAACCCGGTTCGCTTGAGATCCTTGAGCAAGGCCGCGACGGGTTTGTCGGTGCGTTCACAATACTCGGAATGATTTTTGTCGACATCCTCGTGTGCGTCCCAGCCGTTCGTATCACCGGAGTAGACCTGCACAATCCGCACACCACGCTCAATCAATCGCCTCGCGAGTAGACAACGTTGTCCGTAGTCCCTCGTTTCCGGCCGATCGATCCCATACAGCGACAGCGTCTCTTCCGTCTCTTGCGACAAGTCGACCGCTTCCGGTGCGGCCGACTGCATCCGAAACGCCAACTCGTACGATTGCATCCGCGCGGCAAGCTCATCGTCGAAATCTCGCCTGCTTAGGTGGCGCCGATTCAGGCGGTTCAAGAAATCCAACGATGAACGCTGGCGCTGGGCGCTGATCCCCGACGGAGTGTTGAGATTCAAGATCGGCGTCTTGCCAGGTCGCATCGTGGTTCCCTGATAAAGCGCCGGCAAAAATCCATTGCCCCATGCAGAGGGGCCGCCTTTCAATCCGCCACCAGGATCTGGCAAAACGACAAAGGCAGGCATGTTTTCGTTTTCGGTCCCCAGCCCATACGCCAACCAACTGCCAAAGCTGGGATGTCCCATCAGAATACTGCCGGTATTCATCTGATAAACCGACTGCGGATGGTTCACGCTATCGCCATGCAACGAACGGATCACACACAGGTCGTCGGCGACCGTCGAGATCTCCGGCAAGAAATCAGAGATCTCGATTCCAGATTCGCCTCTCGGCCGAAACGGTCGGATCGGACCGAGCAATGGATTCGTAGCAACTTGGCGACGGGTCATCACGCTGCCAAAACTTTCCGGCAGCGGACTGCCGGCGTACTTCTGCAACTCTGGTTTTGGATCAAACAGGTCCACATGACTGGGACCGCCATGCATAAACAACCAGATGACCCGTTTCGCACGGGGAGTGAAATGCGGGCCTGCCAGATGCTCCGCGCCGACCGCTCGCTTGCCCTGCAACAAGGACATTGCCAGCATACTGGCTCCGCCCGCAGCCGATTGCAAAAACTGTCGTCGCTCCATTACATGCCCGCCCGTACAAGACCCTGAACGCTACCTAGTAATCCTGAACGCGACCCAGATTCGGTCGCATTTAGAATCGCCAGGAGTATTGAACATGCGACCGATTTTAACACGTTCGGGGGGCGGCGGTTCGATCAAAGACGCCGCGACGTGAAACTTGCTGGCGTGAAACTCAATTCACATTGACGTCAACAAGCCAGGCTTTCTACCGTCTCCGACTCTGCGCCAAGAACGCGCAGAAATACTGCATGACGGGCGACAAGGATGTTTGCAACGGAATCAAGACCGACACCGATTTACTCAGCAGTGCTGATACTGCTGATCACCGCCTGCGGCTGCTCGACGGTTCGCTATGTCACGCCACGCACCGAACGCGCCAACCCACTGACCGCGCCACTGCGGTTGCTGAATCATTCCGGTCCACAAATTAGTGAACGGACGTGGAACACACTCCGTCGCTACGGGTTGCGTGATGGCTACCAAAAAGATTCCACCGTTTGCCTGCAAAACATCCAGCAAACCATTCGCGAAAACCGCGACCCGGAACTGATTCACTCCCTCGCCGAACTCTCCTACGTCGAAGGCAAAAAGGCGGAACTCGCCGACCGAGAAAGCGATGCGCTCGCACATTATGGCGTCACGCTGACCAACAGCTATGACTATCTGTTTTCCGAAGAACTGAAACTGACCCGAAACCACTACGACCCTCAGTTCCGCGAAACATGTGACCTGTACAACGAATCGCTCGAAGACACCCTCCGACTGCTTTGCAAACAAAGCCACATCAAGCCCGGTCAGACCTATCGCGTGAAAGCGAACGATCAAGAGTTCGTGATCCAAACGGAAATGCGTGGCAAATGGAACGCCGACGAATTCGATCACTACGAATTTGTCAGCGACTACGAAATCCAAACGCTCCGCAGTAAACACACCACGTTCGGCTTGGGCGTTCCGATGATCGCCGTCCGCAAAAGCGACAGCGAACGCGACCCACGTGAAAAGTACTACCCGGAGGGCCTCAGCTACGCCGTGACGGCAATGATGCGATGCACCGGGAAAAACGATGAAAGCAAAGAAGGGTCAAACGTTTGCGTCCTGGAGTTCTTTGACCCGCTGAAAGCGAACCAAGTCAAGCTGGCCAGCCACTGGGTTCCGCTGGAAACCGACCTGACGACACCGCTCGCGTTCTTCCTCGATACGCCGCGTTTCCGCGAACGCAATCGCGAAACAGAGGGCCTGATCAATCCCGAGGACGCAAGCAAAAACCGTGGCGTCTACATGCTCGAGCCTTACGATCCCAACCGGATTCCCGTGCTGATGGTCCACGGCTTGTGGTCCAGCCCGCGAACCTGGATGGACATGTTCAACGACCTGCGCAGCTTTGCCGAAATCCGCGAACGCTATCAATTCTGGTTCTACCTCTATCCTTCCGGCCAGCCGTTTTGGATCAGCGCGACACAGCTTCGGACGGACCTGCAAGAACTCCGCGAAACCTTTGACCCGATGCATCAAGACGCCCCCATCGACGAAATGGTCTTGGTCGGGCACAGCATGGGCGGTTTGGTCAGCCGGATGCAGACGATCGACAGCGGCGACGACTTTTGGCAAATCGTCAGCGATCAACCCCGGGAAAAATTGCTAGGAGACGAGCAGCAGCGGATGAAACTGGTCAGTACGCTGTACTTCCATCCCAACCAATCCGTCAAACGTGTCATTACGATCGGCACGCCGCACCGTGGCAGCCAATTCGCAAACGATGTCACTCGCTGGTTGGCTCGGAAGGTCATCAAACTGCCGAAGATCAGCACCGCAACAGGAAAAACACTCGTCGACAGCAATCCCAACTATTTCCGGGATACCGAACTGCTGACGATGGCAAACGCGATCGATTCGCTTGCACCCGAATCACCGATCTTTCCAGTGATGATGCGAGCCAAATACGCGCCCGAGGTGAAGTACCACAACATCATCGGCGTCTTGGCCGACCCAACCTTGTTGCAAAAGAAAGCGGGACGTGGTGACGGGATCGTCGCCTACGACAGTGCACACATGAACGACACCGAAAGCGAGTTGGTGGTCGACGCGGAACACACCAAGATTCATATGACCGGACAAGCGATCTTCGAAGTCCGTCGGATTTTGTTAGAGCATCTGCAAGAAGTCGATGCCAATGACCGAATCGCGGTTCGACCTGCGGAAACAGAATCAGCCCAGAACGAGCAGGCCCAGAACCAGAAGGCTCAAAACGAGTACCCTGAAGTGACCGTCAGCGGTCTTTACTAAGCAGCGAGAGCGAGAAGAGAAAAAAAGCCGCGATTCCTTTCGCGGTGAGGTGGGGCAGGGCAGTCGATCACGATGCCGATACAAATCCGGCCAACGGGGAGCGACGGGCTGGATTCGATTCTTCAGCTTTCAATTGGACTTTGCTTCCGTCCGCATTCATTTTGCCGCTGTAGACCTTAGGCTCGGACTTGGCAGCGTCCGCTTGGCCGGACAGACGATCTTTCGAAACCCGCGACAAACTCTTTGCCGAGCGCGAGGATTTCACCGCTTCTTCTGACTGGTGTGCGAACGCGAATTCACGCTCACTCAATTCGAACTCGATCGTTTCCGAGATCGGCTCCAATTCACCGCGGACAATCCGCTGGTCGCGGGGGGCATCGATCCCGATTCGAACGCGATTTCCTTCTACACGAACAACCGTGATCGTGATGTCTTCGCCGATTCGGATTTGTTGATCAGCTTTGCGTGAGAGAACGAGCATGGCAGTTTCCTTTGCCGATGGCGGCCTAAGAGAGTTAGGGGACGGAGGTCAACCGCGACCATCCGTGGTGAAATAGCGGTAATGCAGTCGGCGTGCCAAACAACAACCCCGAAACGCCACATCCACCGCAAACCCTTCCCTGAAATAGACTTAGGGCAAACCATGCTTTTTCGGCCCCGGCAGTTGGCTGATTTGCCTGTAAGAAGACTTTACAACTCGGTGAAATATTGACCGACAAATCAATTCCGGTAGACTACTTCTTATTGAGAATCATTTTCAAAACAAGCACACCGCCAGATTCACCGTCATCGTAAAATCCTCTATGAGCAATCAAATTACGAGCACTCGAATTCTGAATGTGTTCCCAGGCCAATCAGAAGGGACACGGCTCGTCCTCGCCAGCGAATGCGAGCCTGATGGGCAGTCTGTACTCGTCTTGCGTCAGGAAAACTTCTCCCCTCACGTCGGGTGGTTCGTTCAAAGCCGCGTTGTGATGGAGAACGATCAAGCAACCGCATTGAAAATGACACTGACCAGCAATCTGATGGGCAGCAATGCGGGTTCGTCCAAAGAACCAGCCAGCAATCATGTTGCTAGCAAGCGAACTGCCGATCCATCTTCACAACCCCGCCTGAAGATCTGCGCCGCGATCGCCGGATGAACCGCTGGTGGGCTTATCGCGTAGAATTGCTTGTTTTTGCGTGCCCAAATGTCAGCAACAGACGATGACTTCGAATCCCTACGAAGCCCCTGGGGATGACTCCCTCGATCAAAACGATCTGTCAAAGCGGCGTCATCAAGGGTTGATGTGGTTTCGAGGGTTGCTGGTCGTTCTCTTGCTCCCCGCAATCTACAACTACATCCGCTTCGACCATGCAATCCTTCATGGCCCTGGGGTTTCAGCCGGTTTGATAAAGACCTATCGGGCAGTCAACATGGTTTTGATTGCCATCGGGTCGCTCTCGCTATGGATCTGGGGCTATCCAGTGATCGAATGGCTGTCGATGAAGCTCAAGCGACTTTTCGGCCCAAACAAAGATCCACTCGCGTGGCAGGATTGCCTCCATCGTTCTGCCCGACAGGCCTTTCGGTTATCTTTTCCAGCAGCCGCACTCTGGTTTGTCTGGGTCCATATCTTTTACCGATCGCCAGAGAATTTCATCCTGCTTTCCTGGCTGATCGGGATTCCGGCTCACCTGCTTGCCGCATGTTGGTACATCCCACTGTTTCGATCGTGGGCGGAGTGTCCCCGGCAAACGGATCACTGATCCGAAGACTGACCGCTTGGTGTCAGGCCACATTCGAACACACGTAGATTCAAGAGACGTGGGTCCGCACCATGCGGCTGGCCACCTCCATGGACGACGAGCTTTAATCGCTGTGTTCCGTTGGCTTTGGCAGTCAGTGGAAATCGCAAGGTCTGGCGACCGGAGAGAACGCTTGTTGCCAGTACGTCGCCATCATCGTCGACGACATCGACCTGACAGCTTCCATCGGTCGCACCGGGGCCGACAGCCGCATCTAGCCGAAGGGTTTGTGTCGCCCCCAGTATCGTATAGGGCAACAGGATCTCGCCGTCGGTATTCAGCCAGCGAAAGGATTCGCCTTTGTAGCTTTCAAAAGGATACCAGTTCTTTCCTAAACGGACTCCGTCTCGCGTAATCGCGTTCGTTCGCATCGCCGTGTCTTCAGGATAAACCGTTCCCACGGCATAGAAACGCATCGGCACAATGGCTCCATCTGTCGACGTCGCTTGAAACGTCAGCCTTTGCATCTTTCCCGGTTCACAAGGAACAGACAATTCGACGACACGTCGCTCAAGACTGTTCCATCTCGCGATCGTTTCGCCGGCATCGTTAGACGCGATGATCTCTCCGGAAGCGATCACCCCGGGTAAGACTCCGAAATCAAGATCGACAATCGCGGTCGTTTTGCCTTGACCATTGATGATGATTTCCGCTTGATTCTCGACATCCCGATAGACGCTCCCCGCACTGAAATGACGCGTCGTCCAGCCTGATCCTAGAACTACGCCTTGCCGAATTCGCACCACATCTGCGGGCGGTCCACTCCAACTTGGATAGTCAAACTCGGGATGCGGCATGACCTCGCCCGCAGGAAGCACGGCAAATGGATCATACCCTCGATCGATCACCGCCTTATCCAGCTGTTCAACAATGCGACTGGGCATCTCGCGAAGCAATCGCACCGTCCCATCGCTCTCCAAATGACAGAACACGACATTCCGATAGGGAACCACCAAGTCATCGTTGAACACGACGTTTGCCGGACTTCGCATCTCAGTGTCGCGGAACTCGAAGGAAATCATCCCATCCTGCTGCTCACCAAGCGTGTAGACCCGCCTTTGCAATAAATTCTTACTTGTACAGGTCATGTGATAACTACAACCTGTCGGCGAGCTACCTTCAAACAACATCATCACAACCAAGTCTTCGTCCGACCCGGCGGTCAATACATTTAGCTGCTCAACAACATGAACGATGGATCGATAGGAAACGTTGTGGTCCGAAAACTGCGACCGATAACTTTGCACCGCACCATTCGCCGTCACCAACCCAACACACAGACTGAACCCGATCGCATTCCAAGTCGCGGGAAGCTTTGACATCACCATGGCAATTGCGCCCACAACCAACACCGCTTGTGCGGGTGCCGCGAAGAACTGCGTCCGTTCGTTGCCTTGCATGTGAGAGTACAACGCTATGCCCAGAACCATTCCGATCGCGGCGAGCGTGACCGAGCCCCACACTTGCCGGACCGTCGCAGTACCGCTTTGCTTTGAGAGATGCCAAGTCAGTCCCCCAACGACGGAGAAAACAACCAAGCCCACCATCGGGTGTGCTCGCATCGAATCTTTAGAAAACGACGTGTATTGCTTGATCTGAGATAGATGCAGGAAAAAGTTGTCGCTGAACGAGTTCAACTCTGATCCAGACGATGCAAATTGCTGAGCCTGATAAGATGATTCTCCACTAAGATTGAACAACACGACACGTAGTGCGAAAAGCCCAAGCGTTGCGCACCACGCGTAGCACCAAAATCGCCATAGCGGACTGCGTTGACGTTCCATTGTCAGCATGATCAATGGAACCATGGCAACCAGATAGCCGACTTCATACATCAACAGTGACGCCCCCAAGCAGCAACAACCGGCAATCAGCATCGCTCGGTTCTGCTTTCGCCAAGACCAGACGAACAGGATCGTTGCGGCAAGCGTTAGGCCGACCGCCAAGGAATAAGGCGAGGCTGCCCATAGAGGATAGAACTTTAGAGGGTCAGCCCGATTGATAACCAAGAGTGCCGCCGCGGCAAATGCCATCGCACTCGCATTGGGCAACATCAATCGAACCAGGCCCCAAAGCAAAATGGCATTCACGGTCGTGATGATCCAAGCAAACCACAGGTGGCCTTCGATCGAACCGCCGCCGGTTAGCTTGCCAAGTGCGAACGACAAGCCGAGCAATGGTCGACCGTTGATTGAATCAAACGCGTCGCTCCAGGCAACCGACTTCACCTCGCTGAACGCTTGAAATTCGTCGTAACCGCCCCAAAAATTGGCGGTCTGTGGAAGATAAAAGGCAACAAACGACAGCGAAACAATCGCCAGAATCGCAATGACATCCAATCGCGTTGTCTGACGTTTGCTTGGCAATCCAATTGGTGTCACCGAAACTCGGACGCACCAAAAAGCCGCCACACAGCCGCAAGCACCCAAGACAGTCGGCACCAACCAAGTCGTACCGACCGCTTCGCTACCCCGCAGCAGAATGAGAGGAATAGCGACCAGACTGATCAGGCAAGTGAAGAACAATGCGTTGACCATGTTGCCGCCCATGGACCAGTTGGCCAACCGATCGCCTGGCTCGGTAATTTCCGTAGGCTGGGGATTGGTTAGCGTGCTCATGATCAATGGTTAGGTGTTCGAGGTCCGTCTCAGGAACGTTCAGACTTAATTCCGGCCGCAGTGATTCTCCGCCCCGCTCAAATTCGACCAAATACCGTGGCCTCGATTTGAGTTCACGATGGATGCTTGCGATATAAAGCCCGATCACTCCCATGGCCAGCATCATCGCGGCGCCAATTAAGAGCTGGATTAAAATCACCGTCGCGAAACCTTCGACCGCGTTACCGGTGAGATACTGATAGATGGTATGGACTGCGATCCCCATCGAAAACAACAAGAACAAACCACCAACGACGGTGGCCGTCTGCAACAAGACTTCGCTGAAACCGATGATCGAGTCAGTTGCCAATGCGATCAGATGCTTGGCCGAAAACTTCGACTCGCCAGCGGTGCGATCAGCGACTTCAAATTCGACGCTGGTTCGCGAATAGCCCATCCAAGACACCAATCCTCGAAAGAATAGCTGTCGTTCGGGAAGTCCCAGGTAGGCATCGACCACCGCACGATCAAGCAGCTTGAAATCGGAACTGTTCTGGAGATCAGCCTTCGTCAACAGACGGAAGGTGCGATAAAAGTTTCGCGCCGCGTATTCGGCCAATCGATTCCGACGGTTGGCTTTGCGTTTGACCCCGTCGATCACTTTGTACTTCCCGGACCGCCACAGCCGAACCATCTCGGGAATGACGCTCGGCGGGTGCTGAAGATCACAATCCATCACCACGACAGCTTGGCCAACACTGCTTTCCAAGCCCGCCAGGACGGCATACTCTTTGCCAAAATTGCGACTCAGCTTGATCGCCCGGACACTGCTAAAACTCAAAACACAACGATCCAGCGCCTCCCAAGTTTGGTCGGGTGAACCATCATCCACACAGATGATCTCATACGGCATGTCCAACGCCGCCAACGTTTGATCGATCACCGACAAGCTGCTTTCAATGTGCTCGGCTTCTCGATAGACGGGCAAGACGACAGACAGTTCTGGCAATGCCGTCATGCCGCCACCCTGACTTCTTCCGCTAACGGTTTCTTAGCCGCAATCGCAACCGTTGTCGCCGGCATCCATACGGCGCGTTTACCGAACTCCGGAAACTCAGGCAGACGCAACTTGTTGAACACGAGGTTCAGTGGAAATGCATGTGGATAAGGCATCGATTGATGGCTCTCCAGCGGCACCGTTTCCATCAGCAGCTTCAAGGTTTTGTTGTCATAATAGACAACGTGTTCGGGATATTTCAGCGACGGCCATTTCAGCCCCATCAGCGGCCGCCACCAGCTGCCCATGTCAGGCGCCGCCAGTATCATCGTCCCGCCTGGTTTCAACCGGCGGTAAAGCGAATTCACAAAGGTCGTCGGGTCATAGACGTGTTCGATGACGTGGAAAGCAACGACACAGTCAAATTGCTCTTCCTCGGGGACGTCATCGATGCCGCCTTGATAAACTTTATCCACAAACCATTTCGCTTGGGCTAAGGCGCCGGCTGAGTAATCGGTCCCATAGCGTTGCCGGAAGTAGCCCTCGGCCTCTTGCAAGAAATAGCCATAGCCGCAGCCAATGTCTAAAACGCTGCCACCACACATTCCGCGTTTCGACATTTCACCGAGCAAGCGACGAAACGTCATCCGCAAGGATTCTTCTTGCGCGGCATAGCTGTCATAGCCCGAATCACCACCTTCGAAGTAATCCGCCTTCATGTAGTGTTCGAGCATCGCGTCTTCAGTCAAACGCGGTGAAAGATACCAGAGTCGACAATTCTGACAGCGAACGATTTTGAGAGCGCCTTCGCTATACTTCGTCGGCTCGCTTGAGTCGTTTTTACAAAGTGGACAACAGGTCGATTCGTATTGCCCCATCTCACCGTTCTAGCTTGGATCCAAGAGCTAATTGATTAAACAGTCCCTCTATTAGCGGAGACACCCCCAGGTACGCAAGACGAATCCGCCATCACGTTGCTAGCATTCATCGCGAGATTGCTGCCCAAAGCCCCCAACATCCCTGGCGTAAAGCGGCCCAAACGGGTGCAAAGTGGTGCCACCAGCATCTCCCAGACAAGCTCCCCACCCCACCGAAAGCTTCCGTGAACGATGGGGCCACACTAGCCGACTCGACCGCAGAGTTTTTAGCGAGTGAGTCTGACGGAACACAGCTGGCGGAGATCTGCACAGATCGATTGACGACAACACCGAACTGCAGAGCGATCACAGCGGCTCGCAGGTAGTTAAATCCCGTCGGATTTGTTCGAACCTCGCCTGTCTGAAGGATTGGCCTGCGCCGGTTCGGTCAACATCGACGACACCACACTGGGAGCCAACATTGCTCGATCGGCTCCGATTCGACTCAGCTCGATGAATGAATTGATATCACCACGGTTCGCTAAGATAAAAAGGGTATGACTGAGAACGTCCAAATTTTGTCGAGATTGGACGCTGGCACGCGTTCCCGATTTCAAACGTTCTAAATCCCAATTGAAGCCCAACGATGCCGGTCCATCCGGACCGCCCATCGAACTCAACTTCTGTGCGACGGTTGCATAAACCGCATCCCCCTCCTGGCCTCCAATCGTCTGAGCGACGTTTTCCATATAGCTTTCGAGCATTCCGGGTGCGCCATTCCAGCGGGGCATCAAATAGATGGCAACCAAGTGGTGCAATGAGACGTCGGCCCGGTAAGGACTTTGACGAATTCGACTCGCCAATTGAACGATTTCTTCGAGGGGCTTTCCGTTTGTCCGTGCCAATTCCAACGCCAACTGAAACACTTGCGAATTCGGCTGAGGACGATTCAGCAACGGCTCGCAAATACTCTCGGCCTTTGCGACATACTTGTGAAAAACGGTCCACTGATACTCTGACACGCTGCCAGCAAAACCAGTACCGCGCGCATCCCACGCATACGAGTCGTACACGTTTGCGATAATGCACTTTGCAATGTCGGATGATGGAAACCGATCTCCCAAACGCCCAGCAACTCGGAACGACCGCTCAATAGGGTCGCCTCCCAGATGCGGCCGAAAGTCCAACACATTGGCTGTCACCGCCGCAAAGAATTGGTTTACCAAGGCTCCCGAATAATCGCCTTGGGCGCGGCAATCGGGATGATCCAAGAACGACATGGTGGCCGCGATTTGCCCAATATCCATTTCGTTGACGAGTTCTTTCGCCAGCGAACTCAAATACAGATCCACCGATACTGCGGCACGGTCGTTGCGTCTCGATCGGACATATCCCTGATCTGTTTGCTCGATCACAATCGCACTTTCGCCAGCCATCCAATTCGACTTTGGTGACCGACGATCAATTGGTGCCCCTTCGATTACCTGTGGCCGATACAGAAATAGTCTTTTGTGCGGATCGAACCATGCGACAAACCGGTACCCCGCATTGCGGTAGATCGGCTCGGATGAATTGCCAATCACCTGTAAGACTTCGCCAAAACCTAAATCGACGATATCAATTCGATCCGGCATCACGGGAAGGGACACACCTGATGGTGCGGCCCCATGTTCATGCCAGATCAAATCCACTCGATTCGAGTCTGATGTGTAAAGTGCAGAAAGCGTTTTCCCAGCTGCGATCTGCGACGATTCACTCGGCTGAATCAGTAGAAAGTTAGCCTCACTGGGAAGCGGTTGTTCTTTATCGAACTGCTGCCCTTGAAACACATTGCCGTAAAAATAAGCGATCCCATCTCCGTTCGGCGACGCGACAAGCTCGATCTTTTCATCCGGTTTGTATTCCCGTATTCCCGACTGCCATGTTGTTTCCTGACCAGTCTGTAAATCGAGTCGAACACACGTCGTGTCTTGAAAGATCAAAAAGATTTTCTGGTGATCACCAGACATCGCTGCGGCGACAACCGGTGTCTTGGATTGGTTGATCGGATATTCTCGATCACCTTCCTTGTTGCAGAGAAACAGCCGCCCCTCTCTCACATACCACAACTGAACACGATTCCGGTCCACCCAAGGTCCATGTGAAATCCCGTCAAGATTAACCGACGGTGCTGGGATCGTTTTCCCGCTGGAGAACTGACACCATAGCAATTCGCCCGACGAGTCCTTCATCAAACCGAACGTGGCGTCGTGATTGCAGGTCACTAGCTCTGCGTCTTCGGGAATCTGTAGCTTCGACTGTTGCCAGCGGACGGTGTCGAGCGACCGCATCTTGCCGCGTCCATCCGGCCACAAGAACGATTCAATTTTCCGGCGAATATCGACATCCAATTCAGGTACCTTGCTGATGATATCCGCCTGGTCGATTGGGCTTGCGAGTTCTTCGTCGATGGAACGGTTGTCTTCCAATGACGATTCTGTGCGGATGGAATCGGCGATAAGCAGCCTGCTTTGACGCAAAGTCAAACTTGACAGAGGCAGATTGCTCACGCCGTTTCGACCACTTTTCGCTTGACCTCCACCATTGGATGTGTAAACCGAAAACGCGTGCTTCAACTTCAAATACCCGTCCGTTCGATGACCAACCCGCTCGATCAAACCGGGCCCTAAAAGCCGTTCTCTTCCGACCAGCAGTCTCGGCAATTTGCTGGCTTCCGACACCGGCACTTTTATGTCGGCATGGGATACCGATCGCTGTCCCGTATCGTCGAGGCAGGCCGTTGAAACACGAAAGCGGCGTTCTTGATCATCCGCAAAGATCGCGTCATCACCGCTTTGCCCGACAAGCGTCGCTCGCACGTTTTGTTGGCTATCCTGAAATGACCAAAGGGGAAGTTTTGACAGCCGTTGCTCAAGACGTACTCTCCCGCGATCTATCGCTAATTGATAGAGACGTTGGACTTCCTCTCCGATTCCTTTCTGACGGCCAACATCGAAGTCAGAAAACGAAGCCCCTTGAACGTTTAGAAACTCTGCTCGACGGGGAGAGACCTGGACCACGACGCCGGGTATCGGAGACAGCAATGTTTTGTTTCGAGGATCAAGCCACAACCGGTAATATTGACCGTTATCTGCAGTTGGCAAAACGTCGGCCCAATTACTTGGTTCAAGTCGGCCGATCACCGCGTTAGCGATTGCTTCATCTTCTTCGCTCAAGTCCTCCATCCCGACCAAGAAATTCACGGGTTGATCATCCACCTGCATCTCGAACACCCAATCATCTCCATAGCGTCCGACCAACTTGGCAATCAAACCTGGACGATCGTTGCCGAGCCGCCACATTCTATCGACAGGCTTGACTGGCAATGACTTGAGTTTCGGAAGATCGGCAATCAGTTCCGGAGCCGGCTTCAGTTTTTCGCGATACCAAGCGATCTTGTCCTCTGCAGACCGACTGTCCTGATCGACAAGACTCTCGAGTCCCTTTCGCAGAGAATCGTTCTCAGTTGTCGCGAGAAAGTGTTCCCAATGGATCCCATTGGTCGACGCCTGCTCACCAGCATGCCATGCAGTGCTAGAAGAGTTGATCACTCCTTGCACTTCAAAAGACTTCCCCAACTCCACGATCGAACCTTTACGGGAAAAGTGCACCAAAATGCGCTTCGTGCTCAGACTTTTAAGCTTTTCTTCGTCCAACCAGTCGAGCGTCTGCGAGCTTGTCGCGATTCGTGCAACCCGACGGTCGATTGGGCTTAGCTGTGATGCCTCGACGAAGACGTATTCGCCAAAAGAGTCAAAGGCAAAACCATTTATGATCGCACCAACCAACCGCGCAGAGAGTGTCCCGCGACCAGGGACCAATGTCCAATGCCGTCGCTCGAAAGCTGTGTCAGCTAAGACCAAGTATGCCGCATCGTTTCGATCCACAGGCCCCAAACTGGTTTCACGATCGATCGCCGCCAATTCGAATTCCAAGTGGTCGGCGCAGGACAATTGATAGATTGGAATCGATGCTTCGCCGTCGGATGAAATTGTTTGAATGCTTGACTGACGCGACGCAGAGGGCGGCCGACACAAAGCCCATTCAGCACCATATTCCTTCATCCAGCGACAAAGGACAGGAAGTTGGCTTAACTCTGCATCAGGAATTTTCACCGACTCTTCAAGTTGAGCATAACGCCCCAAACAGGCACGCATCTCCCGTTCCAGAATCTGGCCCATGGTTCGCTTTGGCAGCCGAAAACGAGTTCCAATGGGGAAGTCAAAGGGATTTTCCTGCCTTTTATCAGGAGTCGATTCGAATACAAAGCTGTCTGGTGTCTCGGCAAGGACCTTGCCGGCGATGGTCCCTGGTAGCCAATCTTCAATGTGCAACCGGTAGCCGCTGCCGAAATCTTTGAAAGCGACTTTTAAGTCTTTCAAATATTCGGCCGGGACCTCGGATTCGTCCACACGATACAGCTTGTCACCCCACCAGCAAAATACCTTGCCATTTTCAATCGCGACTGCACCGGCGAGCCGATCATAGGGTTTGGGATACCTTACACCCATTAACGATGGGTGCTGGAATAGACGCGGCAGATATTGGTAACGGACGTAGTTCCGTTTCTGCAAGTGCTTCGCTTGAATCTGATTTTGATCGCTTTCGTTGAACGCATGCAGAGGAACGAACACTTCCGTGGAGACGCTACTGCCTGTCCAGTTGCGCACGACAAACCGACCTTCGATTAATGATTCCTCGATTCGCCCCGACAAAACGTGACCATCGCGAAGCTTCCACTCTCCCTTCTTTGCGAGCAGAACGGAACGTCGCCGTTGGGCGATCTCTTGATACTGAGGTTCTTGCCCGAATCCCGTACGATCCAAAAGACCTATCGACGCAACTATAAAACCAATCAGCCCAAAATAGGTTTGCCGCCGCCACATTCAAAACACCGCCTGACTTCATTGACAAGAACTGAATCGAGCAATACCTCTCACACGTAATAGCTTACGCGCAATCCACTTCGCATGAGGCCAGTTTTTCGACAATCACTTGTCACCCAACGTGGCAGTTGATGGTAATTTGGACGCTGACGACAGCGATATCACTGGCTCGATCAATTTGTCCACCTGTGAAAGCTGCATCACATCCAAAATCGCTACCCCTGACTCCGTGGTACCTGAGTTGGCGTCGTGGATGAATTGATCCGTCTTCACCGTGGGACTCGCTATCACCAGAAGCCCAAATCCAAGACCGTTGACGACCACTTCTCCCAGCAAATTCACCAAAGCGAAGGGGCCTGCTGAAAAGCGATCGGCTTGAAAGTTGAAGCAGCGTCGCAAGGTGCCAGCAGTGCTCAGGCAACAAGCCCGTCGACGTGCACCGATACGTCGATGAAACGCAACCTCTGCTCGATCTACAATCACATCGCCGAAGGCAAAAAGATCATTGCCTGTGGCATTGCCACAGGAACACGAACCCCAAAGTCCTGATTGGCCGAATGTCAATTTCACCTGCATGCCCCACAAAGCCAGCAGTGCTTTTGGCATCGAGCCCGTTGCCGTGCGCTGCGGGTCGATGAAACGCAACCTCTGCTTGACCTGCAATCACATGGCCGAAGGCCTCAAACACCTTAGCCTGTGGCATCGCCACAGGAACACGATTCCCAAAGCCCAGATTGGCCGAAGGTCAATTTCACCTGCCAATCCCCACAAAGCCAGCGGTGCTCATGGCCTTCAGCCAAAGACGCCGATCGGCCAACTGAAAACTGGGGCGATGCCCCAGCGTACGGTACGCATGGCCTTCGGCCAAAAGACAACCACGCGATAAAAACGCCGTCGCAGGCAGAGAGTGGCACTAAGCGAGACAAAGCCAATCGCCATCCCAATGGGGGCTCACAGCTCTTCCAAATGAACCCCCCCCTGACCAACACTTATTTAACTATGATACCGCGCCCAGCAATTATCTTCGATTACTAAAAAACCAACAGGCCGGTTCGAACACGATGTCAATCAACCTCGCTCAAGAAATTGAACGATTCAGGGAACGATTACTGGATTTAAGTCTTCGGAATCCGCTGCTTAGCTATCGCAAGAGTAACCGCAAAACACTTCAAATCGTTGATGAGCTTCCAAATGTGATCTATCAGCGTCTGGTTGATCTGGGAAAGCCATCTGTGCTTGATTTCATTCCCGATTCTCCGATCGAAGACACCGACGAAACGTCCGATTCAGACGAGAGCTCCGTTCAACCTTTAGCGGCTCCCCAAGATAAGCCCGATGGTCAATACGATGCCAAGCCCAAAACGAATACCGAAGTTTCGAGCGAAATTTTTGCAGTCGATGAAAAACCAACTGTATGCAAAAAGCCTATCGAACTACCAACGCCGACGCAGAAAAAGACGGAAGCGAATCGACGCCTGTTTGATGACCGATTGCAAACCAATCTGACCCAAGAAAAGTTGAATTCAACGCTGCGGTCCATCTCACGGGATGCCAAAACCGCAATGGAGGAAACAGGAATCAACTACCTGTTCATGGCAATCGGCTTCTTATCGTGGCTAGAGTCAGACTCTTCGGACAAGGAGCGGATTGCGCCTCTTATTCTGATTCCCGTTCAAATCGAAAAGGATTCACGAGGCGACGGCGAGCCCCGTTTCCAAGTCGTATGGGACGAAGACGAAATTCAATCGAACCTTTGTCTTCAGAAAAAGCTTTTAAAAGACTTTGACATATCTCTTCCCGAGTTCAACCTGGAGATTTCTCCGGAATCGTATTTCGAAGCCATCGCCGACTCAGTCAAGTCCAAACCTCGTTGGAAGATCAAGCGAGAAGCACTTCTTGGCTTCTTTTCGTTTCACAAACTTTCGATGTACGCCGACATCGATCCCAAAAACTGGGATCTTTCGGCCGATAGCCAGACAGCTAAGATCATTGAAAGGATGGTGTGCGGCACCTCTGATGATCAATCGGACACTGATGGTGCAGCACTCTACGCGCCAGACTACAACGTCGATCAGAACGAAACCGTCGAACGGCTGATGTTGCCGCTAGACGCCGATAGCTCCCAGCAATCCGCACTCGTGGATATACGTAATGGCCGCAACTTGGTCATTGAAGGGCCACCTGGCACTGGAAAATCGCAGACAATTACGAACGCTATCGCGGATGCCATCGCGAGCGGTAAAACGGTGTTGTTCGTCGCAGAGAAACTGGCTGCGTTGCAGGTCGTACACGACCGTATGCAGCGCCTAGGACTTGATGATTTTTGTTTGGAACTGCACAGCGATTCGGCCTCACCAAGACATGTTTTCGATGCACTCCGCGAACGAATTTCGAAAGACTATGATTCGCCGACAACTTTGGAAAATACGCGTCATTCGCTCAACAATCGAAGAGATGAACTGAATGCCTACGTTGCCGAAATGTCACGAAAAGTAGGACCATATCGGCAGACGCTCTACGACCTTCTATGGGAGGTCATTCTACTCCGCGGAACTGGGGCCTCCTACCAAGGTGACACGATCTCCGAAATACCGTCTGATCGGGACAAGTTCGATCGCACCATCCAAGCATTGACTACGTTTTCTGGGGTGCTCGAAGACACCGGCGAACCACGCTCCAATCCTTGGTGGGGGTTCGAGGCATCACAATTCGCATTTCGACAATCCGAGACAATCAAGGAACACCTTGAATCAATAGGCCAGTCCGCAAGCCGGTATCGCAATGCGGCTACCGAACTATCTCAGCTTATCTCGATTGATGCAACGGAAGCAGTTCAAATTGCTGATCGCTTAGACACTGATCGATTGCAATCACTTGCCAATTCTGTCCCGGATTGCGACAACGCGATTTCTGCCAAGTTAACGTCCCTAGCCGTCAATACTGAATGCACACAACTGCTCACCAAAATCCAATTCCAAAAGCTTGAAGAGGAACGGCTGGAGAGTGAGTTTGATGTCGCTTTGATCGAAGCATCTGAGACCAATCCAGTTCTGCTTCACTATCTCGATGACCTAGAGTGGACTGATGGGGCAACTACCGAATCGAGCGTGGAAGTATTGAAATGGCTTAGCGATCTTAAAAAGACAGTTGAAATCCTGGATAGTGCGGCACGTATTTTCGCCAAGTTAGGGCTCCGGCCAACGGACCTTTCAGATGACTATCGTCGACGAGTCAAGGTACTGCAATTGATTCGACACCCAATTGCCAAAAAAGAAAACGCTATCACCGCACCGATGTTCCTCGACCGCGGAAAAGAACTGTACCGTTCGGCGATCCAAAAATGCCAGTCGCTACAAAGCAGACGAGATTTGGCTAAACGAGCCGTCGAGGAATTGGATGCCGGAACGTACGCCATCACCCCCGCGTCTTCCGAAACGCTCGATCAACTTGTACGCGCAATAAAGGCACTGCCAGCTGAATTCATACCAGCAAAAACGTCTGATGGGACAGTGAGACTTCACCAATGGGCAGTGAGGATGCTCCGAGCAGTTCATCAGATCGTTGCGATGGCACCTGAACTCAGCCGCGAAGACCTGGCCATTCCGAGCACCCTTGAAGAACTCGAACGGCGATTCAAACTCGTTCAACTCGCATGCAATCCAATCGCGTTCGAGAAAGACAAGTTCTTCAAGACAATGTTCAGATCGGAAGCAAAAGTCGTCTTCGATGAAAGCGTTCGCAAGAGCGAAATGATCTCGGCGCGACTCCGAGAATTGGATTCAAGATTCCACATGCCTTCCGTGCCAGAACCAAAGTTGGTCACCTCAATCGCGAGGGCACTTCGAAAACACCGGAAGTCTTGGCTTCGTGTTTTCAGTCGAGAGTTCAAGGAGGCAAAATCTCAGCTAGACGAATTCGTCGCGATTGATGCCGAATGCGATCTCGGTGAATGGATAAAGTCACTGGAGGACTTGAACGTTGCGGCCCTGGATGCAGATGAGTTTTCACAAGCCAGAGCTCCGCAGGAAGCCTTTGGGAGTGGATTCGAAGGAATCGCGACTTCATGGGAATCGATCGAGCAGCGATGCACGTGGGCAACGCAAATGCGGCTTATTGGCTTTGATTACGAGCGATCGTTTCGGCTCGTCGAAAGCCTCCGCGAACTTCCACTGTCGAAACCGTTGGGGGAGATTGAACAAACGCTAGTCGATTACCGAGCTTTACTCAGTGAGTCGATTCAATTTGCTCCAAGAGCGTTCGAATCGATTGCGAAGAGCCCATTTTGCGAGTTGTCGCGGCTAATCGAATCAATCTGCCAACTGTCGGAAACTATCACGCGTATCACTTCCCAACTGAACATCCCTGGTGATTGGCCATTTGAGAAAGTAGAGCATTTTTCCCGCCTTGCGCGCCAGCGAATTGAGATAGAAAAATCTCTCGCTGCGTTCAACGAGGATTCTGAATTATGTGAAGGACTAGGATTATTTTTCCAAGGCGAACAAACTGATTGGAAAGAACTGGAAACCGCATTCAGTTGGGCTCGCACCGCAGCACAGTTCGGGCTCAATGCCGATACAGCACTAGAATTGCTTGGCCAACGTGATGGTTATCTAGCTCAACTCAGCACAAAGACTTTGTCAGATTCTCTCTCGCAAATCGTCACGCAAAGTGCAAGCCCCACAATGGCGATTTCGCATCTTCCTGATTTCGCCAGGATGGATTCGCAATCCTGTTTGCAATGGCTTGATCAAAAAGCACGCCTGATCGAATCAGCAATCGGTGTATTCGGCGACAATTCGGTTACACATCTCGAACTACGAAGACGCTGCGACCTCACCAATGAACTGATTGACAATCAAGCGTATATCAGCGACCCACGTAATTGGCCCTGTCTCGTCGAGGCGGGCCTTTATGAACTCACCATCGCTCAACCGGGCTCAACAAGAGAAATAAACGACTGGATCGTCGCCGGTTTAAGTACCCTGCATGCTCTACCCGAAGCAGTCAAACTCGCGATATTGCGATCGCTAGACGGCGATGTTATCGCATCGATCGCAAGTCTTTCGCGAGAACTTTCAATGTGCCCTAAACTCCTGCAATCGCACTGCAATGAACTTAGGAAACACGGCCAATTTGCCAACACCTGGCTTGGAGTTGATCCTCCTCAGTTGCTTGACGGGAGCACCACGCAAAAAACGGAGACACTTCTTTCATGCTTGGAACAACTACCGGCATGGTGTGCATTCACGACATCGCTCAGTCGATGCGAAGAAGTCGGAGTTGTCGGACTGTGCTACCTTGCGATCGATGGACAAATCGCATCTCAGCAGCTGGTTGATTGCTACCGTTTATCGGTCTTGGAACTTGCTGCTGACGATTGTTTTCAAGGTTCAGAATTGCTGAAATCGATTAGCGGGCGTCACCTTGATGGCCTGCGAAATGAGTTTCAACGATTCGATCGAGAGCTGCAGGCATTGCGGCACAGCGAAATCGCGTCCCATGCCGCGCGAAGACAGATTCCTGCAGGAAATGCAAAAGGACGTGTTGGAGAGTTCACTGAACTATCGCTAATTCGCCACGAGACCCAAAAGCAGCAGCGCCACTGCCGCATTCGGGATTTACTCGACCGAGCCGGTAATGCTGTGCAAGCTCTCAAGCCATGTTTCATGATGAGCCCACTTTCGGTCTCAAGATTCGTTGCTGAAAATAGCATCGAGTTTGATCTCGTCATCATGGACGAGGCATCTCAGATTAAACCCGAAGATGCCATCGGAACGTTATTGCGTGCCAAACAGATCGTGGTGGTGGGCGATCCGAAGCAGCTCCCACCGACGTCATTTTTCGACAAAGTGGGCGAAGACCTGGAGGATGGTGAGTCAACACAATTCGACAACACTGAATCCGTACTTGAAGCCTCGATGAAAATTTTCCAGCCGTTTCGCCGACTCCGTTGGCATTACCGCAGTGAACACGAAAGCCTGATCCATTTTTCAAACACACAGTTTTATGACGACGATTTGGTTGTGTTTCCGTCTCCCAAAAGTAATCCGGAGCGGTACGGTATCCAGCACATCTATGTCGAGGACGCAACCTGCAGGAGTGGTTTAAATATGGTCGAGGCCAACAGGGTCGTCGAAGAAATCGTGCGTCACGCGATGGTAAATCCAGATGAGTCACTTGGTGTCGGGACATTTAACAAAAGACAATCGGAAACAATTGATGAGCTACTTCAGAAGCGCTGTGAGTCTGACCCGGCTGCAGCGTTCGCAGTCGGCAGACTCCGAGAGCAGGAAGAAGATCTCTTTATTAAGAATTTAGAGAACCTCCAGGGTGACGAAAGAGACGTGATTTTCGTCTGTTACACCTATGGCCGAGACCCGCAATCGCAACGGCTGTTCCAGCGTTTCGGCCCCATCAATTCTGCCAAGGGATGGCGACGACTGAATGTCTTAGTCACGCGTTCGAGAAAACGAATGGTTGTGTTCCATTCGATTCACCCCAGCGAAATCCAGGGTGGACCGGACAAAAGCCGCGGCGTTAATGCATACAAGAGCTTCCTGTCGTACGCAGTGACCGGCACGATTGATGAATCGGGGGCGACGACAGGCAAGGAACCGGACTCTGCGTTTGAGATTGCGGTGGGCAAGAAAATCGCCGAATGGGGACTCGAAGCGGTCCCACAGGTCGGCGTCGCCGGATTCTATGTCGACATCGGCGTTCGGCGGCGAGACGGGGACCGGTCGTTCCTACTGGGCATCGAATGCGATGGCGCAACTTATCACTCAGCCAAATCGGCACGGGATCGGGATCGCCTACGAGAAGAAGTCATCCGTTCGCGCGGTTGGAATATCCACCGAATCTGGTCCACCGACTGGTTTCTCAATGAGAAAGCCGAAACAGAAAAACTACGCCTTGCGGTCATGGCCGCGATGGAGCCTGGAGTGTAGCTGCTTGCAAGACCGTTCGTTGCCTGTTTCGTTTCGTGACGGAAACATCCGATGCTGGAGCCTGAGAGATTTCGCAAGCCATGTGAATAGCAAAGTTTCGGTCCTAACTACTCCTCCTAACACCAGACACGATCTTTTGGCGAAAGCCTCTTTTCGTGTCATTGCGACAGTTGTTTGAAACAGCTCAGGATCCTCCCCAATAATCGCACTGGACATTCACGTTGCTTGACGTGCGTGCCAGCAGCGGTCTGCAATCTGGACAGTCGGTCGTGATCTTGGTTGGAACAGCTACGCTTCCTGAATTGTGGTCAAATCACCACCAATTTCACAGACAGCAGTTTCTGAACGCTAAACAAGTACATTTTATATGGACGAACGCCTCATCGTGAGCACTTCACGAGTGGGGATAGCGATTCTCAAATCCCATCTCTTGAGCTTTCACCCTTGAGACACGTCCCGTCCCGCCAAGAATTGCGGTATAAATCAAAAACGACCGCGTCGATATCGAAGATTCCCCAATTCGAAAAGAACACCTGCAAGTAATCGTGCAGCGGGCGATTGGTAGGCTGACATGTTCGTTATGCATCACGCAAGGCTTGAGGTAAATTCACTTGCCGCCTCCTCCACGACCCAAAAATAATCGCAGCCTGCTGCGACTGGCCGCTGGTCTAGTTGTAGTGTCTAGCGTTGTGCTCCTCACGCTCCCTAGCTTTCGATCGAGTCACGCGGCGGGCGATCGTGGGGCGATGCGTTCCGACGTCATTTTCGCGGCTAGGTCTGGCAACGACGCAAAGTTGCGTATCGCAACAAAACCAATCGAACAGTTGCGAGTTGGAGACCGGGTGCTGGCTCGCAATCCGCAGAGATCGCAAGGCGAACGCGAAGCTTGCGAAGAACCGAACTGGAGTGATTGGCTCAAGCTATCGCTCGTCATGCCTAGGGCGGATGGTTCGGAGTTGCATATCGAGTTGCTCCGGCCTGAATCGTGGGTAATGAACCAAATCCAGTTTCTTGTAAAGGAAAGTGCTGCCGCGAACTCCGTTTCGCCATTCTCGCTCGACGTGTTGAGGCAGTTCAATTCGCAAGTGCCGCTGTCACCGTTGCGACCGCTCTTTCGAGAGCTCGTGCTTTCGAATGCGTCCATGCTGGCGAATAATTATGAGCTGGCTACATTGCTGGTTGAGATGGATCTACCGGAGTTGGCGATCGAAGGCCCAGCGTTCGTGAACGACATCACTCCCTGCATTTCAGTTGCAGCAGGAGCAGGGCAAGTTGTTACCGCAACTTTTCATCACACCAGTGGCGAAGTCATCGACCTATTGGTCGGCGACCGTGGCGATTCAGAGTCAATTGGCACGACGAGCAATCACCCAATTTGGTCCGTTGATCGCAAAGACTATGTTCAAGCCGGCGCACTGAAACTTGGCGAACGAGTTCAGACCTATGCAGGCCAAACGAAGCGAGTCTTAAATAAGCTAGCTCGCCCCGGCCCGGAGCCCGTATTCAACCTCGAAGTCTACGGCGAGCACGTCTACTACGTCGGCAAGACTGGCGTGCTGGCGCACAATTCGCAAGGATATCCGGTAGATGCCCCAAATCCGGAAGCGGTCAGCCCACGCTTGACTCAGAGGTTGGAAGCCTTCCGTGCATATCGAGCACGTGGCGGTACGATGGATATGCCTCGCTGGGTTAAAGCGACTCAGGGTAACCGCGCATATGGAACTGGTTTTCGCAGTGGATTCCGCCGTTGGAGCAAACGCAATTCGCAGGTCCAGAACCATCACCTTGTGTCGCACCCAGTCGTTCGTGAACTAGATGCGATTGGACTCGATGGCCTTGCGTTGCGGAATCGCATTGACCTGCAATACCAGTCAGCACCTGGCCAGCATATTGGGTATCAAGAGTGGCACAGGGCTCTCGACGACGAAGTCGTCACCTTTGCCCGGAACACACCCGGCTTGACTGAAGAAAGCTTTCTTCGCTATCTACATCGACTTTATCAGCGACCCGATTTAAGAAGACGAATCCCCGGCGTTGACCTTAACTTTTAGGAGTGTGAGCCATGGGATTCTATGTATGGGAGTACCTCGGATTCGTTCGCGCAATGAAAACGGGCTTTGCTGAATTCAAGGCAGTTGGGCGAAAAAAATTTGGCGGAGAGTTCCCCAAATGCCCCGAATGTGAAACCCGTATCGGGACGCTGAATTGGCAGCCGCCGTTCGTTGTTCAATTGACAACGAACAAGTTTGGGGATCTATGCACCGACGGTCAGGACATCTTATTGAGCGATCGGTTTCGCGAAGCGTGGGTCAATAGCGGGCTGACCGGCTTGCGTTTTGAGCGAGTAAATGTCGAGGTCGCTATCACGGAACGATCAACGCCGATCTACTTCGTGGCGCGAATCGCACACACGATCACAAGACTCGACGAGAAAGCATCAGGCGTGGTGGCGTCAAATGTTGTCGGTTGCGATTCATGCCGTGTCATGGCAAGGGAGAAGGTGGAACGAATCCGGCTGGATCGGCATACGATTCCAGAACTCGATATCTTTCGTCCGAGCGGACTTTACGGTGCAACATTGGTCACCTCTCGCTTCGTCGAATTTGTCAACGAACTGAGCCTGAAAAACTTTCACTTCAAGCACCAAGACGACTATCGCGAGCCAAAAGTGTTTGAAGAACAGCCCTCTTCACCTAGAAACTGATTTGCCAAGGCAATTGGAACTCCAAGGCTCGGAAAGACATTAGCATCATCGAATTCGGCACTTGCCGCATCGACTGAAACGGATCGTGGAACATCGTTACAAACGATTCAAAGTCAGAAAGAGTTGGCACCACGACATCGCTGTCGGTCACGGGCGTTGTCAAACCAGCGGAGGCAACACGCTCGCGTAGATCGCCGAGCGTGACACGACCTTGCGATGATGCAAATGTCGTCCCCAGCAGGAGAAATCTAGTTGTGGCTGCCGCGGGTAACTCAGGTTCGTGCGTCCAACTCCCAAAGCACAGCAAGGCAAACGAGCCGTCGATGGACAGATGCAAAACAATTCGGGGCTTTTCAGTTGACGCGTCTGGCAAGGTGCCGGCAGTGTTCAGGCATCAAGCCCGTCGACGTGCGCCGAACGTCGATGAAACGCAACCTCCGCTCGACATGCAATCACATGGCCGAAGGCCTCAAACACCATAGCCTGTGGCATCGCCACAGGAACACGATTCACAAAGCCCTGATTGGCCGAAGGTTAATGTCACCTGCCATGTCCCGCAAAGCCGGCAGTGCTCATGGCCTTCAGCCAAAGATGGCGATCGGCCAACTGAAAACTGGGGCGATGCCCCAGCCTACGGTACGCATGGCCTTCGGCCAAAAGACGACCACGTTTGCGCCGAATAGCATTTTGCGACAGGGCATGACGCTAAAAGCCTCAATCCGCAGCAAAAGGTTCCGCGCAGGCTATGCGGAGACGGTACCCAATCAGATCAATGTTGTTTTTCGCTCTGTTTGAATCCGCGATTGCGACGGCGACTGACCGGCGTTTTCCTAGCCCCGCCGCATGCCAAATCGGCTGACCGCGAAACTAGGGCAGCGCTGCAAAGGGAACTAAATGCTGTTGGACGGGCGGTCCCACGCGAGTAAAGGAATAAAACAGAGATGACACCTAATGAGCTTGCCAAGCCGATTTCCAACGCGGCACGAAACGCGATCGAAGACAGTAGTTCCCGGCCTGTTGAAAAACACCGTGTTTTGCCGACTTGGCTTTTGCTAGCGGCTCGCCAGATTCTCCTTGGCCTGTTGCGTTTCGCTTCGTGACCGAAACATCCTATGATAGTGCCTGACAGTTTTCGCAAGCCATTTGGAATGCACCATGTCGGGCCCTGCCATTTCCCCACGCACCAGACGCTATCTTTCTGCTGACGCTCTGTTTGCGTTGCTGCGGCAGCGATTCGAAACGGTCCAGGATCCTCGCAAACAATCGCACCTGACGTTCACTTTGCCTGACGTGCTGGCCAGTGGTCTGGCAATGTTTTCACTCAAAGATCCGTCGTTACTAGCCTACGGCGAGCGACATGATGATCCGTCGCTGAAAAACGTTTTCGGAATCAAATCGATCCCCAGTGACACGCAATTCAGAGAGATCCTCGATCCGATCGAGGTCGACGCACTCAATGAAGCGTTCGCGGACGTGTTTGCCGAACTTCAGCGTGGCGGTGTCTTGGAACAGTTTCGCTTTCTCGGCGATGGCTATCTCGTCGCAATCGATGGAACGGGTTACTTCAGTTCGTCCAATGTGCGTTGCGAGAACTGCCTCGAGAAGAAGTCAAAGGACGGCTCCACTCGCTACGCTCACCAGGCAGTTGTGGCGGTGCTGATTCATCCCAAGCTTAGTGTGGTGATCCCGCTGGCAGTCGAACCGATCGTCAAGCAGGACGGAGAAACGAAGAACGACTGCGAGCGAAATGCAACGAAACGCTTGCTCAAACGGATCAAGAAGCAGCATCCGATGTTGAAGTTGACGATTACCGAGGATGGCCTCTCAAGCAACGCGCCGCACATCGCGGACTGCAAAGAACACGGCTACCACTTCATTCTTGGTGCGAAGCCCGGTGACCACGCACACTTGTTTGAGCAAGTCGTTGATGCGGGTGATCAATCACGCTTGCACGTCATTCGCACCGCGAAGATCGACAAGAAAGGCTCTCGGAGCGAGACGCAATGGGCCAAGCAGATCCCGCTTAACAAAAGCAATCCTGATCTTCTGGTTAACTATGTCGGGCAGAGCGATTTGACCGCCGACGGCGATATCAAGTCGATGTTTAGCTGGGTAACAGATCTTGGGGTGACCGCAGAGACGGTTCTCGAAATAGCTCGTGGTGGCCGCTGTCGATGGAGGATCGAGAACGAGACGTTCAACACACTTAAAAACCAAGGCTACCACTTCGAGCACAACTACGGTCATGGCAAGAAGAACTTAAGTACGGTTCTTCTGATCTTGATGATGCTGGCGTTTCTGGTCGATCAAGTCCAGCAGGCCTGCTGCCCTCTGTTTCAGGCGGTGTTAGCCAAGCTGAAGAGTCGTCGCAATCTCTGGCATCGACTTCACAGTGCGATCGAATCGTTTGTGTTCCAAAGTTACCAAGCGATCCTGGAAGCCATCCTGACCGATCGCTGCCGCTATCGCACGCTGCCTCCGTAGTGCTCTGCGTCGGAAAGACGATCTGCATGAGTCGAATCAACGTTTTCGAAAGAGAGCGCCAGAGAAGCTACGCGCCAAAATATCCGGCAAGTCATTTTGCCAACCAAGAAACGGCGACTGAAGCCCTCACGCGAAGCTGCCAAAACTCAGGTTGGCGGTAATGCAAATCGGAAACTCGCCAACCAGCCCCAATTCCAGGGAACACTCAACAAAACGTCTTCTTAAAAGGCCACCTCCGGGAACTGCTGGATCGAAGAGATGCTACGCGAAAACCCTAACGACTCATTTTATTACTGTTCCTTGATCACAACTGGTGAAGGGCACACCCCATATCTAACTGCTTGGTCCAGAGAGAAACTGAAAGAGGCTGTTGACGCGGAGGGAGGAGGCGATGACCTCATCGCTGAACTTAAATGGTCTTGCGCTGATTCTCCTTTCTGTTTCTACGGAGAGTCATATTTTGAACCGGTGAAACAGATCTTCATCGGAAGGTCAGAGCTGAATGATCGCGACTCGACGTCTGATGCCAGCGAGCTGGAACTACGCCTCAAAGCAATGGAACTCGCGATGGCAGAACTCGATGAGGAGGGACTCTTTGGCTCAGGCAATGAACGTCTGAAGATCGTGATAAACGCGGAAGTCATGCCGCCAGATCATTCAAATGTTGAGAGAGCTCTACGGCTAAATCCAGAGCAGGCACTTTCCGATTGGATGAACGAGGCGGCTGAACAATGACGCGAACGCAATAGCCAACTTGACCGCGAAGCTTTTGGGGGAGAGGGGGCTCCGCCGAACTCGTCACAATGCTTGGCCGTGATGGTGACCGGTGCAATTGCGTGCCGATCTGGTGTGAACACCGTGTGACGCACTTGGGAAGGCAAGAATGCCGTTCCCGTTACCAGCAGTGCCCCCACTAGGACTCGAACCTAGGACCCACTGATTAAGAGTCAGTTGCTCTACCAACTGAGCTATAGGGGCTGAGTGCTTTTTCGTGTGCTTGCTACAACCGGCCTACAACTGTTAGCCTATTTTGACATGCAAGACACCGAAAAAGGCCCCGTTTGGCGCTGGTACCGTCAACAGGGCTTCACCACCGAGCTGTTGGAGAAGCTGGGCGATGCAGAGGCGAGTTGTAGCAAACGGTTGTAGTGAGCGGAAGCCACCTAAACCAGAAAAACCGTATCCGGATTTCCCGCTCACCGCACATGCAAGTGGGAAGTGGTGCAAGAAGGTTCGCGGCAAACTCCACTACTTCGGTAGTTGGTCTGACCCGATCGGGGCACTGAACGAATGGCTTGCCAAGGAACACCTGATCCGAAGCGGGGCCCCTGAGCGTGACAACACCCAAGCCGACATCCGCTACCTACTGAACTTGTTTCTCGATTCGAAAGAGCAGGCGGTTGAACACGGCGACCTGACCCAGAAGGCCTACAAAGATTACCAAAAGGCGTGTGACCTCATCCGCGACCACTTTGGGCTGGATCGGTTGCTTTCAACGCTCGACGCCCCTGACTTTCAACGGTTCCGGGCATCGTTTCCGAATACATGGAACGCCGTGTCGATCAACAGCCACATCGCCCGGCTCAATGCGGTGTTCAACTTCGCTTTTGAGGTGGGAGCGATTGACCGGCCAATTCGCCGCGGCCCCAACTTCAAGCGAGTATCGAAGAAGCGTCAACGACTTGAGAAAGCGAAGAAGCCAACGAAGCTTTACGACGCCCGCGAGATTCACCGAATGATCGGCGCGGCGAGTTTCCAGATGCGGGCAATGATCTTGCTGGGCATTAACTGCGGCTTCGGGAACGCCGACTGTGGACGTCTGCAAATCCCGATGATCGACTTCAAACGGAACTGGCTTGAAGGGCTCCGCGAAAAGACGGCAGTGGAACGCGCATCGTGGTTATGGCCTGAAACGGTGGAGGCGTTACAGTTCGCCATCGACAACAAGTTCAGCAACGCCCCGACATCGCTCGAAGACAACGTGTTCATTACCAAACGTCGGCAGTCGTGGTACAAGGAATCCGGTTCAGCCGATCCGCTCTCAACCGAGTTCCGAAAGCTCAACCATTCGCTCGGGCTGCACCAGCGGGGCAGGGGGTTCTACAGTCTTCGCCACACCTTCGAAACGATCGCGGGCAACTGCAAAGATCAGATCGCGGTGAACTTCGTGATGGGGCACTCCGATTCATCGATGGCTGAAGTTTACCGACACGGTATCGCGCCCAAGCGGATCGTGGATGTTTGCACCTACGTCCGGAATTGGTTCATGCGAGGAAAGTATTGGACGGTGAAGATGAAGCTTCCCACGGAAGTGTTGATCGCTAAAATTAACTGATCGGCGGCGACGGCTACCGACACCAAACAATCGCGGGCGACGGTTCGCAGATTGGGCGTCGTTCGCTGCGGCTGGTATCTCTTTCACCAGTCGCGGCGGGCGGGGCCATCAAAGAAAGAGGATCTTATGAGTCAACTGTCCCCTGTTGAGCGTTGCATTCGCCAAACCCTCGCGGGCACGCTGAGAGACACGTTCGACTTCATAGATCGTTTCGGTGAGTTTGAAGCTCAGGCAATCGCCTTACTTACTGACCTTAACAAGACTTCGCCCTCTGACGATCAAGTTTCAGATGCGTTTATCCACCAGATGCACCGAATCAAGCACAGCATTGCGAAAGCTGTGATGATGGCCAAGACGTTTGAAGATGAGACTGCAAGTGAAATCCGCGAACTGTTGTTTGAGATTAACGACGACATCAATTTTCCGATTGCAGTGTCGGGCGCGATCGTGGCTGCCAGCGACGGCGACCACAAAGATGCAAGAGACATTTGCACCAAGTCGATCAACTCGGTCGACAGGGAATCGCTGGCGCGAATCAAGCGACTTTCTGCGAGGTGTCGCGATTCTGGCACTGATACCGATCAGGTCAGCGATGAGGAGCTAGGGAGCTTGCTAGGAATGCCGCTCATGGACTTCACTAGATTGAGCGACGAGGACTTTTGGGCCTGGTGGCAGGAATACCGCGAAGACGACGGGTGCCAACCGGATGCAACGTCCTCTGACGACGTTCGGGCTCTGATCGACAGAAACAATGCAGAGTCCGAGTTGTCAAGGATCGCGGCATCGCTAAAGCACGACGAAGGATTAAACCGCCCTGCAATCCGAAGGCGACTTCGCGGCGACAGCATGGCTCAATTGATCGCGTTCGCCGGATCTGCTGTTGCAGAAGACGACGGCTATCCCAGTGACACGACAATAACTCGATGGATTAACAAGCGAAAATAACCGGCCGCGAACCGGCCACGTCGATGGCCGGTAAAAAAAGCCGATTTTTTTCATCAAGCTGCTAGCGATAAAAAACCTTAAACACGACCGGCCACGAACCGGCCACGGTCGTGACAAACTAGCGATTGCTAAACTTCGACCATATCAATTCTCACGTCAACAACACGACACGTGAGGCAATTGAATGGTCACGACTACGATTCCACCTGCTGCTCTATCAGCCCCCGAAGCCGCGAAATATCTCGGCATCCCAAGATCAACTTTTGATCGTCTTGCGAAGTCCGCGCCCCTGCCGGGAATTCGAATGGGGAACTGTTTAGTTTTCCGTATCGAGACCCTGGATAGCTACCTGCGTCAGCGCGAAGCCAGTCAGGTGTCGGCTTAACCAATGATTCAGACCTTCAACACGTCCGAAGCTGCTGAGGTTTTGAAATGTTCGCCCGATCAGGTGCGAGCACTCATCATCGCGGGCAAGCTCCATGCGACCAACACTTCGTTGGGATCGCAGCGTGCAAGGTGGGTCATCACTCAACAGGCGATTGAGGAATTCTTGTCGCCGCCAAAAGTGCAAGAGACTAAACGGCGGAAGCTGCCGGCAACGTCTGGAAAGCACTACTAGGAATTAGAAGCCCCTCGCCGCCAAGTAGACGGCGGGGGCATGAATCCAAGTGTTGGTCCGAAGCTGGGGAGCGGGCGACCAACGAGCAAAGCAGCACACCGAAGACAGCGTACGAAATGAGTTTAGCAACAACATCACCGCCGACAAGCCAAACGCCAACGAGAACTACCGTCGTTGTTTCTGAGGCTGAAAGACGATCCGAAGCGATTCAGCGGTTCCTTGCCGAGGAAACCGCGACCCAGCGTCTTGTCGGCGATCGCGCCGTGGTCGATCGAATCATTCACCAATTGACGCGAGAAGGTTGGTCCGAAGCTGCGATCGGTCGCGTTTTAGACGCCCGGCTTTCCTGCATCTTTGAGTTGCTGGCCGCAGGGGCAGCTTGCTCCCGAATCGCCATCGAGAACGGCGTCGTCGTCGTAGAGGGCACGCAGGCCGAGTGGTACCGTCGCCGCCTCGCCCGATTCAATCACGTTCTAAGGCCGCACAACAAGTCTGTGGCGGCGTTCTACCAAGAGAAGCTTTCGCAGGCCGAGTGATGGAATACCCAAAGAACCGAGGGGCGTTTTTCGCGCACCGATTAGTGAGAGTGCTGTTCAAGAGTTGTGCCATCCAGGACATCGGGCACCATGCGGCGACCCTCATTATCCACATCGCCCACACCGAAGACTCGGCCCGATATCAGGGTGCGATTCGGTTCTGGAACAGCCAACTGATGGACGTCTTGGGATTCAAAAGCCCCAAGCAATTGAACGCCGCAAGGAACGCTGCGGTGGAGTCTGGATGGCTTCACTACGAACGCGAAAGCGGTCGAAAGGTGGGGCGATACTGGACCACAATTCCGCCGGAAGTTAGTCAGTTTGATGACTCTCCGATTGAGCCTATTCATTCCGAATCCGGAACGAATAGCGGAATGAATAACGGAACGAATAGCGGAAAGCTTTCCGAATCCGGAAAGGTTATTCATTCCGAATCCGGAACGCATTGCGGAATGCAAAGCGGAAAACCTTCTATACCTATCCCTTACCCTGAACATACAGGCGCGCGCACAAACGAAAACGACGACGATGCACCCGACGAGGGGAAGCCTGCAAGCGTTGGTCGCGTGGCCGAGTACGCGAAGACTCTCGACGCCAAGAAGTACCAAGACGCGACTCGATGCTGCGATGAGTTCTGGGACCACTACGAGGCCAACGGCTGGCGGCAGGGCAAAGGCACCGGGCGGAAGATCGTTAACTGGCAAGCGGCGTTCCGTGGATGGGTGAGACGGCAGAAGGGGTTTGGCGGTCACGCCCCTGACGACCGTGACCGCGTTGGATACGACACGCCAGTCATGATGGTGCCCCCGACGCGAAAGCGGGAGGCGACCAATGTCTGAGATCGAAACCAGCGTTGCCGAAATTGGGCTCATCAACTCGATGTTGCTCGCACCAGCGACGATCACCCAAACTTGCCTGACTGTCACCGAAAGCGACATCGTTTGCGAAGTTCGCCGAGAGTTGTTCTCGATGCTGGTCGACATGAACGAAGCAGGCGAGGCTATCCGCGACGAGGTGCTCGTCATGAGCCGGATTCGCGATAGCGGGCTCCTCGATCGACTCGGCGGCGTGAAAGGCTTCCGGCAGTACCAGAACGCCGAAGCGGCCCCCAACGCGAAGCTGTACGCGGCTGCGGTTCGACGGAACGCGGTACGCCGTCAAATCTGCCAACTCGCCAGCCAGTTTCAGGCGAGGGCGTACGATGGCGATCCTGGTGAGCTTGCCGACTGGCTTCGAAGTGAACTCGGCGCAATCGAATCACGGGCGACCGAGACGGTTCACATCTCGCAATTGAGCCAATGTTGTGCGGACCTGATCGGCGCGATTGAGCAAACGCAACGCGACGGCGGATCACCTTGCGTCCCAACTGGCATCGAGTGGTTCGACGCGGTTTATCGTGGACTGCAACCCGGTCGTGTGTATGTCATGGCTGCCCGCCCTGGCGTTGGCAAATCGGCGATGCTTCAACAGATTGCCGAGTTCATCGCATCGCATAGCCACGGGGCCCACTTCGTTTCGTTGGAAATGCCACGGGCGGAAATCGCATCGCGGTATCTGGCGAGACAAACCGGCATCAACTCGAAGTTCCTGAGCGGTCATACGGTTGACCTTGAACAACACGGCGGGCGACTCGTCGAGGCTGAGTGCGCTTCACAATCCATGCCGATGACGATCAGCGAGCCGATCGGGCGACGCGCTACGCTCAACGCAATTTGTGCCGAGGCTCGCGTCATGAAGGCGACCCACAACATCAAGTTGCTGGCCTGCGATTACCTACAAATCATCGAACCCGCAAACAGCAAACAGAGCGAGTATGAGCGGGTTTCTGAGGCGACACGAGCGTTCAAGCAGCTTTCGCGTGAACTGGGCATCCCGATTCTGTTGCTGAGCCAACTCAACCGTGAGACGGAAAAGGGCAAGGAAATGAGACGCCCTCGCAACTCGGACCTGAGGGGTAGCGGCAGTATCGAGCAAGACGCCGACTGTGTGATTTTGCTTCATCAGGAATCGAAGACCCGCGTTCACTTTCACGTCTCGAAAATGCGTGGCGCAGAGCGGGGCGAAACCTTCTTGAAGTTCGACGGGGCGACCTGCACGTTCAGCCCTGAACCGATCGAGGACGACCCCAAATATCACCCCGAGTTCGGCGATGGGGCGTGGTAGCTATGGCAAAGCAACCCACCGCACCGAAACCGGTCAGCCGGATGGCGCTGGTCGAGTACAGCAACCACCAAAAAATCCTTGCCGGACATGACCCCACGAACAAAACCGTGTTCGTCCTGCGGAAGACCGACGCCGGCGAATGGTACTTGTACCAAATCGAACTGACCGCACTCGATGAGGGACTGAGATCGTTCCTCTCCGCCGACGAATCCGAACACGACGAACTGCACAAGGCAATCTTGGCGACGATGCCGAGACCGAAACGAGCACCCAAACGAAAGCGAGCAGCCAGATGAACGCCCCGAATGACAAACGCGAGACACCGAGCTTTGAAGAAATCGACCAGCAACTTGACTTCATGGCTCTGGTTCTCGGTGCCCCTGACTTCGAACGCCTGAGCGGCGAGCAGCTTTGCGTATGGGTCAATCGAATGATCGACGAAATATTGCCGAGCGTCGAGATGGCCTCCAACCGCATGACACGTATCCACAGCCGAGCCGGTTCGATTATGGATCGACTCATCGAGGCCCAGGAGACCGCCCTGCGATCGCAAGGAGGCGACCGAGATGCGAAGCGGTGACACCTGCCCTGACTGCGGTGACATCCTGCGGGTGGACAACACCCGGACCACCGGCAGCCATAAAACGCAATATCTCAAATGCAAAGCGATTGCATGTAGCTTCACAGCGAAGGATTCGTTTTTAGTCGACGCACACGGACACCGTATCAACGAGATCGACGAATTGACGGCAGCGGTTACACGGTTGAGCAGTGAAAACCAAGCTCTCTTTGACCGGCTGGAACGCGCCGAGTTGTTGCTAGGCCAAGTGGTGAAAGCGATGCGAAATCGGGTTTAGCAGATTTGTAGTACGTCTACTAAACGCACTGACTTTTTTTAGGTGGACATGGTGCAGAATGGCCACATCGAAGTTACTTCCTCAATCACGGACAGAGACAGAAATGCATCACGCACAACGAGCAACTTACGCCGTCGCAATCGCACCAGGCCCCGCACTCGACAACGCAACCGCCACCGCGGTACCGGTCGACACCATTGGTGCCCGGTATTGCGAAATCTCAGTTCAGCTTGGCGCAACTGACATCGCGATGACCGCCTTGAAAGTCCAAGAATGCGACACCGTCGATGGAACCTATACCGACATTCCTGGTGCCGACTTCGACGGCGGAACCGACATCGACGGTGAGACGCTGGAACTACCAAGTGCAACCGATGACAACCAAACGTGTGTATTCCAAATCAACTTGGATAACCGACTGCGTTTCCTGAAAGTCATTGCGACTGCTGGCAACGGATCGGTTGGCACTTTCATCATGGCAGTCGCCCGGTTGAGCGAACTGCGAAGCGTGCCCGAAACCTCAGAGGAGACAGCGGACGGCGGCGTTCGCAGGATTTAATCATGAGCAGAGAAAGACGAATTCGATTGTTGGCGGACTGCGTTGGATTTCATCGCGGGCATGAAATGACGGTTGCCACTGGCCTGGCTGACCTGCTGGTTCAGCGAAAGCGATACGCCGAATACATCGACGAGGAAAAGCCAAAGTCGGTTGTGGCTGAACTGAAAGAAAAAGTCGCTAAGCGACGTGGACGAAAGAAGTCCTAATCCGCACCACAGCTAACCAAAAACGCAGTCAGCAACACACCTTTCACGGATAGAAAAAATGTCGGTCACACGAGAGCAACTAAACCAATTCCGAGACACCTACGGCCCGAAGATTTCGCGAATCGTCAAGGACGCTGGAAAGCAGCGTGCTTTTCATGCCGTGATGAATGAAAAGCGGGGCCCCAAAGCCGAATCGGGGAGCTTTGAGTATTACCTCGACCAAGCAATCACCACCGCAGTGATTCACCAAACGTCAAAAGTCAGTGTTGTGCAGAGGTTCAGCCATACGCAGCCCATCAGCGCCTGTGAA
Organism: Rhodopirellula sp. MGV; assembly: GCF_002251265.1. Classification (NCBI taxonomy): domain Bacteria; kingdom Pseudomonadati; phylum Planctomycetota; class Planctomycetia; order Pirellulales; family Pirellulaceae; genus Rhodopirellula; species Rhodopirellula sp. MGV. The sequence goes on along the minus strand of NZ_NPDI01000002.1, from coordinate 116,876 downwards.
GCATTCGTCCCAACCTTGAACGACCGAACTCCATTGGTCGTGCATACCGCTAGAGGCGAGTCTGCAATCTTAGACCTGGAAAACCCTGGCGCAGCGGAGTTGAGAGTTGGCTCAGCGCTTGCAGACACGAACCGGCGAACCGTTTGTTTCAAGGTTTCAGAGGAGCTAATTGAAGACGCGGTTGACTTCATCGCAGTCTGCGCGTTTTCGGCTGGCGGAGCATTCGCTAAGGAACTTGACCGAATCGCTTTCGCAGGCGACCAAACCAAAGCGGACGGATTCGTTCTTGGCATCCTGAACGCTTTGCGGACGTCAAGCATCAAGCAAGCGGCATCCGGCCACACAAGCGTGGCGACTCTCGACTCTGCTGACTTTTCGCAAACGATGGGAAAGCTACCCGAGTTCAAGACGCCTGAAAAACCGCGATGGTTTATGAGCCGATCTATTTACGCCGAGTCGGTTCTTCGGCTGGCCGGAGTGAACGCCCTCCTTGCCGCCCCGCCAGAAGACGCAGATGGACTATTGTTTGGACACAAGGTTCATTTCATTGCGGGAATGCCGGATGCCACGGCGGCGGCAGGAACGCCGATTGCGGTCTTCGGGCACCTCAATCTGGGCAGCATTTATGCTGAGTACCGAGACGTGTCGTACACGCCGATTCCAGACTTCGATGAAGATCAGGTCGCGCTCAAATTCAAGAAGTTTGACGACTTCGTTTGCTGGGATCGTGGCACAAACGACCCTGCCGACCCTGCTGGTTCTCTCGTCGCGTTGCAGCTTGCGGAGGCTTAACCAATGGGAAGTCATTACCGGCCTTTCAACCTCCGCTCTGTACCACAGACCGTCCGCGACGGCAAGCAGCCGAACGGACACCAGCAGCGATACCAGATCCGAAACAACGCCGACGATCTTTCAATCCAGGTCTACGACACGATCGGCGAAGACCCGTACACAGGCGAAGGCGTTTCCGAAAAGACGATTGTGGACATGCTGGACCGCAACCGGCACAAGAACGTTAGCGTCCGAATCAATTCGTTTGGCGGCGACGTTTACGCGGGGCTGCTGATCTTCAACGCACTGGCCGCACATCCGAGGGCTGTAACCACCACGATCGAGGGCATTGCGTTTTCCGCTGCGTCTTACATCGCGCTGGCCGGGGACCGAATGCGGATGTTTCAAAACAGCGACTTCGGCATTCACCGTGCAAGCACGATCACCTGGGGCAACCGTCACGATCACCTTTCCACACTCCAATGGTTGGACACAATTGATGAACACCTCATCGACATCTACGAACGCAAGACTGGCAAGAGCCGTGCTCAGATCACAAAGTGGCTTGAAGGCACCAGCGACGGAACTGTCTTTAGTGCAACCGAGGCTAAGCGGCATGGCTTCTGCGACGAGATCATTGACCCCAAGGGGCCTTCGAATCGCGGGGCTAGAACGGCGGCTTCTTCTTCATCGAATCGGTCGTCCAGTGGCAGCACAGACACGGCCAGAAAGCTGCGACTGCTAAAGCTCAAAGCGGCGATCCGCCGTCTCTAGCGAGTCACCCACACCAACCTTTCGCGGAACGGCGACCCGTAGTCGCTGGGCCTGATCGGGGCAGCGTCGTCACCGCAGTCGAACGGCGCTGTCCCTATCGCACACACCCCACCATGACCACCCAGGGGCAGCAGGGTACCGGGGGGGGCGTTTTTTTCTGGGGGTCGAATGGCCACGACCTATCGTTGGCCCTTTCCGTCCGTGCGTGCAGCAAAATGATTTTTTTGAGAGCAAGTGTTCACGTAGTTCTGACCCCCTTTTGACCCTGTTGAAACGAGCGGAATCGTAACGAAAAACGCCGGAAACCGCACAGAAAAACAAAAAACGGAATGAAACGATGACAAACCTGAATGCCCTAACTCTCCGCATCAATGCGTCCACCGAGGGCGTGTCCAACGCCGTCCGTGTCGTGCGTGGCGACGTGAGCCGCATCAATGGCATCTTGCGATCGACCGCGACAGCGAGCGACAAAGCCAAACAGGCCCAGGAGTCGCTTGGAAATGTTTGGCACACCGGGGCCATCACTGCGGAAGAGTACGAGCGAGGTTTGGCGGCAATCAACAAGCGATATGGAGAGCAGTCCGAAGCTTCTAAGCGGGTTGACCAGTCTTTTAACCGAATCAAAGGTCTGATTGCTTCGACGACTCCGGTTATCGAGACGGCTAAAGGTCAGTTTCGTGACCTGCACACGGCGCTACGCAATGGCAAGATTACCCAAGAGGAATACACACGGGCACTCGCCAAAGTCAAAGAAGAAACGAAGCGAGCGAAGGACGAAGCTTCGGGAGCAGCCGAGGCGGCACGTCGGCAAGAAGCTTTGCAACAGCGGGTGCAAGCGGTTCTCGATCGTGCAGCACCAGCGGCGCATAAGCTTTCCACGCAGATGCGCGAATTGAGCTCGGAGTACCAGGCGGGGCGGGTATCGGCAGCGAATTATCATCGCGCGAGTCAGATGCTTTCTGCCGAGATGCGGACCGCCGCGCAGGCGTCGAAACAGGCCCAGTTTGCGAACCGGCGGCAGTCCGAATCGTTGCGAGAGCTTGCCGTGAAGGCGGGCGTTGTGACGTTGGCCTATCGCGGCGTGAGCAGTGCTCTCGGGGTTTTCAAGCGAGCGGGATCAACTGCACTGGGCCTCGAACAGACAGCGATTCAATTCGAAGTCTTCACCGGTTCAGCCGAGAAGGCCAAACGAATCCTAAACGACTTGAAACGTCTCGACGCCGATTCACCCATCTATGGCCTGCCGGAGTTGCAGCGTGCGGCCCAAGCGATGCTTGCCTATGGAGTTCGCGCCGATGGCGTAACGAAGCGAGTAGGACAGCTTTCGGCGATCTCGGCTGGCAACGCAGATGCCATGCAAAGCTTGTCACTTGCGTATGCCCAGGTGACCGCCAAGGGCAAGCTTATGGGTGAGGAGGTCCGTCAATTCGTCAACGCCGGATTCAACCCACTTCAGCAAATCGCCAAAGACACTGGGCGTTCGATGGATGACTTGACGTCCGCGATGGCGAGAGGCGAAATCTCGTTAGCGATGGTTGAAACAGCGATGGATAACGCGACGAGCGCGGGTGGGCGATTTTTCGGCATGAACGAAAGGCTGGCACAGTCAACTGGTGGCGCAATCGCAAGGTTGCAAAACGTCGTCGAAGTCACCGCGATGGACTTCCAGGCGAAGTTTCACCCAGCGGTACGGATGGCATCAACCTCGCTGGCCAACTCGATCGAACGAACACGGGACTGGGCTAACTCGCTGAGCCGAGGACAGCGGAACATGATGCTGTTCGTCGGATCGGTTGGCCCTTCCGTTGTCGTCGTCAGCAAGCTCGTCACCGTCGTGCAGCGGATCACAGCAGCGGTCAAAAACTGGACGAAGGCTCAACTGGCCCTCAATTCCGTGCTGGGCCCAGGCGGCTGGGTCAAGGCACTTGGCGGGCTCGCACTTGCGGCGGGATCGGTTATCGCCATCGACTACGCTTTGGAAGCGACGACTTCGACGGCGGAGGAGTTCGCAGTGGCGACCGCGAAAGCAGAGGCATCACTTAAAGGTGCAGCGACCGCAGCGACGGCAGCAGCAAGAGCCCAGAACGCTTACACGACGAGCCGCGGTGGCGGGAATGACATCGAACGAGGCAAGCTCAATCGGTGGTTGCTGGAACAAGAAACAGCGAAAGCGAGAGTTGCGCAGTCCACGCTCGACACAATGGAGCGGGCGAACGACCTTTTGCGAGAAGAACAGCGACTTCGAAAGCTTTCCGAGACTGACCGTGAGCGTGAAAAGCTGATTGCCCAGGGGGCAACAAAAACGCAGTTGCTCAACCTCGCCCATCAGCAAAAAGAGCGTCAGGTTCTGCGCGAAATCGAGGCGGCTGAAAAACGCCGAGTAGAGCTTGTAAACAAGCAGCTTGACTTGACCAAGCAGCGACGGGACTCGATTCTCGGCGAACGCAAAAGCCTTGCCGACGAAGCGAAGCGGGTGGCCGAATCTGTTCGGAGCCCGATTCAGCGAATCACGGACGAGTTGACGCGGTTGGAGACCATGCGGCAGTCCGGTTTGCTCGATCAAAGGACTTTCAACGCGGCGGCGGGGAATGTTGCTAAGGATTTCCGCCAATCGCAAGAGATCAAAGTTGAGTTACCGCCGACGATTGGCAAAGGCAGTCGCGAAGAGTATCAGATGATCGCTAAGGCCCAGAACGCGGCGGCACAGAAGCAGGCGAACGAGCATACGCAAAGGATGGCCCTTGCCACCGCACACAAACAGGCGGCAGTCGAAGCAACAAAGGCGATCCACGAAAGCAACCGGCTGCTCAGTCGGTTGGAAGAAGCTATTGAGAGGCTGGACGTGGGGGGTTCGGTTTGAGCGGACTATCCATCGCTGCACCGCAACCGGAAACGTTTTGCTCATCGCGTTACAACATGATCCTTGAAGCGAACTATCTGGTTCGCGTGGCCCAGTGGAGCATCGAGGATGCTTGCGACCTGATTGGGATTCCAAGCGAATCGTTCTACGTCTCCACCGAGACGCGACTGCCGTACACGCCGACGCCTGACGAGATCGAAGAAGCGATCGCAGCGATACAACGCGGTGAAGCCGACATCGACGGCAGAGCCGTGAAACGCCGACGAGAGGATGCGGCGTTCCGAGAATGGAATGAGTCGATCGACGAGTACGACCTGGGCGGTGATATCGAAGAAGATCACTACACGATGCCGAGTTGGTTTCGCGGGTGATCCGAAGGTGAAAACCCTAAAGCTGCTTTAGGGTTTCGTGACGCGATGAAGAAGCCAGGCAGGCGGTCAGACCTCGGTGACAATGTAACCGAGGTTCCACAAGCAAAGGGCAACAGCAAAGCCTACACGTTGTCCCGTCGAAGTGCATCGCGGTGCAGGAGGCTAGGGCGAATCCTGCGATGAAGCAGGGGCGACCATCAAAGGAGTCTATCGAGAAAGGTAGCGACACTACCTTTTCCGGCGAGCGTGGTTCCGACTATCTGCTCCGCCGTCTTGCCCGTGATGGGTTCGATGAGTTGCTCGACGCTTTTCGTCGGTCAAGTGAAGGTAAAAAACCCTTCACCCGCCGAGGGTTTTAGCTCGACGTCACGGTTCACCCACGGAGGCGACCCAAACTAGAAAACTCTAGTTTGCATCTGGCGAGCGAAGCCCAGTACCGACTTGCGAAAAGACGACGGCCTGACCATCGGGTTTAACAACTCCCACCACGTCTATGGGAATCCCCGTCGACCACAAAGGCATCTAATTATGGGAATCACCATAAATAGAATCGCCGGTCGTGCTCGTGATCTTTACGAAGAGCAGGCCAAGGAGCGGATGATGTCGGGGGTTAACCAACACACAGACAGCCCTCCGGTAAATTTACCGGAGGGCTCAAAAGGCGATGCCCGTGACCAAGCCGGCAGAGCATTCGGCGTCTCCGGCAAGTCGGTCGACTTCGACCCTGACCACCCCGGCGGATCGAGCTTGACGTTTTCGAACCGATCAGGCACATTGTTGTCTCTGTCAGGCCGTTGCGATTGCTTCAAAACAATCACGACTTGATCGACCGGTTGTTCACCCCGGCGATGACGAAGCCTAAGTCTAACCTCTTGACGATCAGGAAATGATTCAGTCCAGCGATGCGTGGACGGTGCGCAGAGCACTGACCCGCAATTGTGCGGATAGCAAAGCCCCATCCGGTCGGGAGTTAGACCCCGGCTTTTGAAGCGTGTCGCTGGACTGAATCGTGCGCACTCCGAACCTGAGTGCAGGGAGCAAATCCCAGTGTCCCAAGTTACAACCACGCAACTTCACAAGTTGCCCGCCCCGTTCGTTTCCATCGCGACGGCGGCCCAGCAATGCGGCGTTCATCGTCGCGTAGTCAATCGCCTCCTCGATCGCGGCCAGATCACCGCCCATGCGGTTGAAGGATGGCCGCACCGGGCGATCCACCGCGATGACCTGCCGACGATCACACGATTGACGGCAGCCCAGGCCCACCGCGACGTGGTGCGAAGTGAAACGCCCACCGCGACACCATCGGCACGGTTAAAGGGGCTCCAACGCTTTGAACAAGCTGCGGAGTCGTGCGGAGTCGGCACCGGCACTTTGATGAACTTCATTCGTCGCGGTCAAATCAAGCCCGTGATGATCGCCAAGGCGTCTCACATCCGTGTGCGTGACTTCGATCGGATTCGGGAGCTCGCATTCGACCTGCCTGCCCCTGGTGATCCGACGCCGGAAGAAATCGCCGAACGTTGTCGTCTGGTGCGTCAACGTGGATGCAGTGCCGATGCAGACGTCGAATCTGACGTCCTTGCGATTCTCGCCAAGCGATCGCTGTCTATCACCGAGATCAAGACACGGTTGAGCCGCAAACAGGCGGACACCCGTAGCACGCTCGAGCGATTGGTGTCATCCGGTGCAGTCATCAAAAGCGATGGCCCGCTCACCCGGTACTGCCGTGCCGGTTCCGATTCGATGCTGGAGTCCGCCGACCAGATTCTTTGCCGGTTCAGGCAGCGAGCTTGCACGAAGTCGAGAAGACGCTGCGTTGCGGCGTAGTGCAAGGAGTCAGAATCCTGACACCTTAAATGTGTCCCATGGGGCACAAAACCAACTGCGCACAATTGTGCGCAAATCACCCAACAACAACCAATTCAAACAACTGATATTCCAATGACCACGATCACCGCACCAAAAGCAAAGAACAGAAGATCAATTCAATTCACCCGCGACCAACGCGATGAACGGACCCGCATTTACGTCGCCACGTCGATCAACACCATGCACGTCTACCGGCACAGCGGCGCACCACACTTGGGGCTGCTGGTCGGGCGATCGGTTTTCCCGATCCTCGTCGGCTGGATTCATCACCGCATGGTTGCACCGACCGGCGGGGCTGGAACGTCACTCAACGCCCAACTCGAATCGCTTTACTCTCGCGACATCATCGACGAGGTGACTCACCTTGCCCTGCGTCGCGCTGCAGCGGCCCTTGGCGAATTCGGTAGCGGGCGTGACTTGGCTGACGTCATGGCGGCGTGCGACCTCTTGAACGCCCTCACGAAGACCGAAGCGTTCAGGGAGGCGGAAGCGAGAAGACTTGCCCAGGCCCAGGAGGCGGCATCGAGAAGACCGAAGCTCCTTCGCTGGGCAACTGCGGCGTGTGCGTTGTTCGCATTCGCCCGGTAGACGTCCGAAATGTCCACAATTGTGGACAAACAACCTAACCCACCGCAGGCCGGTAGCTGGCGTTTCGACGCTGGCACCGGCTTGTGGGCGTAGCGGCTAAATCCGTCGACACCGGTCGACACTTCCCCTGTTTTTACGGGGTTTTAGCCGCAAGTGTCGACTGTCGACCACGGTCGACACTGGTCGACAGAAATTGAATCACGACGCTGGGCGGCTGGTAACTGTCACCCAGGATGGCCGAAGGCCGCGCGACGACATCACGCCTTGCCGGCCACCAGAAGTATGTGTATACCCTTCCACGCAATTGCCGGCAGTGTGACTTCCGACCCGGCAACATGTTTGCATGTCAGCGAAATGCAGTAAAAATGCACCACTGGCAGCTAGATCGTGCCCATCACCTTTTGGAGAACTTCATGTCGTACGAGATTAAGCAAAAGCTCATCGCTGCCGCAGAAGAACTGCTGGACCGAAAGTTAACACAAGCCGAGGCGGACGAACTTTACCGCCGCTTTGAAAACGCTTTTGGCTCAAAAATTGAGCGAGCGACACAGACTCTCGGCTTAACCACCAACATGACCCCTGCCCAGATTCGGGCAAAACGCGCTAGCGATGATAACTGCGATCGCGTTATTGGTGACTTGGAAAATGTCCTGAGGAAGTAAGTTCATGTCCGGCCCTTTCTGGGAAAAGCTAGGCGAACCAGGCTTGTTAGGGTTCCTTGCGATTGTTGTTTTTATCGTAACAGTCGCAGGTAACGCTTATTTGCTTGTTGAGCGATTTTACAAGCTTCTTCCGGAAGTCAAAAAACTGAACTCAGAGATAGCTTCTGCAGCGGCTACAACGCTCAAGATGCTGCAGGACAGCAGAAAGGAATACGACGAGCAGCTTGAGAAATTCACAAGTGCTGCATCGACAATGGTCCGAATCATCGAGCGACAGAACCAAAGCCCAAGCGACAGTGACGCGGCAGAGCTTGATGAAGCACGGGAACAGTGTTGTGAATTGTATGGCAAGACGGTCACGTCACACTTGCGGTATGTCGAATTCGAGCACCTATATCACAAAGGCTCAGCTGAAAACCTTCAAGACTTCATTTACGATGACCTGCGTGAAGACCTCGACCGCTTTATTCATCGACTAGCCGTCCTGAACTCACCTGAATTGATTTCCCGAATTGGCGAACACCGTACGCCCCTCAAGGTAAGCCGCATCACGGTAAAGCCCTACTACCGCCTTGCGAATTCACTGCCTGAGCAATTACAAGAAGATGCAAAGGAGCGAATTTGGAGCAGCCTTCGAAAGCTCTTTGAAGCAGGGGGCGAGGACTTCGATCAGCCAAAATTTCACCCAATTGCTCAATGATCCAGTAGCACTGATTGCGACTCACGCAAAAGTGACTACAACCGCTACAACCAAAGACCACAAACTACAACCGTTTTTCGCTTTTGGAGCGGTTGCCCTAAGTGCTGAAACGCGGGAAATACGGGGCTAAAGAAAATCCCGAAAGCTTTAAGAGTCAGTTGCTCTACCAACTGAGCTATAGGGGCGTTTCGCTTGGTGAGCGTTCCGGCTGGTTGTAGATGGGAACGCTCGCGATTGGTTGATGACGCTTGGTCATCGTCGCGTGGGCAAGTTGGATGATTTGCCTGCGACGGGCGAGGTTTTAGCAAATTGATGGTGCTCGCGGAAGTCGTTTCGGCAGATTTCCCGGCGCCCAGTCCGCTTCCCGAGCGACTCACCCGCGAAAACCGGCCTTTTACGAGCGTTTTACGCCCCGCCGGACTCGGACAGCTGCCGCTTGATGATCGAATACGGGCCTAGCGAACGGAGCATTCCCTCCGCTTTCGCCCAGGTTTCGGCCTCTTCGGCCGCCGGCTCGCTGCGTGCCGTGATGCCGCCGCCGACGGGTATTTGCAGCTGGCCGCCGGTTGCGGTGATGGTGCGAATCAGAATGTTAAAGTCTGCTTGCCCCGAACAGCTGATGTAGCCCATCGAGCCACAGTACGGCCCGCGCGGGTTGGGCTCCAGCCGGGCAATGATCTTCATCGCTTCGATCTTCGGCGCTCCCGTGATACTGCCGCCAGGGAAACAGGCTCGGAGACAATCGACAATGCTGGATTCGGGCCGCAAGTCGCCTTCGACAACGGACACCAAATGCTGCACACATTCGTACCGTTCGAGCTGGCAAAGCTGCGACACCCGAACGCTTTCGTCGGTGCAAACCTGCGAAAGGTCGTTGCGCATCAGGTCCACGATCATGATGTTTTCGGCGCGGTCCTTTTCACTGGCCAACAGCTCTTCGCCATACCGTCGGTCGACGGCTTCATCGCCCGTCCTTGGCCGTGTGCCTTTGATCGGGCGAGTTGACACGTGGCTGTCGCGGATTTGCAAAAAGCCTTCCGGGGAGGAACTGAGCACGTGAAAGCTGCCGCCGTCATAAAAGCCCGACTGCGGCGCAGGGTTGGCTTGACGAAGCGACAAATAAAGCTGCTCCGGCAAGACGTTCTCCGGAGCGGTCAATCGCTGGGCCAAGTTGACTTGGAACGAATCGCCATTGCGGATCCCAGCGACGATCTGTTCTACCGCTTCACAGAACTCGCCTTCGGCAAAGTTGCTGGTGATTGGCACGGTGTAAGTCTCACCTGTTTCGTTGGCTTGCGAATCGGGAGTCGCGGCCTCACACCATTCGTCGTTCAACAAGGCAAGGATTTGATCGCGGCGTTCGGATGCGTTCTGTGCGAGTTGCTCGGTCGACAAAGTCGGCGGTGCGTCTGCCAGATCGCCAGCGAACATGTCACGATCCCAGCCTTGGCAGATCAACCAAGCTCGATGGGTGAAGTGATCGATCGCGATCGTCCAGTCGAACACGCCGAACGACATCGCGGGCGTCGGCAAGTCGTCTTGTTGGTTGAGGTGGCAGGTCGCCAGTTCTTGCGGCTCGATCCAGCGTGACGCTTCGTAGCCGATGATGCCCACCAGACCGCCTTGGAATGGAGGCAGCGAATCCTCGCCGCTACAAGAGCCGTCCGCTTCGACCAGGCAGCGCGGTGTCAGTCGGCTGTCAGGTAATCGCGCGGCAAGCTGACTGAGTGCGGGCCAGGGATCGGGGTCGTCAACGTGTGCGACCAGTTCGAGGATCGGGTCGGCGGTCAAGAACGAGTAGCGCGCGTGCGGGTTCAGGTTCAGGCCGACTTCGGTAGCTTGCTTGTCTGCTTTTTCAGTTTCCGGTTCCCCAGCCGATGAATCCAACCACACACGCCGGCCGAGCGGAGCCAGCCGCTGAAAGATCGCGACGGGATCAAGTGGCTTGTCGAGCGAGGTGACGAGCTGGGTGACCGAGGGCATGCAGGAACCGGCTGAAAAACTTGCAGGAAAATCTGGTGGCGTTTGCCTATAGGTTGACGTCTGAAACGAATGTTCTCAAGTTGTGACCACGGCACCTGGGGTCACGCACGCCAGACTGGCCGCATCTAGACGCATTCCCATCGGTAGGCAAACGCTTGAAAGATTCGATCGCATTCCTGAAAGAGTTTGCCAAGAACCCCACCAAAGTCGGCGCGATCGCCCCGAGCAGCCCTGGCTTGGTCCAGGCAATGGTCGACAGTTTTGACTGGTCGTCGGTCCGCGGGGTGGTGGAGTTCGGACCGGGCACGGGGGTGTTCACCGAAGGCGTGCTCAAACGATTGCACCCGGACGCCAAGTTCGTGGCGATCGAACGCAGCCCCGAGATGGTCGCGATCGCACGGCAGCGTTGCCCGCAAGCAAACATCGTCGAAGACAGTGTGACCAACCTGGACGCGATCTGTGACGCGGCGGGCATTGGCGAAGTTGACGCGGTGCTGTGTGGATTGCCGTGGGCATCGTTTCCTGATTCGCTACAACGCGAAATCATGAACGTCACACTCAACCGCATGGCCCCCGGGGCACGTTTCGCGACGTTCGCCTATTGGCAGGGCGTCGTGCTGCCTGCCGGACGACGATTTTCGCAGCTCTTGCGTTCCAGCTTTCAAGACGTCGGACGTTCGCACACCGTGTGGCGGAATCTGCCTCCGGCGTTCGTTTACCGCTGCGTGAAATAAAGCCGCTTGAACACGTGGCTGCCGCGTTGAATCGCCACGTGTGACGACTAATAACCGCGTTGCAGCCCGGCGGTGATGTCGAGATCCAGTTCTGCGTATTCGCCACGACGGACTTTCTCCAGCGCGATCGCTCCCATCGCCGCGTTGTCGGTACACAGTTCTGGTGGGGCGATGACCAAACGGAAACCGTGCTTGTCGGCGGCGGCTTGCAATTGGCGACGCAGTTCCGGGTTGGCCGCGACACCGCCTCCGACGATCAAGTGCGATGTTTTGTATTCCTTGACCGCACGCGTGCTTTTACGGACCAGAACGGCGACGACGGCCGCTTGGAATGAGGCACAGATATCGGCTTTGGCTTGCTGGTCTAGGTGACTGGCCGAGACGGTTTTGGCAGGCGGTGGTGCGATCGTGTAGCGGACGGCGGTTTTCAGCCCGCTGAAACTGAACCGATAATCGGGTGCGCCGATCATCGAGCGTGGGAAATCGTGCGCCTTGGGGTTGCCTTGCTGGGCCAGTTTGCTGACGGCGGGGCCACCGGGGAACCCGAGGTCCAACATCGCGCCGACCTTGTCGAAGGCCTCGCCAGCGGCGTCATCGATTGTGCCACCGAGGTATTCGAGGTCGAGGGGACTGGTGCAGTGATAGAGACTGGTGTGCCCGCCGCTGACGACCAAGCCGATGGATGGATAGACCGCTTCCTCGCTGGCCATTTGGCAGGCGTACAGGTGAGCGTGCAGGTGATTGATCGAAACGAGTGGCTTTTGCCAGGCAACGGCCAAAGTTTTGGCAGCGACAACGCCGACCAACAAGGAACCGGCAAGTCCGGGACGGTCGGCGACCGCGATTGCGGACAAATCATCGACCGACACACCAGATTTAACGATGGCGGTGTCAATGACGGGCAGGATTCGTTCCAAGTGGGCCCGTGCGGCGACCTCGGGGACGACCCCCCCGAAGCGCTCATGCAAGGTTTCTTGCGTCGCGATACACTGTCCCAAAACGGCCCCGGAGTCGGAAATTACGGCTGCCGCGGTCTCGTCGCAAGTCGATTCAAGTGTGAGAATTGTCATACTGAGAGCTTACCGTGAATCAGGCCTTGACACCAACGGGATTGGCCCGATACTTGCACGCTTCGAAACACGGAAAACGTACGGAATAACTACCAATCCAACCTCATGCCAACGATCAACCAACTCGTCCGAAAACGACGCAAAACCAAACGCAGACAAAGTAAGTCGCCCGTTCTGGAGAAGTGCCCCCAAAAGCAAGGGGTGTGTTTGCAAGTCCGGACGATGACACCGAAAAAGCCTAACTCGGCTCTTCGCAAGATCTCGCGGGTCAAATTGAGCAACGGGAAGGAAGTCACGGTTTACATTCCCGGTGAAGGCCACAACCTTCAAGAACACTCGATCGTCCTGGTCCGCGGTGGTCGGATTCGTGACCTTCCAGGTGTTCGCTACCAAGTCGTTCGCGGAAGCCGCGACGCATTGGGTGTTGACGGCCGTAAGCGTTCACGCAGCCGTTACGGGGCGAAGAAGTAATTCTTTGCCAGCGTTCGCAAACGCATTCACAATTCACCATCCGACACAACGCAAACGTTTAGAAAAGATCTGATATGGGACGGATCACTGCAAGTAAGAAGCAGATGAAAGGTGACCCGCGGCACGGGTCGCTGTTGGCAAGCAAGTTCATCAACTGCCTGATGCTGGACGGCAAAAAAACCGTCGCACAGAAAGTTTTCTATGACGCCTTGGAAGAAATCTCCAAGCGTGATGAGGCTGAAGGCCAAGAGCCAATCGAAGTTTTCGAGCAAGCACTTGAAAACATTAAGCCCTACATCGAAGTTCGCAGCAAGCGAGTCGGTGGTGCGAGCTACCAGGTTCCAATGCAAGTGAACCGTGCTCGTCAGCAAAGCCTGGCGATTCGCTGGATTTTGGAAGCTGTTCGCAGCAAGAAAGGTCGCCCAATGCACCTGAAGCTGGCCGACGAACTGATGTCCGGCTTCAAGAAAGAAGGCGTTGCCTACACCAAACGCGAAAACACGCACCGTATGGCCGAAGCCAACAAGGCGTTCTCGCACTTCGCATGGTGATCGGTTTTCCGGTCACAACCCACGCGACACAACTGTAAAGACATTCAACCGCGACCTCGGCATCCCCATGCCGGTGTCGCGGTTTTTTTGATCCCAGACAATCGACCAACGCATTCGCCTTCGACATGGCGGCCTCGGTCCAATTCCTATTTCCCATCCAGCTCGCTGATCTGCCCTCATGTCCGCTGACATTACCAAACTGCGCAACATTGGAATCATCGCCCACATCGATGCCGGCAAAACGACGGTCACCGAACGGATGCTGTTTCTGAGCGGGGCGAAGCACCGCGTCGGACGCGTCGACCACGGTACCACCGACACCGACGACGATCCGGAAGAACAAGAACGCGGGATCACGATCTTCAGTGCCTGTGTGAAGTACCACTGGGAAAACCACAACATCAACCTGCTGGATACCCCCGGACACGTCGACTTTACCGCCGAAGTCGAACGCTGTTTGCGAGTCCTCGACGGCGCGGTCGTTGTGTTTTCGGCACGTGAAGGCGTCGAGGCGCAAAGCGAAACGGTGTGGCGACAAGCTGATCGATACCACGTTCCGCGGATCGTCTTTATCAACAAGATGGACCGCGAAGGAGCCGATTTTGAATCGGTCTTCAACGACATCGAACCGCGTTTGGGAGGACGCCCCGTCGCAATCGAACTGCCCGTGGGGCAAGGCCCGGCGCACGTCAACGATCCCTTCCGCGGTGTCATCGACTTGGTCGACATGAAAGCCCTGCAGTTCGATCCTGAAACCGAAGGCAAAGCGGTTACCGAGACCGAGATCCCCGAGGAACTGATGGACGACGCGCTGCTGTGGCGCGAACAGCTTTTGGAAACGATCTGCGAAATCGACGAACACGCCATGGCATTGGTCATGGAAGATCAGGAAATCCCCGTCGACATGATCCGCAAAGCACTGCGCAAGGGCTGCATCGACCAAACGATTCAGCCTGTCCTTTGCGGTTCAGCACTTCACGGCATCGGCGTTCAGCCGCTGATGACCGCGGTCGGGCATTACCTACCAAGCCCGCTCGATCGTCCGCCGGTTGAAGGCTTTGATCCGAAGAAGCCTGAGAAGAAGGAAGTTCGCAAGCCTGATCCAAATGAACCGTTCAGCGCACTGGTCTTCAAAATCCAACCAGCCAAGACCGGCGACAATTACTGGATTCGAATCTATAGCGGCACGCTGAAACAGAACTCGCGTGTTTACTGCCCCAACCGTGACAAGAAAGAAAACGTCGCGCAGCTGTGGCAGATTCACGCATCCAAGAAAGAACGCGACGGCCAAGTCGAGTCACTCGGTGCGGGTGATATCTGCTGTGTGATTGGACCACGCTTCGCGATCACCGGTGACACGTTGTGCGATACGTCGAAGGACCAGATCGAACTTCCAAGCATCAAGTTCGCCGACACCGTCTTGTCGATGGCGATCGAACCCGAGAACACGGGCGACCGCAAAAAACTGGAAGACACGCTGGACATGCTGCGACGCCAAGACCCGACCTTCAAGGCGGTTGATAACGAAGAGCTTGGCCAAACGCTGATCAGCGGGATGGGCGAACTGCACTTGGAAGTGATTCAGCACCGACTGACGCGTGACTTTGGTTTGAACGTCAAGTTCTATAAGCCGCGCGTAAACTATCGCGAGACGATCGGTGGCAAAGCGGACATCACCGGTGCATGCAATCGCCAGATAGGCGCGTCGCAAATGTTCGCACGATTGAAAGTCCGCGTGCAACCGACCGACGATCCGTCATCGGCGCCGCTGGTATTCGATCGTTTGCCGCCGGATTGCCCGCTGTCCAATGACGTGCGAACCGCGGCGATCCAAGAACTGCGTGACCGAGCGGAAGGCGGCGGCGTATTGGCCGGTTTCCCATTGTCGGGAATCAAAATCGAAGCCTATGACGCCGAAGTCCACGAAGAAGGCAGTGACGAAATCGCATTCCGCATTGCAGCGGGTGACGCGTTCGACAAGGCACTGCACGAAGCTGGCCCGGTTTTGTTGGAACCGGTAATGAAGGTTGAAGTCACCACGCCGGATGAATACATGGGCGAGCTAGTCGGTGACTTGCAACAACGTCGTGCCCTGATCGCGGCGACGGAATCACGTGGTGCGATGACAGTGATCACGGCAAACGCGCCCCTGAAGGAACTATTCGGTTACTCGAGTGCCGTTCGCAGCCTGAGCCAAGGCCGCGCCGGTAGCAGTATGGAACCGTTGGGTTATCAACCGGCGCCGAAAGAAGACCTCGAAGCGTTCCAGTACTAATCAACGTGATCCAACTCCCAACCGAATCAACCGCCATAATTGCCGAGGCATCGCTGATGACAGACATCGGCGTTCCGATTGCGGCAATGGGGTTGGTACTGGCATGCGTGGTTAGTTGGCTGACCAATTTGATCACATTGCCAGGCAACTGGATTTGCGTCGTGATGATTGGATTGTGGGTTTGGCTTGGCCCTGAATCAGGCCGGCTTTCAATTGGGCTGGTGACACTTGGCGTCACCTTTGCGATCGCGTTTTTCGGTGAAGTCGTCGAGTTCATGGCGTCAGCCGCTGGGGCCAAGAAAGCGGGTGCGAGTACCAAGTCGACGATTTACTCGATTGTTGGATCGCTCGCGGGTGCGATTTTTGGTGGGATCATCGGAGTGCCAGTTCCTGTCATTGGACAAGTGATCGCAGCCATCTTGTTTGGCGGACTCGGTGCGGCAGCCGGCGCGATGTACGGCGAGTGGACTGACGGTCGAGACTGGCGTGAAAACTGGACCGTGGGCAGAGCCGCATTCCTGGGCAAGCTGTTTGGGACGGTGGGGAAGTTCAGCGTTGGATTGATGATCATCGTCGCGACCGTGATCGCGCTTTGTGTTTAGTCTTGCGCTCATTTCGTTGAGACAGACACGCCGCCGGTGACTCCTCCTGGCACTGAGGTCCTCTGAACTCACGTCAACACCCCTCCCTAGAGCCACACGCACCTTCTGGAGAAAGCGAAAGGCGTTTTTTTCGCAAATGTTCCGTAGCTAAGCGGCGGGATCTGGCCATCAGCATTGCTCCTCCTTGGTAGAGAGAAAGCCTGCCGATTGAGGAATGCCATGGCATACATTGGAGCGACATCAGATCTGCCACGAATCACCGACTTCGTGGCCCCAATCGTCTTCTTTTCGCAAGACGCCACCGGTGTGATCACATTAGTCAGCGACTCGGTCCAGGAAGTTCTCGGCTTCCATCCGGATAACCTGATCGGTCGACCACTAACGGCGATCCTAAATCCGGATTGCCAGATCAATGAGTTCGCGGGCATTGGCAGCGACAGTCCGTCCACTCATGTCTTGATGAGCGTGATTCGTGCGGACCGCCAGTCGCGGATCTTGTCAATGCGACGCAACCGCGTTGTCCCCAGCGACCTCGAAGTCCGCTTTCACAATATCGTGATCGACGTGACCGACGAAGTCCGCCAGTTCCAAACGATGAGCACGCGGCTGCAAACTCTTAACGCGATCGACAAACGCCTGAGTGAACAGGAGCACCAGGTTGCCGAGCGCATCGTGATTGGAATGTTGAACCGCGAAATTGCGGACGACTTGAAAGTTTCTGAACGTACCGTCGACCGACGCCGCGCGTCCATCATGGAACACTACGGTGTCGACTCTGCGGCCGAACTGGTTTCGCAACTTGCCGAGCAGTCTTTGCTGAAGACGCTTTTACAAACGGCCAGCCAGTCGAGTTGGCGGAACGCAAGTAACGCGCACCAATTGTCGCCTGGCGTCGCACAGCTTAGCCGCAGCGCCTGACAAACTTAGAATCGCCAGCGTTTTTTCGACGATACTTTCACGTCCAGTCTGCGGATTGGCGTGGATTGATCTGGATATCTCTTGAGACGAGTTTGCGGTAAAACAGAGCGAACTGTCGGACAGACGTCGTATGGCATTTCTGTCAGCGCCGAATTCTCTGTCTACGCCAGATTCACGGCACAGCAAACTCTCGATTACCTCGTGAAGGGATTCGTCTCGATGTCAAACGCATTTGAACCTCAATTTACCGATGAGCCGGTCCAAATCCAGCGTTCTGGCACCGGTAAAGGCTGCCTGATCGGCTGTCTGATCGCAGGGGGCTTATTCGCCGCCGCTTGTATCTGTGCCGGTGTTGGGGCGTGGATGTTTTTCACCAACGTGCGTGATCAATACACATCGACCGAACCAATGGATCTGAAAACGGTTGAGTACAGCGACGAAGAGATGAAGACGCTGAAGAACCGCATTGAAGGATTTCGACAAAAGCTGAATGCTGGTGAGACGCCCGAACAAGATCTCGAATTGACGGCGGACGATATCAACGCATGGATCTCGGCAGACGAGAAATTAAAAGGCAAGGTATTCGTACGGATTGAAGACGATCAGGTCCGCGGTGACGTCAGTATGCCGCTGGACGGGCTGCCAATGGGATCGGGCCGATATTTCAACGGCTCGGGAACATTTGATGTGTCGATGGAAAACGGCGAGCTGAACGTTCGGATGCAAAAGGCCGAAGTCAACGGCGAGCCAGTTCCCGAACCCTTTATGGAAGGTATGCGTGGCGAGAACTTGGCCAAAGAGTTCAGCAAGCAGCCGGAAAACGCGGAGTTCCTCAAGAAGTTTGAAGACATCAGCGTCAAAGACGGCAAGTTCATCCTGCGAGCGAAACGTGACACCGGCGAGAACGATGAATCGGTTTCGCCCAACGAAATAGAAGCATCTGTTGAAGCGGAAGACGACACGGAAGGCAGCGATGAAACCCCAGCAACGGATGCTGACACATCATCGGATACGACTGAACCAGAGCCAGCGACAGCAAGTTAGCTCGAAGGCCGCTCGGTCAATGTTTTGCCAGACGCGGCACGCCTTCGAACAATGCCGATCCGATGCGAACCAAGGTCGCACCGGCGGCAATTGCTTCGGGGTAATCGCCGCTCATTCCCATCGACAGTTCGGGAAGTTCCAAGCCCAAGTCGCTTTGTAAGTCATCACGCAGTTTGGCAACTTCGGCGAACTGTTTCCCGGCTTCGTCAGCTTCGGTCCCCCAGCCTGCCATCGCCATCAACCCGCGAATCCGAATCGCGTCCCATTTCTGCAACGTGGCGAGACGTCGGACCTCATCGGGTGGCAGCCCGGTCTTTGCTTCATCACCACTGATGTTGACTTCCAGCAAGACATCCGTGGTACGGGATTGCAGCTTCGACTCATCCTCGATTGCCAACAACAAACGCTCGCTATCGACCGAATGAATGAGCGGCGAATGCTTGAGCAAACGCCTTACCTTATTGGTTTGCAGGTGACCGATCATGTGCCACTGAAAATCTTGTGGCACGACAAGGGATTCTGCTTTTTGCCAGAGCACCTGCGGCCGATTTTCGCCCAGGTCACGGCAACCCGCATCGACGAGACATTGCGTAGTAGGAGCGTCGACGTACTTAGAAACGCCGACCAAGCGGACCGAGTCTTGGGGGCGGCCAGCGGACCGAACCGCTTCGCCCATTTCAGTGATCACGTTCTGATAGTTGACTAGGATCTGTTCGGAGACATTCATGTCGATTCTTCGTTTCCTTCGACAACGATCAATTGTTCCCAGCTTTGATCGTGAGCTTGAAAGCGGGCTGCAAAAAAGTCGGTGATCATCTGCTTGCCGAAGAAGGATCGGGGACCACCTTCATGAAGCGAGCGATACAGGATCCATTGTGACGTGCCACATTGAATCCGAAAGGACGCGGCGGCTGATCGCGGCAGCGTGTTCAAATTTTCTCCGACGGCCAACTGTCGCCAAGTGCGCCGCGACTGGAACCGCTTCTTTGCGAGATCGATCCAAAGGGGCGAATAGAGTTGCCCCGAGGCGCTATCAGAAAGCAACAAATTGCCTTGGTTGGTCACCGTCAGTTTTTGGGCACTTCGGCTTGTCCGCCATTCATCAGCCTGGAGCGGCAATAGCAAAGCCTGTGGCGAGTCATGATGCAGGAACACTTCATTGACATCGTCATCGGGTTCACAGCGGACGTCATCGCAAACCGGCAAGCGGGCGAAGTATTCGATCTGACGGTTGGCGTTGTCAGGCTCGCCTAAATAGTCTTGCTGAATCACTGCGTCGGCGAACATGCAGCAACGGTCTTCCCGTAGCAACGCGATTTGTCGCTGCACCGAAAACCCGAGCTCGTACGCTTGCTCGAACTCGAGATAGTGGACGTCTTCGTCGCTGTACTCGCACGTGAGCTCCCAATCCGAACCAGGAACGAGCGACTGCCCATCGACGACCAATTCACATTCGAAATGCCCCGACAACAATGCTGATTTCCCGGTGGCCAATTCCAAGTGCATGTCTTGGCCGTGGTAGCGGACAAACACACGGCCGCGCCGAGCATCCCAATCGGGCAGCATGCAGGCCAGCTTTGCATGCTCGTGATGCAGCATCGGGTCGGGCAGGTTTGCCATCCAGGTTAGTCGCCGTGACGTACTCTGTTTGCCCAGCAACGCATCCAGCGCGGGCTCGAATGTCTCCCGGTCAAATTCCGTCGCCTGTTGCAACAGACCACCGGCGCCGAAGTCGGACGCGAGTTGACTGTCTGGACGCTTGCCTTGTCACGAGGTGAAGGAAGTAACGCTTGGACCGCTACCACAGGTTCGCATGCGAATGGTTCGCGACGAGTCGACATCGGCGCCGGTGGCGTCTTACATCGACGAACCGGTCATGCGGTCAGGAAGCGGCGGCAACAGGTACTACCATCGCAACCAACAGTACAGCATCACCGCGCTGACGGATTCGTCGGGTACGATCAAAGAACGCTATGCCTACGACGCCTATGGCAATCTGTCGGTGTTCGATGGGAGCGGGACGGCACGTACGGCGACGGCCGAGGGCAACCGCTACACCTATACCGGCAGGGAGTGGGACGACGAACTGTCGCTCTATCACTATCGGGCTCGGATGTACGACCCGATGTGCGGGCGGTTCTGCTCCAGAGATCCAATTGGGTTTCGCGGAAGCGCGCACAACTTGTACCAATTCATCGACTCCGATCCGCTTGCAAGTACCGATCCATCTGGCCTTGTTGCGTGCAAATGCCAGGTTACGTTCTCGGCGAACCTCTTTTACAAAAAAAAGGGTAAGTGGGTTCCTGATGACCCCGCTTCAATTGGTCCGTATACCGCAGGCTCAAAACCGTTCTTTGGAGTGGCCACTTGTTCGCTTGCAGCGAAGACTACCGTTTACGGAAAATCTGCATATGGACTCAAAAAGGGCGGAGTAGCTCTTGGTAAGTTTGACCAAAAGTTCGACATTTCCGTTTCGGTCACTTGCTACAAGAAACCATGTCCGTGCAATCATCTCACGGTCGACGCATCTTTGACAAATCTAGATTTCTGGTTTGTAGATGCAGTGAATAGTTGGGGGAAGGGAGTCGGAACATATATTTACGGAGGCTTATTTAGTCCGAAACCTGCAAACTTCCACTTGTCGTCGATCGTTGGACCTGCGCCGAATCCAGTAGGCGCGGATTGCACTGACACGATCAAAGTGCCGATTAGCGACGGACTTCCGCTTGTTTACGGTGTTTCTGGAAATGTTACGGTGGTAATAAATGTTTTCTAAACTGACTCTTTGGTTTGTCATTGGATGCTCGGCGGTGAGTTGGTGCACGACCGCGAAAGCAGAAGATCAAGCCATTCTGGTATTGACAGTGGATCCCTTCGAATCGGCGAGAGCGAAACCGCCCGATGAGATTTTTGGGCGATGGGAGAAAAACGTGCAGAGTCCTGACGGTTTAGGGTCTGTTAAGCTTCTTGTTACCCCAGGGCCAGACAATCTTGTTTCGATTCGGCTTGAAAGTATCGCATGGTCATTGGATTTTTGGGTGTCTTTCTACAGGTTGGAAAGAACGACTATTGGTGTTGCACAAATTGCATCTTCTACCTCGGATGCATTTCATTTACGGTACACTCACCTGCCCGCTGTTCATGTTTTAAAGATTTCAGCAGAGGGCGAGGAGCTTAAGATTGCTGCCAGTAACAAACGGGCAGTCGATGATTTGCACGGTGACAACGTTATGACCGTTTCATTGTCGGCGGGTAGGGTGTTGTTGGCAGGCGAAAACAGTGATGTTGAAAAGGCTTTGAACAGGAGTCTTTCCGCAAATTCCTTTTCGGAAGCGACATTTACGTTCGTTCGGGAGAAATCAAACAGGACGGCGGGAGTTTCGGAGAAAGGACCGGGTGAATCGGAGTGAAGCGACGCTTCAACAAACGAATGGCCAATTGGTGCCACTCAAAAACTTGATGCGTCGTGACGCGAACAGCGATGGAAAAGGAAAAAGGTGTCAGGACTCTTAAAAGAGGATTCCGGCTAATTTGCGGATGATGCCACCCACAAAACACGACGGAGTCAAGTTAGCTCGTCGGTAGCCGATCGGTCGCGATAGCGGTATTGCCACCTCAATACCGGACGGGATGCTTGCACTGCTGGATCAGATCACCCTCGCTAAGTCGATTTGGGCAACAGTCTGCTACAATCTCGGTACCTGCCGTGCAAGAAGATAAACAGGCGCGGACGCAATATCACTTGGCTCGGCGTCGAGGGAAATGAGCTATTCTTGCAAAGGTGATCGCCAGGCTGTCTGTGTCGGTGATAGCGAGGTGTAGCCCAGGTATAGCACCGGCGAAATTTATGAAAACAGCGTGTTTTGCCGTGCGAACCGCTGCGACAGCAGCTTTCAACCAGGATTGGCACTGGACCTTGTTGGTCATAGACGAAATTTGAGAACTCGATAGAAAGCTCGAAAATCCAGCATCGGCTAAACTGGTGTAATGGTCGCGCTCAATTCATCCAACCGAAAACCAATTCGCCGAACAGGCAGCGACGCCCCCGTCGTTCGCGCAACCAATGGTGGGCGGTACTACCATCGCAACCAACAGCACAGCGTCAATGCGCTGACTGATTCGTCTGGTGGGATCGTTGAGCGGTACGCCTATGATGCCTATGGCGGATTGTCGGTGTTCGACGGGAGTGGGACGGCACGTACGGCAACGGCCGAGGGCAACCGCTACACCTATACCGGGCGTGGGTGGGACTCTGAATTGTCGCTCTATCACTATCGAGCCCGGATGTACGATCCGATGTGCGGGCGGTTCTGCTCCAGAGATCCAATCGGGTATGAAGCTGACGATTCTTTGTATCGTTTTGTTGGCAATAGGCCACTCATTATGGTTGACTTTGACGGTTTGCAGGCGGTGCAAGTTCTCGATGAAGGAACGGGCAATGAGAGCGGGTGCACAGCAGGGGAGAATGCATGCATCACCGATATAAAGAATCGAGTTAAACAGCTGGTTCAACAGCGAGTCGCAGCAGGTGGAAGCTGTTTCGTACCTCACCGACCAAGCGAACGCGAACTCGAATGCCGGAAGAACGTGGATCAGTGTCTTTTAAATACGATTGATAAAATTTCGTTCGAGTGCCGAACGGACACCCCATGCAACAAAGATGCGTATCGAGCCGTGGAACGACGCTCGTACGTCAAAGGAAAAGACGAAGTCCGTAAAAAGAAAGACTGTAAACCAAGGCAGAAGGACTACACGGTTTTCCCTGATCCCGTTCTTTCAGAAAGCAAGATCATCTTATGCGTCAGCTCGCCAGGAAGCAGCGGTGCATGGCCTCGACGTTCGACAGACATTGTTGTTTGGTGTCGCAATGCTGGCTTGAGGCGTGATCTTGCCCGCACAATTGCACATGAGATAATGCGCAATTGCGTTGGAGATCACATGAACACACCAGGGGATTGCCCCGCTCGGACGTCCGGATGCAGGTATCCTTGGCAATGACTTCATTCGAAACTGCGGGAGGTAAGGCAGTGCTGAAAAATGTTTGCATTTGTGCGTTTTTACTAACTGGGCTTGTTGAAATTGGCCATAGTGATGAGCGGTCACCAGTAGTTCCAGTTCGATATGAACGGAAGGAAGGTAAGAGATTTGTTTGTGCGCAGCCTTCTTCCCTTGCTCAGAAAGCTGGAGATGCAACGCTATTCGTTGCAGGAACGAATGCGAGGATTAACAGCAACCAAACGGTATTCGGAGATGTTGAGTCGTTCGACCTCGAGGACGGATCTGTTGTCTATTTGACAAAGTTTTCGTCGGCATGGCTTTGCGATCGAGACAAGGTTGACTTGGTCGTTAAAACGAAATTGCGAGCAAAGTTCTGGCACTTTGATTTGGCAAGAAGGCGTCTTGTGCTTACCGCTGGTGTTGATGAACACTCTCGCGACTTCGCCGTGCGAATTGTTTTAGAGGATCAGAAATTAATGGGTGAGCTGAACAAGCAACTCGCAAAAATTGATAACACTGAGCTAGGCAAGATCATTGCGGATGGGCAGATAGTGCCAATCTACGACGAAGCGGTTGGGTGCTTGAAGTTCACGGATGCAAATGGCGAACTTTTTGAACTGCCACTACCTCAAGGGAATGCGAAAAATCCAAGTCGGAATGCTTCTGTTTGGGTTCCGTTGCAGCGTCCGCTTCAGGTTGACGCCACCTATGAAGTGGATGGGACGCGCGGCAACCAAAGCGATGACACGAAGTCATCAGGCTGGATGCCCGCCACTCTTGACGACCGCGCATCTTTGGTGAATGCAGGACAGGCCAGATGATGCCGCCCACAAAACACGACAAGGGCAAGTCAAATTGTCGGTAGCCGATCGCTCACGATTGCGATGTAGCGGCCTCAACACCGAACGGAAAGCTTGAATTGTTGGATCGGTTCGCACTCGCTGAGCCAAATTGAACATCAGTCTGCTAAAAACACGATGCTCGCATGGCAAGAAGAGAACGGGCGCGGACCCAACACCACTTGGCTCGGCGCCCAGGGAATGAGCTATTCTTGCAATGGTGATCCCTAGGCTGTCCGTCGGTGATAGCGAGTTGTAGCCCACGTACAGCATCGGCGATAGATACAAAAAGCGCGTGTTTTGCGGTGCGAGCTGCTGTACTAGCAGCCTTTGACTAGAATTGGTACTGGACCTTGTTGGACTTAGACGACGCCTGAGACCTCGATAGAAAGCTTGAGAACCCAGCATCGGCTAAACAGGTGAAATGGTCGCGCTTAACCCATCCAGCCGAAAACCAACTTCCCCTACGATCGACCACGCCTCCGTCGTTCGCGCCGGCAATGGCGGGCGGTATTGCCATACAACCCGGAGCTAGAGTGGACGAACGAATAATTTTCCTTCAAGAATTGTGTCAAAGAATAGGCATAGTTCGGAATTGCGCATTCGATTTGGTGTCCAGAGATGCCGACTGGGATTTGCGAGTTGGCCCTTTCCAATACTTTCGCATCATTCATTCAGAAGAACTCGCCGAAGGCCCTGTCCTTTGGTCGAGTGTCGTACTGACGGCACCTAAGACCCTGCTGAAAGAACGATGCAGGCACATCCCAGTGACGCTGCTTCATTTCTTTGAGAATGGCGAAAGCATTGGCGGGGCGACAATTGACTGGAACTCCGCGAACACAATCTATGCGATTGATGAAATTGCATATCAGAGGAGGTTTGATCCTGACGATCGAAGTGTCAAGAAAGCCATGATGAAGATGAAACTGGCAAATGAATAAGAAATGAAACGGTGTCAGCACTCTTGAATGGGGCGTTCAGCGGCGGACGCAGCACTTGACTGTTGAACCAGGGCAACTTCTGCCGCAACCAAAGGGGCGATTTGCCTTTCCGATTGATTAGTTTGGCGGCAACGGTTACTACCGCCAATCAATAGGGTGTGATCCATCGGGCTCAGCGATGCGGACAATGTCCCTTCGGGTGAGTTTGTTTCGTCCATATCCGGCTCCGTTGTGTTCGCTCTCGTATCTCTCATGATTCATGCGTGCCTTGTCACAACCGATCACTCGTGGCGCGCAGGTCCCATCGCCGGCGTTTTACCTCAAGCCAGTCAGCACGGAAGAGGCGGGGAGGGAAAAATGAAAAACAGCAGTCGCGGAACTGCGAGAAGCAAAAACAAGGCCGCAAGAATTCGACCGGGGATGCTTCTGTCGCGACGTTCGACTCAGTCCTCTGCACCGACAAACTCTCTGATGACGCCGAAGTCCATATCGTGGGCGTGCGAAGCAGTGATCGAAGGGTATGGATGTCGCGATGGGGAATTCGCACCGCCGGCCCCTCCGGGGCGAATGCATCGTTGCGTGTTCATTCTCTTGGGGCTCCCGCCCCAAGCTACCAACGAAGGCTCCTCTGGAGCCAAGACAGCATCTGCTCGGGGCTGCCACTCCGAGCTACAGACGCAGACTCCTACGGAGTCAAGACAACGACGCATACGGCAAATTGCCCGTGCATCGATTAAAGCTATGAAGATTCACATCGCCGAGGACGCGGCGAGACGCAGAGTATTCCATCAATCGCCCTAGAAAAGCCGATCAAAAATTGACTCGGCATTAACGTTGGTAGCCTTGCCGGTCCCACATCTCTTGGCGTTCGGCAAAGCGACGTTTGCGTTCTTCGGAGATTAGATTCGCGCAGTTGGGGCACTGCACTCCGGCGATGTAGTCGTCGTGTTGCTGATCTTCGGCGCTGACCGGCCAACCACACGCGAAACACATCACATGCTTGCCTTCGGCGAGACCGTGGCCGACCGAAACGCGGTTGTCGAACACGAAGCAATCGCCTTGCCACAGTGACTCTTCTTCGGGAACGGTTTCCAAGTACTTGAGGATTCCGCCTTTGAGGTGATAGACCTCTTCGAAGCCTTTTTGTTTCAGCAGCGCGGTCGACTTTTCGCAGCGAATGCCGCCGGTGCAAAACATCGCGACTTTCTTTTGCTTCGACGGGTCGAGGTTTTGATCGACGTACTCGGGAAATTCGCGGAACGACTCGGTATTCGGGTTCTGGGCCCGCTCGAACGTTCCGATCGAGACCTCGTAATCGTTACGGGTGTCGATGACCACGACATCCGGATCGCTGATCAGCTTGTTCCAATCTTTGGCATCGACATAGGTCCCGACCGTGTGGTTGGGATCGATACCTTCGACACCCATGGTGACGATTTCTTTTTTCAGCCGCACGCGTCGGCGGCGGAAGGGCTGCGTTTCACAGTAGGAATACTTGATGTCGACTTCCTTGAACTGCTCGAACGAACGAACGTGATCGAAGAAAGCATCGATCCCTTCGCGAGGTCCCGCGATGGTGCCGTTGATCCCCTCGCTGGCCAGTAGCACCGATCCTTTGACGCCGTGCTGGTCCAAGACCTGTTCGAATCCGGGGCGATAGGATTCAAAATCGGCAACGGCGACAAAGCGGTAAAAGGCCGCGACAGTGATGGGCAGCGATTCGTTCGTTTGAGAGATTTCGTTCGACATGATTCCGATGTGATTACAGGAGCATACGCAGTGCAGCCATCGCGGTTGCGTAGTCGGGTTCCTGGGTGACTTCGCTGACGATTTCCTTGTGAGCGACTTCGCCGTCGGCGTTCAGGACGAACACAGCGCGGGTCAAAAGCTTCAATTCTTCGATTTGCACGCCCCAATCGGTACCGAACGCATGCGTCTGATAGTCGCTGGCGGTTCGCATTTTGATGTCCTCTGCGCCACAGAATCGGGCTTGTGCAAAGGGCAGGTCGCGGCTGACGGTAACAGCGTTGATCTTGTCGCCGAGTGCCGCGAGTTCTTCATTGAACTTTTTAGTTTGAACGGCGCATGTCGGAGTATCCAGACTTGGCACGATGCTAACGATGGAAGGTTTCCCCTTCAGGTCAGCAAGCGTCAGCGTTTGGATGCCGCCTTCGGCATAGTGCAACGCAAAGTCGGGTGCCGGGGAGCCGACTTCCAGAGCCTCACCGGCCAAAGTCATCGGGTTTCCTTTAAAAGTAATGACACCTGTCTGAGTCATTTTGCTTCCTGGGGTGAATACATTTTCGGTGGAGAATTGCCGATCAATTGCTAGGCTATCGAGCCAGCCAGGGTGTTGCACCGGCACGTTCGTAATTATGTTCCCGAACTTGGCGTGCGTGAATGGGGGACAGTTTGAGCCTATCCAGTCTCAACCGACTCCCCCAAACCGACGCGACACGCCAACACGCCGCAAACGCACGGCCCGACAGGCTGCCGACGTGGCTGAATGCCGATCTTTCCATTTTTGAACCAAATATGACGATCAAACGCCGCCTCATTGCCGCCCTCTTTTTGGCTCTCCTGGTCACGGGAAGCCTACTGACGTCGCCGGCCAATGGTGCTGGTGGGTCGAACTACGCCCACAGCGACGGTAACGCACGGTTCCTGCACCACATCCACCTGTACGACGCGGCGGACCAACGGATCGATCCCGAATCGACCACGCCCTATTCCAGCGTCAAAACCTGCGGGCGCTGCCACGACTACAACGCGATTTCGCACGGCTGGCACTTCAACGCGTTCATGCAAGAAGCAGGTAAAAAATCCAGTACGGGACGCGAAGGCGAGCCTTGGATTTGGACCGATCCTCGCACCGGAACGCAACTACCGCTCTCCTATCGCGGTGGCAAGCAAACCTTTGACCCAGGCGACCTCGGCATCGACAACTGGGCGATGACAAAACAGTTCGGCGGACGCTTGCCGGGCGGCCCAATGGGAATGGCTCCTGAAGCGACCGAAGAAGAATCAGCCGAAGACAGCAACGAAGGCGAAGCAGACGCGGAAGCGAAGGGCGAAGAAAAGACATCGCGTTGGCCGTTGACCGGTTCGTTAGAAATCGACTGCATGGCTTGCCACGGTGTCGCCAGCTCGTACGACTTTAACCTTCGTCGCGAGCACATCGCGAAAGAAAACTTTGCATGGGCGGCAACCGCTGCTTTGCACATCGGTGAAGTCGACGGGGATGTCTCGCGTTTGAAAGACGGCTCCGATCCGACCGACGAAGCGATCCAGAAAAAGATGCCCAAGGTCACCTATGACGGACGCAAGTTCGCTGCCGACGGCACGGTGTTTATGGACCTAGTCCGCGCACCAGATAATAACTCGTGCTACCAGTGTCACAGCCAACGCACGTTGGACTCGCACGGCATCGAATCACGTTGGACGCACGACCAAGACGTTCACTTGCGTGCGGGAATGAAGTGCGTCGATTGTCACCGCAACGGGCTGGATCACCACACCGTCCGCGGCTTCGCTGGCGAAGTTCACCCCAGCGGCCAATCGATGACCTCGCTTTCCTGTGCGGGCTGTCACCTGGGTACCGAGTTCGCCAATCATTACGGCCCCGCCCAAACAGAAACCGATGCGGAAGAAGGCCATTCGCACAGCAACAGCGGTGAGTTTGCCTCGCTTGATCAACTGCCCGGACGCTTGGGATCGCCAATGCCAGGCCACGCGGGACTGCCCGCACTGCACTTCGAAAAACTGTCGTGCACCGCATGCCACGCCGGTCCGATTCCACGCGACGAAGCACTTGGCATGATGACTTCGCTAGCACATTCGCTTGGCGAAAAAGCTCACCGTAGCGGCGCCGAACTGCCTCGCATCCAAGGCCCCGTGTTCTCGAAAGGTCACGACGGAAAAGTGTACCCACATCGCGTCGTTTGGCCGGCGTATTGGGCGACGGTTGTCGACGACAAATTGCAACCGCTCGCGCCAGAACAGGTCTACGACATCACTCGACGATCGTTGCGTGTCCGTAACGACTTCATCGAAGAGATCCTCGAGCCAAAGCTCAAGAGTTCGGACCTGAAAGAGCTGCTGGGTGAAGATCGCTACAAAACCGATCCCGAGGAATACACCGACGAAGAAGCCGCCAAGGTCAACGAGGCGGTTCAAAAGGCGGGCAAGGCCGAGTTTGACGAAAAGGTATACGCGGCATTAAAAGCGATCGAGAAGGAAACGGGGGCCGGACAAGCGGTCTATGTTTCGGCCGGATTCGTGTACGCCGCCGGCGACGAAGAAGACACTGTTAAAACGATCGAGGTCAAAGACACCGAAGCGATCGACATGGTGCAGTGGCCGATCGCGCACAACGTTCGTCCTGCGGGATGGGCACTGGGTGCAAACGGATGCGTCGAATGTCACCAAGACAACGGCAAACTGTTTGCCAGCACCGTAACGCCAACCGGCCCTGGCCCCGATGACGGTGAAGCGGTCACGATGGCCAGCTTGCAAGGTATCGACGCCGACCAACGGTTGACATGGAATCAACTGTTCCAGAACCGCGCGAGTTTCAAATATGTGATCGGCGGATCGATCGTGCTGTTGGTCATTGCGATCGTGCTCGCCCTGGGAATTTTGCTCGGTCGCATCGGATTGAAAACCTCGGCACCGACAAGCTAACCTGTCGAGCGTTCCCCGTTTCGACACCAACTTGCGTTGTGTTTGCCGTGTCCCCATTGATCATGCTTCGCGACGTGACCGTACGTCGCGAACAAACCATCATTCTGAATCAGGTCTCGACGACCATCCCGCGGGCTCGCCACACGGCGATCTTGGGGCCAAACGGCTCGGGTAAATCGTCGCTGCTGAAATTGCTGACACGCGATTTTTATCCGTCGATCGACTCCGAAGGCCATCAAGGTGACGTCCAAATCCTCGGGCAGCGCAGCTGGCAGGTTCACGAGCTGCGCCGTTCGATGGGTATCGTTTCTCCTGCACTCGATGCAGAATTTTCACGCGGACGAACCGGCCGCATGACAGTCGCCGAAGCAGTCGCCAGTGGCTTCACCGCGACACGTTTGAAAGAGTTCGGGCCGGCGATCACATCCGAAGTTCGCGAGGCCGTCGACCATGCGATCGAAACGGTTGGCATGCAGAGCTTCCGCGACAAACCCGTCGAACGACTTTCCACTGGCGAACGCCGCCGGACGATGATCGCGCGAGCAATCGTCCATCGTCCCGCGATCTTTGTGCTCGACGAACCGACCGGCGGACTGGACATGACCGCCAAGGCAAAGTTCCTTGAAATCATCGACTCAATGACTGGCCAGCAAGAGATCACGCTTGTCCTGGTGACGCATCACCTTGATGAGGTTCCGCCGGCGATGCGGCATGCGGTTTTGCTTGACCAAGGCACGATCGCGTTCGATGGGCTGAAACAAGACGCGTTTACCGACGAGCGAATTTCGTCGCTGTTCCGATTGCCTGTCGCAATCGAGTGCGATTCACGCGGTTGGTACGATGTCCGCATGCGTCGCGATTAACCGCAAGGCATTCCAGAGACCGCCAAGCTCACCGAATCGAACGCGACACCCAAACTCCTATCGCTTATCAAACCACCTATGAAACTTTCATCCTGGAACGTCAACGGAATTCGCGCGGCAATGGACAAGGGCTTCCGAGCCTACGTCGAGACCGAACAACCGGATGTGTTGTGCTTGCAGGAAACGAAAGCGTCAGCGGATCAGGTCAACACCGAATGGGCGACCGAACTGGGTTACCACCTGTACTGGAACTCCGCCGAAAAGAAAGGCTACAGCGGCACGTCGATCTGGTCCAAACAAAAACCCACCAAAGTCCACTTGGGGATCGGTCACAGCGACCATGACTCCGAAGGCCGCGTGTTGACGGCGACCTATGACAAGTTTCACCTCGTCAACGTCTACACGCCGAACGCCCAGCGAGGTCTTGCGAGACTTGATTATCGCCAGCTCTGGGACGTCGCGTTTTTGGACTATGTCAAGAAACTCAATCGCCGCAAACCGGTGATCTTTTGCGGGGACGTGAACTGTGCCCACCGAGAGATCGACTTGGCGAACCCCAAGGCCAATCGCAAGAATGCCGGATTCAGCGATGAAGAGCGAGCCGGATTGGACAACGTCTGCAGCGCCGGCTTCGTCGACTCGTTCCGCCACTTCGACGACTCGCCCGAGAAGTACACCTGGTGGACTTATCGGATGAATGCCCGTGAACGGAACATTGGGTGGCGTTTGGATTACTTTTGGGTCGCCAAACGCTTCATGGACCAAATCGAATCAGCCGGAATCCGCGCCGACATCCTGGGATCGGATCACTGCCCAGTCGAGCTGTTGATCAAATCCGACGCGTGATCGCTACTGCATGCGAAGCTCGGTTGTCATCCGCTGGAATTCCTTGCGAATTTCATCGTTGTTGAACTCACGCAAGCTGGGCACCTTTAGTTTCATCAACGCTTCGAAATCGCGGCGGCCGGTGCTCATCAACTTTGCAACATCGCTGGACAGCTTCACGGTGTCGTAAGTGTTCATTGCGGTGGCAAGGTTTTTCTGTGCACGCTTGTTTTCGACCGCGATCTGCTCGGCATTCTGTTTCAGGAACTCGATGTAAAGCTTCGCGGTGCGGCGTGTCAGTTCATTGGATTCGATATTGCCTTTGAGTGTTTCCGCATCGCCGCCATCAGCCTTGATCAGCGTCTGGGCTTGCTTGATGTTCTTTCCGGCCTGAACGGAAAAACCTTCGAGCTTCGGGATGTAGTCTGCGTTGATGTCACGAATGAACGTCTTTTGAATTCGGTCCATCACGTGGACCAATACGACGTACATGCCGTAATATCGCTTCGACGTTTCCAACGCTTCGCCGCTTTGCTCGGTCAGTTCTTGCAGCTGGGTGGTCAGCTGTTTGATGTTGTCAAAAACGACAGCCATCGAAACGATGTCGTCCCCGGAAACGGAAGACAACAAAGACTCCACGCCCGCTTCATCGACTTCGACGCCGATTTTGGAAAGCTCGCCAGCAAACGTCACCTTCAATTGCTTGAGATGTTCTTGCTGGTTTTCGATCGACTGTTGTTCGGTTTTGATCTGTTCGTCAATCGCTTCTTTGGACAGTTCGAACGGGTTGACCTTTTCGATTTGCGACTGGTCCTTTGCCCAGGACGCACTCAAGCGTTGGCGTCGATAGTCGGCAATTTTTTCCTGCGAGTTAACGATCGCGTCGTTGGCTTCGCGGATCTGTTGTCGGTAATCGCTGACTTCGGAAATACTGAGCGCGACGATCGCTTCATCGAGCAACTCATTGATTGCCGCAGAGTTAGACTGCTTATCGGTGCGAAATGGGATCGCCGAGCTGTCTGGCAGTTCCGCATGTTGATCGACCAGCGTGCGTGCTTCTTCCAGGGTTGGCAGCACGTTCTCCAACAAGCGACCAATTCGCTGCTTGGTGTTTTGGTCACGATCCTGTTGAAGATCACCAGGCGTTTCGGCGGCCGAAACGCTGGCCAATTCGACGGCCGTGGTGTTACCTGTCACATTCGTCGAACCTGAATTCAGGTACGGGATCTTGTCACAGCCTGCCAGGGAAAGCAGACCGATCGAGACGGTGGAAAGGATGGATCGCCGGATCATATGTATCGTATTTCGTCAGAGACGTCGGATTCACAACAAGCAGGACGCGACAAGCAGAACTATGGACGCCTGCGTCGGGAACATCCCTGTATTGTAGGGCACAAAATCGAATGCTCGAGGGCGCGTCAGCAGGCCGCCGAATCCCGGCTGGCGACGTCTTGATTGTTCTGGCGACAAACGTTTAGCAGTCTGAGCCCGAAACCGTCCAAGAAATTGAATAAATCCGTCGCCAAGAAACGTCCGTTGGGGTGCCAGCGGTCCGCTTTCACCCAGGACTTGATAAGCTGACGCATCCCCCCGACCGGTTTCCATCGCCCGTTTTTTACGGAATCCATTCGATGAGTCTTCGACACCTTCTGGCATTCGCTTGCTTTGCCACAACGCTCGCTCAAGTTCACGCAGATGAGCCTGCTGTCGAACCGGGACACAATCTGCTCGCCGATCATTCGCAGGGCGAAGTCGGGCAGACGCTAATGGGGCTCGCCTGGAACAACCTTGACGGCGAAGCAACCTACCTGAAGGAAGCGACCAAAGACGGCCCGGCGGTGTTCGTGTTCACGTCGACCGTGTGTCCACTTGCCAAACGCTACACGATGCGGCTGCGTCGCTTGCAAGATGACTTTGCCGACAAAGGCGTGCATCTGTTCGCGGTGTTTTCTAACAGCGACGAAACCGACGAAGGCATCGCCGACTATGCCCAGAAAGCTCAGTTTCCGTTCCAATCGATTCGCGATGTCAACGGATACCTGGCCAAGCGATTCGGCGCAACGATGACGCCGCAAGCGTTTGTTGTCGATGCGAACGCGGTGATCCGATACCGCGGCGCGATCGACGACAACCGCTATGAGAATCGCGTCCAAACAAAACACCTGCGCGACGCTCTCACGCAACTCGTCGCGGGCGAACCGGTCGCAACGACAAGCACTTCGTCGATGGGTTGCAGCATCCATCTGGAGTCAGTCACCGAAGACGACCAAGTCACCTACGCTGGGCACATCGCACGGTTGTTACAGGACAATTGCCAAGGTTGCCACCGCGAAGGCCAGATCGCACCGTTCGCATTGGAATCGTATGACGACGCGGTCCGCTGGAAAACGGAGATCGCCGCCTACACCAAAGCTCGCGTGATGCCGCCATGGAAAGCCGCCCGAGGGATCGGGCACTTCAGCAACGACCTGAGCCTGAGTGACGAAGAAATCGCATTGATCGGACGCTGGGCCAACGAGGGAACCACACTCGGCGATGAGCACGACCTGCCGCCCACGCCGCGGTATGCGGACGTCTGGGAACACGGCACGCCGGACTTGGTCGTCGAGATGCCCGAACCCTATACGATCGCTCCGGAAGGCGAAGACGATTACCGGCACTTCATCATTCCCTATGAAGCCGATGTCGATCGCTTTGTCGAAGCGATCGATGTGCAGCCCGGAAACCGCAACACCGTTCACCACGTGATCGTGTATGTCGACACCAGCGGTCGTGCGAGAGAATTGGACGCTGCCGATCCCGGACCGGGCTACACGCGATTCGGCGACGTCGGCTTCGACCCGACCTCCGTCCTCGGCGGCTGGGCCCCCGGCATGCAACCCACGCTCACGCCAAAAGGCAGCGGACAATGGTTGCCCAAGAAATGCGATATCGTGGTCCAAGTCCACTATTACCGCACCGGTTTCGAAGAACAGGACCAGACCAAATTCGGGCTGTACTTTTCCAAAGCCGAGCGTCCGGTCCCGACGCGGATGGAAGTGGCGATCAACCACCGCTTTGTCATCCCACCCGGCGAAACAAGCTATCCGGTCAAGGCGCAGTGCCGCATCCACCAGGATTCCTACCTCTACTCGATCATGCCGCACATGCACTTGATCGGCGAAACGATGTCCGTCACCGCAACGCTGCCGGACGGACAAACGCTTCCGCTGATCAAAATCAATGACTGGGATTTCAACTGGCAAACCATCTATCGCTACAAAGACCTGCACTACCTGCCCGCCGGGACGCTGGTCAGCGTCGAAGCGACATTTGACAATTCCGACGCGAACCCCAACAACCCAAACCATCCGCCAA
Source organism: Rhodopirellula sp. MGV (assembly GCF_002251265.1). NCBI lineage: Bacteria > Pseudomonadati > Planctomycetota > Planctomycetia > Pirellulales > Pirellulaceae > Rhodopirellula > Rhodopirellula sp. MGV. Next base: position 82,127 of record NZ_NPDI01000002.1, on the reverse strand, counting down.
AGCCGATCGGCTGGGGCGAAAAAACGACGGACGAAATGTGCATCGCGTTTCTCAGTTTGGTGCTTGAATCGGAATACGATCCGGAATCGAAAGGCCGCCGGACTGAGCGATTGACGTCACAGTTGGAATCGCGGTAGCCCCGCATTCGCCCCCCCATTCGTCGGTTGCCACAGCCCGACTGACGAATTCGCACGCTTTCGAGTACATTGCCGCAGTTGTCACGACGCATTCCTTTAACTGACACTGCAGACAAGATTTATCGATGCGACTACTGCCCCAGCTCATTGAAAACAATCGCAAGTGGGTCCAAAGCGTTAACGAAAGCGACCCCGACTTTTTCGACAAGCTTTCCAAAGGCCAGAGCCCCGAATTTCTGTGGATCGGATGTGCTGACAGCCGAGTCCCCGCCAACCAAATCCTAGGTCTGTTGCCCGGCGACGTGTTCGTCCACCGCAACATTGCCAACGTGGTTGTCCACAGTGATTTCAATTGCCAAAGCGTGATCGAATTCGCCGTCAACGTGCTGAAGGTTAAACACATCATCGTGTGTGGCCACTACAGCTGCGGCGGCGTCAAGGCGGCCAGTCAAAATCACCACTTAGGTCTGATCGACAACTGGCTCCGCCACATCCGCGACGTTCGCCAAAAGCACGACTCGGTCTTGCGAGCGATCGAAAACGAAGGCGAAATGATCGATCGCCTTTGTGAGCTGAACGTCGTCGAACAAGCCTACAACGTCTGCCACTCAACCGTGGTCCAAGAGGCCTGGGAAAGCCGCCAAGACTTAGCCGTTCACGGCTGGATCTACGGCATCGGCGACGGCTTGCTGAAAGACCTCAACGTGACGATTACCGGCCCAACCGAAATCGCCGAAGCGTACCGTGTCGCGATCAACCAGAATCTCGCTTAGAGTTCTCGTGACCATTTTGCAGCATTTGCAAACACATCAATTGCATCCGTGGAATGTGGTAGGGCCCTTTCCACATGTTGCCCTTGATTCGTGAACTGACGCTGCCGTCACGTCTTAGGTATCCGTAGCACTCGCCGCATTCTGGATCGGGAAAATGCTTGTGAAACCAGTCGTGCACTTGCTGGTGCCACGCCGCGTATTTTGAGTCTCCGGTTAAGCGATAAGCCATCAGTGTCGCCACGATGGCTTCGCATTGCGGCCACCAGAATTTCATGTCGTGCCAGTATTCTTGAACTGGCAAACCGTTGACATCGACGACGCAAAAAATCCCGCCGTGGATCGGATCCCAACCGCGTTGCCACATCCAATCGAGCATCCGGCACCCCGTTTCGATCAACTGGCGATCTCCTTGCAGGTCGCCTTCACGCATCAGGAACCAAGCCGTTTCGATCGCATGCCCCGGGTTTAACGAACGGCCTTCGAAGTGATCGACAATGTCGCCGTTTTTGCCCACCGTTTCCATCACACAACGGATTTCGGCTTTCAGAAAGTGATTGCAGATTTCATCGACATAACGAGAAATCCAAACAGGACCTTCGCTGTACCCGATCGAAGAGATCAATTCCCGAGCGCTCGAGATCGCAATCATCGGAAATGCCAAACTCTTCATTGGTCGAATCTTCGTGTATTTCGGGTCGCCTTTTGATGGACGAATCCGATGACGAACGAAACGTTCGAAACACTCGATCGCTTTGCTTGACCAACGGTCGTCACCAGTTGCCTTTGCCAATTCGGCAAATGCCATCGCCGCGAACGCTTCCGAATAGGCATAGCGACGCTTACGAATCGGCCGCCCCTCGCGAGTGACATGAAACCACATCCGACCGTCAGAACGATCGAAGCAATGCTTTTCCAAAAACGTCGCACCATGGATGGCTAGCTGTAACCAACGTTCGTGGGGATGAACGTTGTTATAGAGCTCACCTAGCAACCACGTAAAACGTCCTTGTTGCCAGACCGATTTATCCGTATCGATGACGGTCCCGTCCCGATCTAAGGCTGTCATAAACCCGCCGAATTCCAGATCAACAGAATGCTTGATCCAAAATGGCAATGAATCCTCATACAAACCAACACGGTAGGCGGTGATCAACGCGTTGCGTTTTTCGCCATCGAATTTCATGGTCTCGGGTGTGCTCGCGATCGAGTGCAGAAGAATCAAAGTATACGCCTTTAAACGCGTAACCCGCCCGTTTGGCTACTCCGGTAACCTGAGATTTGGGTAAACGATCACAATCTGACGGCAAGTCCCCCAACAAGACGTGACACCGCCAACCAAACAGATATTCGAGCGCCCACAAACCGAAGAAACGCTGCCTTGTTTTGAGAGAACTTTTCTTCGCAATCTCGGACGAAACCTGACATGACCCAACTGCGATGCCTGCCGAAAGGAATCTGCTCGTGGGACTACCGGATTTCCGGACCACAGGTTGCTGCGGAAACTCAGTCGAAGGTCTTTTGCGAAGGCGGATCAATCACGATTGACGGCTACGAATTAACCGTTCAAAAGCGTGGGATGTTCAGCGGGCACTGGACGCTGTTCGATCACAAACTCGAACTGGTCAATGCAGAACGTGAATCGATGTGGCGATGGGTGCTAACCATTGAATCGCCGGACCATCGCTATCGATTCAAACCCTCATCAGCGTTCAAACGGACTTTTATGCTTGAACGCGAATCCGGCGAATGCGCGACAACGATCGCTCCTGACCACGCATTCACACGACGCGCGACGATCACGCTACACGACCAGGATGTCGAGACTCCCGTCGCGTTGTTCGCGTTTTGGCTCGCGGCTCACTTTTGGCGTCTTCAAGCGAGCAGCTAAGTGGCAGCTAGCTTAGGGAACCCGCGTGGTCGCCCATCTTGGCATACAGTTCGCATTGGTTGCCGGACTGCTCAACCAAGTCCTCGTCAAACTGAACGCGTCCCGGCTCGAAGATCGTAATCGTCGATGAACCGCCGAAGCGGAAGTAGCCCTTCTCGTCGCCTTTCTGCACCGCCGCGTTTTCGGCATAGGTCTGACGAATGCTGCCGACACAGGTTGCTCCAATTTCCAATTGCAGAACCGTTCCAAAGTGATCGGTTCTCAGCTCGGTGATCGTGCGTTTGTTGGTCGCCAAGATCTGGATGTTCTTTCGCAGCGCGATCGGATTGACCGAGTACAACGGTCCGTTGATCAAACGACAGGGGCCAGCTGTTCCGGCACAGGGAAAATGAAACCGGTGGTAATCGGTCGGACAAAGCCGCGAGAGCAACAAACTGCCGCCACGATAACGATCCGTCAACGAATCATCATCCAGCAGCGTCGCCAGATCAAACATCTGACCTTTGATGAACAGCCCGCCGGCTTGCGACAGATCGGGAACACACAAGTGCCGCCCGTCCGCCGGAAAGACAAACCCGTCCGAGGCCGAATCGATCGGACGTGCTTCCGGGCGAAGCTTGCGTGCGAAGAAGTCGTTAAAGCTTTCGAACTGCTCTGGGGCTTTGACAAATTCATCCGCGTCCAAGCCATATTTCATGATGAACGGAGCGACGCGTTCGCGAGTTTGCGGCTGATCCATTCGCCAACCATACCAGTGCGAAAAGAACGCACGTCGAACGACGGTGGCAAGAGCGAGTCGACCTGTACGTGTCCCATAGGTCCAACGCAACGCTTGATCGCCATAAACCAACTCGGTCCGATACTGACGCGAGTAGCGATCAAAATAAACAATGTCATCCATGCGTGAGTCGAAATTACTCGCGGCGAGAGAGCAGGGGGCGGAAACGAAACTATTTGCAGCTATTGCAACGACCGCGAAGCAAGATCTCCGTTACTTCGCCAATCGCTTGACTGGCACGCTCACTGGCCGCGGTCAGCTTGACGGTGTCGAGACAAGAAACGGTCCCACAGACGGTGCAAAGAAAATGCGGGTGCGATTCGGCATCACTTTCGCCGGGGCCAATCTCTTCGAATCGATACACATGATCGCCAAGCTCAGTCCGACGCAGCAACCCCGCCTCGGTCATATCATTGAGATTGCGAAAGGCCGTCGCCTTATCGACGCCGTCGACCGCCAAACGATCAGCCACCTCGGCATGAGTCAGCGGTGAATCCGCTTCACGCAACATCTGCAGCGTCGCCAATCGCGCTGGCGTGGCACGCAAACCCGCTGCCCGGATGGTGTCCTTGATGGAATCAGTCGAGCTCGGGGAGTCGTTCATAAAGACTGCAATGCGATGAATTCTTGGCGAATCGTCAGGGCGATTTGAAAGGACACGCGCTGCCCTTCATCAGCAAATATTCCGCAAAACATTTGCCACGCCAAGTCTATGACCGCCCAAATTGAGGGTCAAGTGCGGCGTCCTCGACGAACCTCACACATGCAATTCTTGTGCATTTACTCATTGAACCGAACCGGGACACCGATACAATCGCAACGCACATGCAACTCTTGTGCATTTAAAAAGATCACACGCTATCCATGTCGACGAACACCTGTCAAACACGGGCGAACCTTTTCGTCGGCGATTTCACGCGTTTGCCAGCACCCGCCAACTATCTCACGCCAATGAAACTCGATCCCTCTATCACTCGCCTCCCCGTCACCGTCTTGTCCGGATTTCTAGGGGCGGGCAAAACGACTCTGCTCAACCATGTCCTCGCCAATCGCCAAGGCTTGCGGGTCGCGGTGATCGTCAATGACATGAGCGAAGTCAACATCGATGCGGCACTCGTCCGCGATGGCGATGCGAATTTGTCGCGTACTGACGAACAGCTGGTCGAAATGAGCAACGGATGCATCTGCTGCACCCTTCGAGAAGACTTGTTAATCGAGGTGTCCAGATTGGCCAGGGAAGGCCGCTTTGATTACTTGCTGATCGAATCGACTGGCATTAGCGAACCGATGCCAGTCGCCGAAACGTTTACGTTCGAAGACGAAGAGGGCAACAGCCTGTCACACGTCGCCGAACTCGACACGATGGTAACCGTGGTCGACGCAGGCAACTTTCTGAAGGACTTTGGTTCCTGGGACGACTTGACCGACCGGCAGATCGGACTCAGTGAGGAAGACGACCGCAACATCGTCGATTTGCTGGTCGATCAGATCGAGTTTGCCAACGTCATCCTGCTCAACAAAACCGACTTGGTCTCACCGTACGAACTCGAACAGCTCGAACAAATTGTCCGTCGGCTCAATCCCAAGGCCGATATCTTGCATGCGAGCGAAAGCCGCGTGCCGCTCGAAAAAGTGATGGGAACCGGCCGATTCCAACTCGGCGAAGCTGAAGCGATGCCCGGTTGGCTTGCCGTGCCGCGTGGCGAAGAACAGACCGAGACCGAAGAGTACGGCATCAGCCACTTCGTCTACCGAAGCGAACGCCCATTCCACCCGCAACGACTCACGCAGGTACTCGACGAAGAATTCGACCATGGCTTGTTTGCCGGTGTCCTGCGCAGCAAAGGCCTGATGTGGATCGCTTCGAGGAACGACTGGGCATACGACTGGTCGCAAGCCGGTTGCTCGATCCGCATGACACCAGCGGGATTCTGGTGGGCGGCCGCACCGCAAGACGAATGGCCCGATGATCCAGAAATCGTCTCATCGATCCAAAGCAAAATGAAGGGTCCCTACGGCGATCGTCACCAAGAACTCGTCTTCATCGGCAACGGAATGGAACCCACGCGAGTCACCGAGATTCTGGACAGTTGCCTGTTAACCGACCTGGAGTACGTTCAAGGACCTGAGCTTTGGAGCAATTTTGAAGATCCGTTGCCGGCGATTGAATTCGCCAGCGAAGATGACGAGACGGCTGCCGTCTAACCATAACGAAACCGCTAGAATGACCGTCATTGATTTCACGGCGATTGACTGCGTAACAGCCAGCTGATTTTCGATTGTCGCCTTTCGCTCCGCGAAAGTAGCGTTCTCTGCTGCTCCTTTCACGGAGCAGGCGGCGGCATGATGAGAGAACCAATCTGAAAATCGAAAGGCTGTTGATTGATTGCCATTGATTAGTCTGCCCGCAAGAGAGTCACGATGCAGCGTTTTACGTTTGTGATCACCACGTTCGTACTGATCGCGGGCAACTGCTTGATCAGTCCCACTGCGAAAGCGGAAACGGCAAAGCGTCCGAACATTGTGATGATCTATACCGACGATCAATGTTTCGCTTCACTCGGCGCAACGGGTAACTCAGACGTTCGCACGCCGAATATGGATCAGCTAGCCGCTGACGGAATTCCATTTCGTCGGCACTACAACTCGACCGCGATCTGCATGGGCAGCCGAGCGTCGGTGCTGACGGGGATGTACGAGTACAAGACCGGCTGCAACTTTGACCATGGGCCGATGTATCCGGAACTGTTTCAGCAATCGTATCCGGTGCTGCTGCGCAACGCAGGCTACCGGACCGGCTTTGGTGGCAAATTCGGGTTCGCGGTAACGGAATCGAAAAGCGAAGCCGATGGTTCGTACGATGTCTTGCCAGTCAACCAATTCGATTCGTGGGCCGGCGGGACAGGACAAACCAACTATCAAACGGCCAAGAACAAATACTTGGCCAAGTACGCCGATCGCTATCCGCATTCGACGCGTGCCTACGGCGCATTCGCCACAGATTTCATCGGCGAATCAAAATCGGATGCTCGTCCGTTCTGTTTGACCCTGTTCTTCAAAGCACCGCACCGTCCGTTTACCCCAGACCCGTTCTTCGATGAGGTCTATCGCGATGTCACGTTTTCGAAACCAGAGAACTACGGTCGTGACGCTGCGCAACACCTGTCCAAGCAATCGCGTCTCGGTCGGCAGTACCTGACCTTCTTTCATGACATGGGCTTTGATCCGAAACGTTATCAAGCGACGATGCGAAAGTATCACCAACTGATTTACGGAGTTGACTATGCGATCGGAATGGTCCGCCAGGCTCTTCGCGATCAGGGTGTCGAGGACAACACCGTCATCATCCTCACAAGCGACAACGGATTCTTTTGCGGCGCACATGGCATGGGTGGAAAAGTGCTGCCGTATGAAGAAGGCTCGAAGGTCCCATTGATTGTTTATGACCCGCGCGACACATCAAACTCACCATCAACCAACTCGCGTCAGTGCGACGAATTGACGATGACCACTGACATCGCACCGACAATCTTGGATCTCGCAGGGCAAGCGATCCCCGCACAAATCGATGGGCGTAGCTTGAAACCCTTGCTCGTTGATTCAAACGCTTCGCTGTCCCGCGAGAGCATCCCGCTTTTTCAAATGTGGGGCGCACCGCCAACATTTTCGATGTCCGTCGTGACGCAGAAATACAAATACGTCTACTGGTGTTTCGGGGGCGGAATGGAACCTGCGGAAGAGTTGTTTGACTTGAAATCCGATCCGTTGGAAATGGTCAACATCGTCGGCGATCCGAAACACCAGGATCAGCTTGCTCGGTTGCGACAGCGATACGCCGAACAGCTGAAGCACCTCCAAGCAAACGCAGTCGACCGCCACGACTACCGCCCGTTCGCGACGCTGCTCGATCCCGCGATCGAATGGGATGCCAAAGCACCACTGGTGACTGAGCGCATGTGGCGACATTCACGAGCATTGGCCAAGCAGTTGGGAGTCGCAGAGCAAGGGATCGCGGGCGACCAATCGTTCGACTTTGACCAAATGATACGATCCGCCCAATAAGTACGACAGGTTCGGTTCTGCTGGCGAATGTCGCACGCCTGACGTGCCTGAAAGCCGGTTGAAAACGCACGTCTGTCAATCTGGCACCGGGCGATCAGGCTAGGATTTCGCCGTTTTTTGGTGACTGCCAGAAAAGCAAATTTGGCCGGTCCAAACGCAAAAACACGCGTTTCTTCCCGGCAAGAGCTGAACTTTTGTTGGCAGTGAATGCGTGATGCCCCGGAATCTGACAGCGGATTCGGCAACTGGCACGCTCTTTGCTTTCTCCCCACATCGACTGCAAAGCCGGCGAAATCGACAGGCCAGTGTGGCCTGGAGAACTCGCCGAAACGAATAGAAAACGCCAACTCAAGCGACCAGCGAAATCGGCCTCCCCAGTAGGCCGTCGGCGTACAACCAAAGTCGAATACCAACGTTCACGGAGAACAAATTCAATGGCTCAAGGCGAAAAGATTATCGGCATCGACCTCGGAACGACCAACAGCGTGGTCGCGATCATGGAAGGTAGCGAGCCGAAGGTCATCCCAAACGCGGAAGGCAACCGACTGACCCCCAGCGTCGTCGCGTTCACCGACAAGAAAGAAACGATCGTCGGCGAACCGGCTCGACGTCAAGCTGTCACCAACCCACAGCGCACCGTTTACTCGGCCAAGCGTTTCATGGGTCGTCGTCACAGCGAAGTCGAATCCGAAGAAAAGATGGTCCCCTATGGCGTCAGCGGGGCGGCCAACGAGTACGTCAAAATCAAAGTTGGCGACGAAGAGTACACCCCTCAAGAAATCTCGGCGAAGGTCCTTCGCAAACTGAAGGAATCGGCCGAGTCGTACTTGGGACACAAGGTCAACAAGGCGGTCATCACCGTACCGGCTTACTTTAACGATGCACAGCGTCAAGCGACCAAAGACGCCGGCCAAATCGCCGGTCTCGAAGTCGCCCGGATCATCAACGAACCGACCGCTGCAGCGTTGGCGTACGGCCTGGACAAGAAGAAAGACGAAAAGATCATCGTCTTCGACCTTGGTGGTGGTACCTTCGACGTTTCCGTTTTGGAAGTTGCCGACAGTGGTGACGAAGAAAACGAAAGCCGCGTCTTCCAAGTGATCAGTACCTCGGGTGACACACACCTCGGTGGTGACGACTTTGACGAAGCGTTGATCAACTACGTTGCCAACGAATTCAAGAAAGACAACGGCATTGACCTGCGTAACGACCCGATGGCACTTCAGCGGCTCCAAGAAGCCTGCGAAAAGGCCAAGAAGGAACTGTCGACGCTGCCCGAAACCGACATCAACCTGCCCTTCATCACGATGGACCAAAGCGGTCCAAAACACTTGACGATGAAGGTCACTCGCAGCAAGTTCGAAGAACTGATCGACGCGCTCGTTGAACGTTGCCGTCGCCCCGTCATGGACGCACTCGAGCAAGCCGGTTACTCGCCAAGCGAAATCGACGAAGTCGTCTTGGTCGGTGGTAGCACCCGAGTTCCTAAGGTTCGCGAAGTCGTTAAAAAGATCTTCGGCAAAGAGCCACACCAAGGCGTCAACCCAGACGAAGTGGTTGCGGTCGGTGCGGCGATCCAAGGTAGCGTTCTGGCTGGCGAACGAACCGACGTTCTGCTGCTGGACGTGACACCGCTGACCCTCGGTATCGAAACCGAAGGCGGTGTGATGACCGCTTTGGTCGAACGCAACACAACTGTTCCGGCCGAAAAGAAGAACGTGTTCAGCACCGCTGCCGACAGCCAAACCGCTGTCACCGTCCGCGTGTTCCAAGGGGAACGCAAGATGGCCGCGCACAACCGACTGCTGGGTGAGTTCGACCTGCAAGGCATTCCGCCGCAACCGCGTGGGGTTCCGCAAATCGAAGTCAAATTCGACATCGACCAAAACGGTATCCTGAGTGTTTCGGCCAAGGAACTGAAAACCGGCAAAGAAGCATCTGTCGAAATTAAAGAAGCGGGCGCTCTCAGCGACGACGACATCGAAAACATGCGTCGTGATGCCGAGGCAAACGCCGAAGAAGACAAACGACAGTTCGAACTTGCCGAAGCCCGCAACAAGGCCAACCAACAAGTTCACCAACTCGAAAAGGAAATGTCGGAGCACGCCGACAAGTTGACCGACGCCGACAAGGAACCCTTGAACAAGGCGATCGAAAAGGTCAAAGCGGCATCCGGAACCGACGACGTCAACGCGATCAAGCAAGCGACCGAAGAACTCGAAACCGCCGCCAAGGCGTTCAGCAAAGTCTTGTACGACAAGACCGCCGCTGCGGGTGAAGCGGAAGCCGCCGATGCCTCGGGTGCCGCCGGTGCGGCAGCAGCCGACAACGACGATGACGACGCGATCGACGCCGACTTCGAGGTCAAGAGCTAACGACGCCTCAACGTCTTTACCGAACGTCTCACCGGCCGATGCAGGTCGGCCGGTGAGCTGATTCAGACGGGTGACACGTCGCCCGTCTTTTTTTACGCACTGACGGAACCCTTAACCAGCTACGCATTACTTTACTGAACTCGATCGACCACCGAAGGAGCATTCCCCTCAGGCGGCCAAACGCAGGAGCATCCGAGATGACATTCCGATTCGATAAACTGACCACCAAAGCCCAAGGATTGATCGCCGAAGCGCAAGGCCGAGCGGCGTCCGCAGGGAATCCCGATATCACCTCGCTGCACTTGCTCAGCGCGATGCTGGACGAAACCGACGGCATCACCGGTGCGTTGTTGGAAAAAATGAATGTCGATTCGAAGCAGTTAACCGAACTGACTCGAAGCGAACTCGACAAAACACCCAAAGTCACCGGTGGACGCCAACCGAACGTGTCCAGCGAGTTGCAGTCCGCGTTCAACGAAGCCGCCACCGCTGCGGAATCGCTCAAGGACGAATACGTCGCGACCGAGCACCTGTTGCTTGGCCTAGCCAAAGCCAAAACGAAAGCACAAAGCTTGCTGTCGTTATGCGGCGTCAGCGCCGACGACGTCTTGAAAGCCGCAAGCGAAGTCCGTGGCAGCGCTCGCGTGACCGATCAAAACGCCGAGGAAACCTACCAGGCCCTACAAAAGTATGGCGTGGACCTGACCGAATTGGCCGCACAGGGCAAACTCGATCCCGTCATTGGCCGCGACAACGAGATCCGCCGGGTGATCCAAGTTTTGTCACGACGGACAAAAAATAACCCGGTTCTGATCGGCCAACCCGGTGTGGGTAAAACCGCGATCGCGGAAGGTCTGGCGCTACGGATCTTCGAAGCCGATGTGCCGACCAGCTTAAAAAACAAACGTGTCATCGCGCTCGACATGGGAGCACTCGTTGCGGGTGCGAAATTCCGTGGCGATTTCGAGGAACGTTTGAAGGCCGTACTGCGTGAAGTCAAAGACTCCAACGGTCGCGTCATCTTATTCATCGACGAGTTGCATTTGGTTGTCGGTGCCGGCAAGGCCGAAGGGTCACCCGACGCGGCAAACCTTTTGAAACCGGAACTGGCCCGTGGCGCACTCCGCTGCGTCGGGGCCACAACGCTGGACGAATACCGCCAACACATCGAAAAAGATGCCGCGTTGGAACGTCGATTCCAACCGGTCTACGTCGAAGAACCGACCGTCGATGACACGATCGCGATTCTTCGCGGGTTGAAGCCACGTTACGAATCACACCACGGTGTGCGGATCACTGACAGTGCACTGGTTGCCGCGGCCACGCTTGCCAACCGCTACATCACCGATCGATTTTTGCCCGATAAGGCGATCGACTTGGTCGACGAAGCGACCAGCCGATTGGCGATGGAAAAAGAAAGCGTGCCGGAACCGATCGACCGCATTCAGCGTCGCTTGCGACAGCTGGAACTCGCCCAACGTCAGCTTGAGGATGAGGACCAGGATGACGTTTCAATCGTCGCTAGCCGTGAAGACATCCAATCGGAAATGGACGAACTCAGCCGTGAACTGGTCGATCTACGTGAGCAATGGGAAAGCGAAAAGATCGGTCTCGAAGGCGTACAATCGATTCGCCAAGAAGCTGAAACGCTGGACCACCGGTTTGCGACGTTGGATGCCGAAGCGAAACAGACCCAACTGCGTGGCGAGAACCCTGAAGCGATCTATCGTGAGATGCTTGAGGTCCAATCGCGACAAAAGGAACTGCGGTCGAAACTCGAAGAAATCGAACGTCGTGACGCGTCGGCTGATGCCGAAACTGAAAAGCCCGAGCATCACCGCCGGTTGCTGCGCCGCGAAGTCACTTCTGACGAAATCGCCGAAGTCGTGTCGCTGTGGACCGGAGTCCCGGTCAATCGAATGCTGGAAACCGAACGGGCCAAACTGTTGGTGATGGAAGAACGCCTGCACCAGCGTGTGATCGGACAAGACGAAGCCGTCCGTGCGGTAAGCGACGCGGTCCGCCGCAGTCGCAGCGGACTTGCCGACCCGAATCGCCCGATCGGTTCGTTCCTATTTCTTGGTCCTACCGGTGTTGGTAAAACCGAGCTCTGTAAAGCACTCGCCGAGATCATGTTTGATGACGAACATGCGATGGTTCGGATCGACATGAGCGAGTTCATGGAACGGCACAGTGTCGCACGAATGATCGGCGCTCCTCCGGGGTACGTCGGCTACGAAGAGGGCGGAAAGCTGACCGAAGCAGTTCGGCGGCGGCCTTACACGGTGGTCCTGTTGGACGAAATCGAGAAGGCTCACCCGGATGTGTTCAACATCTTACTTCAGGTGCTCGATGACGGCCGATTGACAGACGGCCAAGGTCGCACGGTGAACTTTGCCAACACGGTGATCGTGATGACCAGCAACGCCGGAAGTCAAGAGATCCAACGCATCGCGGCAGAAAATGGATCCGAAGATGAAATGCATGAAGCGGTCCAAGAGGCTCTTCGTGCGCGATTCTTGCCAGAGTTCCTGAACCGAATCGATGACATGGTGATTTTCAAGCCACTCGATCAAGCCGAAATCCGTCAGATCGTCCGGCTGCAACTAGATCACCTAGCAAATCGTTTACGGGAAAACGGCTTGAACTTGGACGTCACCGACGCGGCTCTCGACGAAGTTGCCAAAGTCGGTTACGACCCGACCTATGGTGCTCGGCCGCTGAAACGTGTCATTCAACGTGAAGTTCAAAACCAGTTGGCAACGGCTTTGCTGAAAAGCACCTTCCCAGAAGGTAGCACGATCGTTGTCGATCACGACGGACTGAATTTCACGTTCAGCACCCGAAACGAGATGCAACCGGTCAACGTCTGATCGGTTGCAACATCGAATCGCCGGCAAAGTGAATGCGTTGGCCTTCGGTCGAAGGTCAACGCAGGCCACGATTTCCAAGCGGCTACCAAAGCATCTGCCTTGGTCTCTGACCTTGGTCACTCGGCAGCGTTCACGCGTTTTGCGACTTCACCGACAATGTAAAACATTTCCTGCGCGATCTGAAAGCAGCGTTCATCGTATCGATCACTTTCTTCGCTAGTGTTGTCGGCGACCTTGGGGTCTTCATAGTGCAGTGGATAGCGGGCGTCACTGCCGACCACGATGGGACATTCTTTATCAGCATCCGAACAGCACATCATCGCGATGTACTGCGACGTTGGGTTGCCTTCACCGTGATAGACCTTCGAAAACACCCGCATCGGTTCAGTAGCTTCGGCGCATTGGACCAGGTAGACGGGATTCGATTCTGGTCCGGTCGCGACAATCGACAAACCGGCGCGACGTAGGGCTCGCACCGTACGGATGTTGCAAGCGGTCGCTTCGGTGCCGCCGGAATAGGTCGCGATTTGTGGCAAACCGTAGTGTTCCGCCGCGACTTGGAACCAAACCTGTCCGAGGTGACTCCGTCGCGAGTTGTGCGTACAGATGAAGTTCAAACTGACTTTGTCGTCCGACTGGATCCGGGCTGTGACATCCTCAACGATCGTGTTCAAGAACTCACGCCGTGCAGCGGGAATTTGCGCGGTCGACGCTGTTACACGATCAACGAAGGGCTGAAGTGGTTCGATCAGTTCTGCCGTCGAAGTGACAACGAGTTGGGTATGGGCAGTCATGATGGCAGCGAGCAGTAAGAACGTTCGAATCATTACGGGACCTGGGTAGTCAACTTGTCTTCTGCCGCCACTATAGCAAATCCAAGTCACCGTCGACGTCGTCGTATTCCGGGCTTTGCTGCCCTATTTGCAATGTCGATTCTGCAATTGCAATCTCCCCCGCCAACTTCCCAGCACGGTTTCTAAGAACCCGCTCGCCACCCCAGTTCAGTGGTTGCGACGACAAGATCACCGAACAATACTCTCAGCTCCCTGAACACAGAACTCAAGCCGCGTCAATCGACACTGCTTGGTGTTTCCCGCCCCCACTTCTAGGAACAGCCGCTTTGGTTCCCCACCTTCGAATCGCATTGTTTATGTTGCTTGCCGTTGCAGTCTTTCAGCGACCGGCCAAAAGCGAAGACCATTATGTCGTCGGATACCTGATGTTCCGCGGCGACGTCGCACAACTTGAACAAAGCAACGCCCTGGACAAGTTAACGCACCTGAATCTCGCGTTTGCCAACCCACGCGAAGACGGCACCTTTCGTTTGCCAGCCAACTTAAACGAGTACGTCGAAGCGGCGCACAAGGCCAATGTGAAAGTACTGATTTCGATAGGTGGTGGCAGCGCGTCGGAGAACAAGTCGATGCGTCAACGCTACTTCGACTTTATCGCCGATGACCAGCGTGACTCCTTTGTCGAACGTTTGGTTAACCTTGTCAAATCGAACCACCTCGATGGCTTGGATGTTGACCTGGAAGGCCCCGCCATTGGTGAGGACTATGGCAAATTCATCGCGGCTCTTGCATCGAGATTTCACGGCGAAAATCTGCTGCTGACCGCAGCACTTTCTAAAGGCTATGGTGGGTCATCGGTCCCAGACGAATCGCTTCAGCAATTCGATTTCATCAACGTGATGGCCTACGACGCGACGGGATCCTGGGCACCAAACAATCCCGGTCCGCACTCGTCATTCGAATTCGCCAAGTCGAACACCGAGTATTGGCTCAAGCGAGGTTTACCCAAAGAGAAGCTTGTGCTTGGCGTTCCGTTCTATGGTCGTGGATTCAACAAAGACACCGGCCATCACACCTATCGCACCATCGTTCGCGATTTTCCCAACGCACACGACGTCGATCAAGTCGGCGATGTCGTTTACTACAACGGCACAAAAACGATCGAGGCGAAATCGCAGTATGTCAAAGACAACGGACTGAAAGGCATCATGATCTGGGAGATCAGTCAGGACACCAACGACGAACACTCTTTGCTAGGAATTATCAATCGCACCTTGAACTAATCGCCCGCGATACCGCTGACAACCAACCAAGAGTTTTACGATGCCTCACGCACCACGTTTCCATCGCCACATGCTCGCGGTCGCGGCACTATGCCTGATCGGAATCACGGTTTCTGGCAAAGCGATCGCCCAATCGGACGATTCACCGAGCTTTAAAGTGATCGCGTTTTATACCGGTACCTCGGATCAAGCGCACATCAGTTTCGTTGCCGAAGCGAAAGAGTGGTTCGCCAAGATGGCAAAGCAGCATCACTTCAAATTCGAGCACACCAATGACTGGAGTCGCTTGACGAACGACGAGCTATCCAATCGTGACCTGGTCGTGTTTTGGGACACTCGCCCCGAGTCACCCGAACAACGAAAAGCGTTCGAAGAGTACATGAAATCGGGCGGCGCATGGATCGGTTTTCACTTCGCCGCGTTTGCGTTGACGCCATCAGCCTACCCGCAGGATTGGGATTGGTATCACAACGAGTTTTTGGGTTCCGGCCAATACGTTAGCAACACGTGGCGTCCGACTTCAGCAGTACTGCGTGTCGAAAACAGTGACCATCCCGTCACCAAGGATCTGCCGGAGACGTTCGACTCGTCGCCCAACGAATGGTACCGCTGGGAACTTCCGCTGCGGGAAAATGCAGACATCAAAGTGCTCGTATCGATCGATCCGAAAAGCTTTCCGCTCGGCACCGGTCCGAAGCCGCACGAGATCTGGCACAGTGGCGATTACCCGGTTGTCTGGACCAACACCCGTTACCGCATGCTGTATCTAAACATGGGGCACAACGACATCGATTACGCCAACAATTCCAAACGTGACTTGTCACACACGTTCGGGAACGAACATCAAGATCGCTTGCTGATCAACGCGATCGAATTGTTTAAGAAATCATCATCACAGTAAACCGAATCTCGCAACATGCTCGACACCCGCATTCGCGTTTTGAAATTCGCGGTCATCTTTGTCGCCGCACTGGCTGTGTTTCAGACGGCCAACGCACAAGAAGAAAAGCTGCCAGAGCCGCGTTCGGAACTCGCGAACGTCGTGATTCATGTCAACCAAGTTGGCTATGACATCGACGCACCGAAGTTCGCAGTGATTGAATCGAAAGACAAGCTTGCCGCGGACACATCCGTTCGAGTGATCTCGACGTCGGACACCACCACACCGCTTTCGATCCAACTCGGCACTCGACAGTCCATCGATGAATGGTTTGCCGGACGTTATTTCTATCGCATTGATTTTTCGCGTTTGAATGAAGCCGGCAACTACCACATTCAGGTCCGCGGAGAAAAAAACGAATGGAAGTCCACGTCGTTCGACGTCGCCGACTCCGCCATTTCAAATGTGTCGCTGCCGGCGATCATCGACTTCTTTCAGCACCAACGTGCGAACTCGCCGCAAGAACTTAATGCCGACCAACACTTGTTGCTGTTTGGGTCGGATGACAAACGCGTCGACCTACATGGTGGCTGGTGTGACGCATCCGGCGACATCAGCAAGTACTTTTCGCATTTGGCGTACACGAACTTCATGACGCCCCAGCAAACGCCGCTGGTCGTGTGGTCGATGGTCAACGCGGCGGAATCGGCCGCTCCGAAATTAGACGAGTTGCAGATTGCCGAAGCGATGCGAGACGAAGCCCTCTACGGCGCCGATTACCTGCGTCGATCTCTCGCGGCCGAGGGATACTTCTACATGACGATCTTCAGTTACTTCAAAAAAGATCCTGAAGAGCGTCGCGTGGTTGGGTTGCTCGCCAACAGCAAAACGACTTCGGATTACCAAGCGGCATTTCGCGAAGGCGCCGGACTTGCGATCGCCGCACTTGCCCGGATTTCGACTTGGCAACGCGATCGCGATTTCACCGCATCGGAATACCTCTACAGCGCCGAACGAGCGTTCAATCACCTGCAAACCCATAACTTGGAATACGCAGACGACGGCAAAGAAAACATTATTGACGATTATGGTGCATTGCTTGCCGCGACCGAACTGTGGATCGCGACGGACAAACCACAGTATCGTGACGCCGCCAGGAAACGAGCCACCAACCTGGCCAATCGTCTCAGCGAAAACGGCTACTTCATCGCCGATGATGACTCCCGTCCGTTCTGGCATGCTGCCGATGCCGGATTGCCCATCGTCGCTTTGGTCCGCTACCTCGACCAAGAAACGGACAACGCATATCGATCGCCAGCGATCGCAACGATCAAAAAGGCCATTGATGCTCAGCTGAAACTCACCAACGCGGTCACGAACCCGTTCGGATACCCTCGCCAAACGTTCCGCGTCAACGGCCAGATTCGCGAAGGCTTTTTCATCCCCCATGAAAACGAAAGCGGTTGGTGGTGGCAGGGCGAAAATGCACGACTCTCGTCACTTGCCACCGCAGTCATCTCAGGCGGACGCATCACCCATCCCGGCGACGGCCCCTACGGAATTTCGCCCGAATTGGGACAGTTCGCTTCCACCCAATTGTCGTGGATCCTCGGCGCGAATCCCTACGACATTTGCTTCATGTACCAGTACGGACATCACAACGTGCCTTACATGGAATCGATGTTCGGACACGGATCTGGCAAAGGAGGAATCTCCAACGGAATCACCGGAAAAGACGGACGCGATGACGGATCGGGAATCGACTTTCGCTTCCACGCTGGCGGCGATGAGTGGCGATGGACTGAACAGTGGATCCCGCATTCGGCGTGGTACCTGCAAGCCGTCACCGCGATCTCGTCATCCGCGCCGAAACGTCCGGCGGTCACGCGTGACACACCTTAGCCCCCAAAGTCTGTTGCGTCCCGATTGAGACGCCTGCAAGTTCAACGACGAAACGACCAACAATGAAAACACATTCAACCCTACTCGGCCTGGTGGTTGCATTGCTCCTGGAGTGCACCTCCATTGCACATGCAAACGATGTGCAACCCGCGTTTCGTGTATTGGTTCTGGCGGAGAAAGGCGATATCCACGAACCCTTCGTCGACGCTGCGGTGTATTGGCTGAAAGGTTTTTCGAAGGAACAGAATTTCGAATTCGACTTGTACGAATCACCGAAAGGTTTCGACAAAGAATTGCTTTCCAAGTACGACGTTTTTTTGCAACTGAACTATCCGCCGTATCGCTGGAGCGATGAAGAAAAACGAGCGTTCGAAGATTACATCGAACAAGGCCGTGGTGGCTGGGTTGGGATGCACCACGCCGCGTTGTTGGGCGAATTCGACGGTTTCGAAATGTGGAATTGGTTTTCCGAATTTCTAGGCGGCATTCGCTTCAAAAGCTACATCGCTAAACGAGTGACTGGAACGGTCCATGTCGAACAAGCTGACCATCCGTGCTTCAGCGGTTTGCCAGCCGAATTCAAAGTCGACGAAGAAGAGTGGTACACGTTCAACCAAAGTCCATGCAAACAATCCGCCGTGCTGGCGACGGTGGACGAGGATTCATACCAGCCGTCATCCGACATCAAGATGGGTGACCATCCGGTGGTCTGGTCTAACGACAAAGTCAAAGCGCGCAACGTGTATTTCCTGATGGGGCATCACCCAACGATCATGGAAAACGAACACTTCAAACGGCTACTCAGCAATTCAATCTTGTGGGCCGCGGAAACGGGCAAAGGCCAATAGATGACGCGTTACAAATGAAAAACAGCCGGCTGATTTTCAACCGGCTGCTAAGGCGTCGTATCGATTGTCGTTGTCCTGTCTGGAGGTCTGGCAGATGACCTCCTCCAGGAAGATGACTACTCTTTCTTGGGCTCGACTTTCGCGAAGCCGTTTTTGAATGCCTTGTCGCTGTAGACCAGCTTCAACTTTGCGGCATCGTCTTTTTCGCCTTCCACTTTGCCTTTGCAATTGTTGCAGCAGAACGCGACCTTGGTGCCTTCGATTTTAACGGCGGTCGATTCATCAATGTCACCACCGCTCAACGGGCACGCTTTCTGTTCGTACTGATGAGTGCTGACCAGTTGCAGGTTTGCTTTCTCGGTGAATGGCTTGCTGTCTTTGGCAAATTTGCCGGCGCAGTTATCGCAGCAGAAATACACTTTGCCTTCTTTGTAGTCGGCAGACTTGTCGGCCTTAGCGGCTCGGGGTGCGATCACGCATTTGACGCCTTCCAGATTGACTTCACCCGCGACAACCGTAGCAGCGGCGACAAAGAGAACTGCGAATGCCGAGGCAATGTACTTTTTCATCTGGCTTTCCTTTCGGGAGATGGACCGGGGACGTGTCATTCAATCCTGATGGACCCACCACAACGGTGGTCTATCTATCACCATAGGCAATTGGACAGTCACAAACCAATGGACAAAGCGATGACGGGGGTGAATTTCGCAAGAAGTCGTAAACTTTTTGTTCTGACGTCTGTTTCACGCCATGACTGCATCAATTCGCTGCGAGATCCCCGGATGCAGCCAACTTGGGTTCCTCGCCCCTTCACAGCCTTCGGTCACTCGCACGAGCGCAGACGACAACGTCCGGCCGGCGTCCTCCACCGTGTCTGGCAGTTCTGACCCCGGCCATGACAGCGATGGTGCCAACTGGCATGCCGCCGCGTCGGCGTCATATTCGCAGTAGTAACTGACCTGCCGCAGAATCAACACGGTCGCCAGCAAACTTAGTGCGTTGCCGAGAATCGGCCCCCAAGCGACCAAGTCGCTTCCTGGCAAAAAATACTCCAGTCCGCCCTGCATCATGAATCCCAGAATCCATGCTGGCGCCAACGCGACCACACGCAACAACGCGTGTTTGCGACGTGCATGTGCGACCTCATGAAGCACGACCATCGCCACTTGGGCGCGACTTAGATCGCGAACCAGCCGGTCGGTGACGAACAACACTTGGAACCGCCCCAGGAATCCAGCCATCATCGCGTTGTACGATCGACCGCGTGTGTCCCACATCACCAGCTTGCATTTAGAAAGCCCGGCGGAGTGAAGAATCTGATTCATCCACGCTTCCATCGATGGATCAATTTCGCCACGCGGAAAAACTCGTTTGACCAACAACGGCATTCCGAAGACACCCAAGCCGATCATGGTCGTTGCTAGAATCCAGCCGCGTGCGAGATCCGATAACGGTGCAAACGAAATCGCATCAACGAGCGCCAACATCACCAGAATCGGTATCGTGATCCAAGCCAACGATGACCTCGCCACTCGCACCATCCATTTCAGCGGTTCGGTCCAGCCCGATGAAGCCACACCCAAGAATCTCGCAAAGCGATACTCCGCTGCCCACAACGCAGTGACGATGGCCAACATCGGGGTCAGCAACCACAACGATTGGAGCGTGATCGAGCGTTTAACGATGGCAAGATCTTCGGCACACCGCCCCCAGCCAAAGCCGCCCAGGCACAAGGCAATGATGGCGATCGAAAACCATCGCAGGCACACCGTTTGACGCTCGAACCAGTCCCATCCGGTATCGACATTCAAGTCGCCTTTTCGAATCAAGTCGGTGACCATCCGCACGGACAGAAAGCACATCACCCACCAGACCGCGACAACGGCCGCAGAAAACATCAGCGAGCGTTCGACGTCAGGTGACTCACCCGGTACCGCCCCAAAGCTGAGCGAGATGACGACGGCGAGGAAGTAATAGAGCTGCACAGACTAACGCTCGGACGAGGGCTCGGCTTGGACACTTTCATTCGACAATTTGCGACAGCCCCCCGGCAAGGGTCTAGGTTATTTCGACGTCAGAATCTCGCCGTCAGTTGTTGACCATTTCGCAACAAATTCGCTGTGCGACGTTGGGATTGTGACAGCATTCTCCCAAGCTGCCGGTGCGGAGTCCGAGGAGTGCGTCGAAACACGATTCTGGCACCGATTTTTGCACGTTCGAATCAGCCATTTCGCAGTGACGCAAGTCACCGATTTCGCAGTGACGCAGGCAGATTCCAGAGAGGGGTGACAATTCCCGATTCGGCCTGTGGGCTGACCCTATCCTGGCCAGACCGGTAAACTGGTTCAAAAGGACTGACGTTAAACCCAGAATCACCGAAACAGACCGAATGTCGACGACCGAAATCAAGGTCAAGGGTGCCCGCGAACACAACCTTCGAGATGTCAATCTGACGCTCCCCCGCGGTGAACTGATTTGTTTCTCAGGAGTCTCCGGCAGCGGAAAATCATCGCTCGCCTTTGACACGCTTTACGCCGAAGGCCAGCGGCGATACGTCGAATCGCTGTCGAACTATGCCCGCCAGTTCATGGGCCAAATGCCGAAGCCCGACGTGGATCTGGTTAGCGGCCTGAGCCCGTCGATTTCGATCGCCCAAAAGTCGACCGGTAACAACCCACGCAGTACCGTCGGAACGATCACCGAGATCTACGATTTCCTGCGTGTCTTGTATGCGCGTGTGGGAACGCCGAATTGTCCGAACTGCGAAGTCCCGATCACGGCACAACCCGCCGACGCGATCACCTCGCGAATTCTTGATTGTGATCCGGAATCCGATGTCTGGATCATGGCGCCAGTCGTCCGCGCACAAAAAGGCGAATTCAAGGACCTGTTCGAAGACCTGCGCAAACAAGGCTTCACACGAGCGCGTGTCGATGGCGAAACCATCCGGCTTGCCGACCCACCACCGCTTGACCGCACCCGACGCCACGATGTCGAAGTCGTTGTCGATCGGATCGGAGCAGACACGCGCGACCGTGGCCGCATCCAAGAAGCCGTCTTGTTGACGCTCAAACTTGGCGACGCTTCGGTGATCGTGTCGTTGTCCGAGATCAACGCCGAATCGGCAGCGGTACCGCGCGAAGACATCCTCTATTCATCGCGATACTCGTGTCCCTCATGTGGCGAAAGCTTTCGGCCGCCATCACCACAGCTGTTTTCGTTCAACAACCCACAGGGCATGTGCGAAGCCTGCGACGGGCTCGGTCACCTTTACACGTTTATCCCCAGTCGCATCATCCCGGACGACAGCAAGTCGATTCGCAACGGCGCGATCACGTTGCTGGGAAAATGGGGCGAGATCGGTCGCTATCGTCGGCATATCTACAAAGGCTTTGCCGAAGCGATGGACAAAGCGTTGGAGCTGGACGCCGGCACGATGCTGCAGACGAAGTGGCGTGACCTTCCCATCGAGGCCAAGAAGCTTTGGCTGTGGGGAAGCGATTCGACGTATGAACTGACCTGGCGAGGCGGACGTCGCAGCCGCAAGTACAGCGGTTCATTTGACGGTTTCGTCCCAGAATTGCTCGAACGCTATCGGACATCCAAGAACAAGATGCAGCTCAAGCATCTGGAAAAGTTCATGGACACGATTGATTGCGTCGACTGCCACGGCAAGCGATTGAACCGCCAAGCCAGCGCGACGACGATCACCAGCGCCAGCCCCGCGTTCGCCGACAAGCCGGCGTATTCGCTGCCAGAGTTGTGCGACTTGTCGATCGATCAGTTGCACGAGTTTTTCGTTGACCTAAAGCTCTCCGAAACGGATGCCAAGATCGCATCGGAAGCTCTCAAGGAAATTCGCACCCGAGTCGGATTCCTGCTGGGCGTCGGCCTGAATTACCTGACACTTTCACGCACTGCACCGACGCTTTCTGGTGGTGAATCACAGCGGATCCGTTTGGCCGGGCAAATCGGCAGCGGCTTGGTCGGCGTGTTGTACATTCTGGACGAACCGTCGATCGGTTTGCACGCTCGTGATAATGACCGCCTGATCGAAACGCTGGTGCGTTTGCGTGACGCGGGCAACACGCTGATCGTTGTCGAACACGACGAAGACACGATGCGTGCTTCGGACCGAATCGTCGACTTTGGCCCCGGCCCCGGTGTGCGTGGGGGCAAGATCGTCGGCATCGGCTCGGCAGACGAACTAGGCGAAAAACCCAAAAGCGAAACCGGCAAATTCCTGTCCGGAAAAAAGACGATCGAGGTCCCCGAACAGCTTCGCCCGGTCGATCATGAACAACAGCTGACAGTCCACGGGGCGACGTTCCACAACTTGAAAAACGTCGACGCCACGATCCCGTTGCAAACGGTGACCTGCGTGACCGGTGTTTCGGGAAGCGGCAAGAGTTCGTTGATCGGTGGCATCCTCGAACCGGCTCTTCGCAACGCACTCAACGGTGCCGAATCAGATGTCGGTGACCACGAATCGATCAGCGGACTGGAACACCTCGACAAAACCATCGCGATCGACCAATCGCCGATCGGACGAACGCCACGTAGCAACCCGGCGACATACGTCAAAGTCTTCGACGAGATCCGCAACTTGTACGCCAAATTGCCCGAAGCCAAGACGCGTGGCTACACGGCAAGCCGGTTCAGTTTCAACGTTGACGGCGGACGATGCGCGGCCTGTGACGGCAACGGCGCCAGCAAGTTAGAAATGGACTTCTTGGCTGACATCTGGGTGACCTGCCCGGTCTGTGCCGGACGACGCTACAACCGTGAAACCCTGTCGGTCGAATTCAAAGGGGCTTCGATCGCAGACGTTCTGGAAATGGACATTTCCGAAGCGTTGAAGCTGTTCAAGAATGTTCCCAAGATCGCCGAGAAGCTGCAAACGCTTGTCGATGTCGGACTGGAGTACCTGAAACTCGGCCAACCGTCGCCAACGCTCTCTGGTGGTGAAGCACAACGGATCAAGCTGTCACGTGAGCTGAGCAAAAAAGAAACCGGACGAACGCTGTATGTCCTGGACGAGCCCACCACCGGGTTGCACTTCGCAGACATCGAACTGCTGCTAAAAGTGATCCAGGGGCTAGCCGATCGCGGCAACACCGTCGTCATCGTCGAACACAACTTGGACGTGATCAAAACGGCCGACTATGTGATCGATCTCGGTCCCGAAGGTGGCGCTGGCGGCGGCACGATCGTTGCCGTCGGCCGCCCGAGTGATATTGCGAAATGCAGCGAAAGTCACACCGGCGCGGCACTCGCCAAGGTCATGGACATTCGCCGTCCAAAGAAAAAATCGAAACCGACAACACCTGCTGCCGACGTCGAACTCGCCCCGCCCAACAAACAAAGCAAGACCCACCTGACCGTCCACGCGGCACAACAGCACAATCTGAAATCCGTCGACGTGGAAATCCCCCGCGATGCGATGACAGTGTTCTGCGGTCCCAGTGGCAGTGGCAAAAGCTCGATGGCGATGGACACGATCTACGCCGAAGGACAGCGCCGGTATGTCGAATCGCTTTCCTCGTACGCTCGTCAATTCATCGGCCAGGTTCAAAAGCCCAAGGTCGAACGCATCGACGGGCTTTCTCCCGCGGTCGCGCTCGAACAAAAGAACCTCGGACACTCGCCGCGAAGTACCGTCGGGACCGTCACCGAAGTTTACGATTACCTGCGTATCTTGATGGCCCGGTTGGGCACGCGGCACTGTCCCGATTGCGAATGCGAAGTCGGCACCCAAACGCCGGACGAGATCACCGAAAAAGTCCTCGCGATGCCCGAGGGCACGCGTGCATTGCTGCTCGCGCCGATCGAAGTCGTCGCCGGTGAAGCATCCAAAGACACCTGGCAATCGCTGCGCAGTCAGGGTTACGCTCGTGTTCGCATCGACGGACAAACCGTTGATCTGGAAGACGCCCCGGCATTGGACCCGCGACGACGCCAGACCGTCGAAGTCGTCGTCGACCGCATGGTGATCAAGCCCGACGAACGGTCGCGAATCAGCGACAGTATCGAGCAAGCATTGTCGCTTGGGATCGGTGTCGCGACGGTCGCCGTCGCCGACCCTGATCGCGAAGAACGTCACTGGGACACGATCACACACAGCCAGCACCTCGTGTGCGGAAGTTGTGGGCGATCCTTCCCCACGCTGACGCCACACCACTTTTCATTCAACAGCGCCGTCGGCTGGTGCCCCCAGTGCGAAGGCCTTGGCAAACAGCGTGGAACCAACCCCACAGCACTGCTCGATTCACAGCGGATGACGCTTTCCGAAGGCGTGTCGCTTTTGTGGCCCAACGTCGAACACGAAGTCTCGCTCTGGTTGCTTCGAGCTTTATCACGGCAAACAGGGATTCCGATCAATGTCCCTTACGACGAACTGACCTCGACTCATCGACGGATTCTGTTCCACGGACTCGGCAGCCGCTGGATCGAAGTCACTCATCGCGACGCGAAACCGGAATCCGATTCGTCGCAGCGACTGTTCCGGTTTCAATTCAAAGGCTTTTATCCGGCGTTGGAGGAAGCGTCACGTTTGACACCGGGGCTCCGCGGCAAACTGGAACAGTTCGTCGACGAGATCGATTGCAGTTCCTGCCATGGCGCACGACTTCGCGAAGAGTCGGCAGCATGCCGTTTCCGTGGCATGACGATCGCGGACCTGGTTCATATGCCACTGGAGCGGTTGGAAGAAACCGTCAAAACCTGGAAACTCGACCGGCGTGAGAAGAAAATCGCCGGCGAATTGATCCGCGAAGTGACTTCGCGCGTCAAGTTCCTGTTGGACGTCGGCTTGAACTACCTGACGTTGCACCGCGGTGCCGCGACACTGTCGGGCGGTGAAGCCCAACGGATTCGTTTGGCAGCCCAACTCGGCAGCGGCTTGTGCGGGGTGTTGTATGTCTTGGACGAACCGACGATCGGATTGCACCCACGTGACAACCTGCGACTGCTTTCGGCACTGCATCGTCTGCGTGACCTAGGCAACACGTTGCTGGTTGTCGAACACGACCGTGACGTGATCGCGGGCAGTGATTACCTGTGTGACTTTGGCCCACGCGCGGGACGACACGGCGGACGCATCGTCGCGTCAGGCGCCCCCGATGCGCTGACTCCGGCCAACGAAAGCGTCACCGGCGGCTACATCCAAGGCACCAAACACATCCCCATTCCTTCGGCCCGTCGCCCGGTCTATACCGCTGGCGGCCAACCGATGGTCAGCTTCCTGTCGCTTTACGGGGCATCCGATCACAACTTGCAAGACGTCGACTTGAAGTTGCCAATTGGTGTGATGACCGCCGTAACAGGACCCAGCGGCAGCGGCAAAAGCACGCTGATCGAAGGCACGCTGTATCCGATTTTGGCGAAACGTCTGCACCGATCCAGCGAAAAGCCCGGTCGCTTTGACCGCATCGAAGGCATGCGTCACATCGACAAAATCATTCGCGTCGATCAGTCGCCCATTGGCAACACGCCCAGCAGCAACCCCGCGACCTACACCGGCGTTTTTGATCTGATCCGGAACCTGTTCGCGTCGATCCCCGAAGCAAAAGAACGCCGCTTCACCGCGCGAACGTTCAGTTTCAATGTGAGCGGCGGACGATGCGAAACCTGCGAAGGCAGCGGTCAACGCAAAATCGAAATGCACTTCTTGCCTGACGTCTGGGTCCCCTGCGAAGAATGCGACGCGAAGCGTTACAACGAAGACGTCTTGGAGATCAAGTACCACGGCAAATCGATCGCTGACGTGCTGGAAATGTCCTGCGGCGATGCCGTCGAACTGTTCGCATCGGAACCGAGGATCGTTCGCATCTTGCAAACGTTGTGCGATGTGGGGCTGGACTACGTCACCATCGGTCAATCCGCGCCGACACTCTCCGGTGGCGAAGCCCAACGGGTGAAACTGGCCGCCGAACTCTCACGTCCCGGAACAGGTCGTACGCTGTATCTGCTGGACGAACCGACGACCGGGTTGCATTTTGACGATATCGCCAAACTGCTGGAAGTGATTCAGCGTCTGGTCGAACTCGGCAACACCTGCGTCGTGATCGAACACAACTTGGACGTGATCAAGTGCGCCGACTGGGTCATCGACATGGGGCCAGGTGCGGGCGTCAATGGTGGCCAAATCGTCTTCGAAGGCACGCCAGAACAACTCGCCGCCACCGCCAAAGGACGCAAGCCGGACAAGGTTTCCGTCACCGCACCTTTTGTGGCAGACGCGCTAAAAACATCACCATCATCCGACGCCATCGATGATGTCGATTCGGATGATATGGAAGATGACGTCGAAGAAACATCGGCCGCATCCGATCCGCAGGAACCCGCCACGGTCACTGCTGCCAAAGAATCCTCTCCTGGAAGCGAAGTTTGGAAAGTGCTCGGTCGCAAGTGGCATTCGATGCACAAAGGATTCGAGAACAACGCCAAGCCGGATTGGCCGATCAACTTGCCCGATCGGCTGTTCAATCAGATCGAAAAAATCGTCGGTGACGAACGAATCAAGATGGCGGCTTCCAATCGCGTCGACGTGGTCGATGACGACGGCAAGGTCCGATTGTCGATCCGCACTCGTGATCTCGATGCGGTCAAAATTGTTTCCACGGAGACGCTCGATCCGAGCGAAACCGATGAGTTGAACCAAGTCAAAATCACGGTTCACGACAGCGACGACGAAACGATTCTGGCAATCAACCGCCTCGGCCAAGCAACCAAACCGGCACTCCGGAGGTTCCTGCAAAAGACCCTAGAATCCTGATCACAAGCAAGCAAACCAGCGGTACCGCAACATGTTTTGGGCCGAAGCCCCGGTCCGTTACCCAAACGGCCGATCGCAAAACAAACCGCTTCCAGCATCACAAACGCGTTCAAACCGCCGAGGCCGCAGGGAACCGCAGAGCTCAATCCCTAAAACCCTCTGCGTCACTCCGCATCCTCTGCGGTAATCATCCCGGCATCGTTTTTTGGGCCGAAGGTCCAGCCTATTACCTAGCCCGGTCCGCAGGGCCGGGAACCCAAACCGATCAATCAAGCTGAGGGCCGAAGGTCCGGTCCATTACCCAAACGACCGATCGCAAAACGAACCTCGTCCAGCACCCAAGAAGAGTTCACACCGCAGAGTCCAATCCCCAAACCCTCTGCGTCACTCCGCGTCCTCTGCGGTAATCATCCCGGCATCAACTTCTTGGGCCGAAGGTCCAGCCCATTACCTAACCCGGTCCGCAGGGCCTGGAAACCTCGAATCCAAGTTTCCAACCACTCTCTAGCGGAGTGTGACGTAACCTTTTCTAACGAACAGCCTGCGTTTGGGATCACCGCAGTGCCTCTTATGCCTCGTTACGAAAAGACGTTCCCAAATGCGCAGCTCTACACATTGGATTGTCATCGCATTGACGATCGTCTTCTACGCACTCAACGAGTCCACCACGGCAATCGGTTCAAACACTCGAACTGCCTCTGCGACAAATTCGGCCCAACACTTTGCTGAACGCGCCGTGAGCAGTACAGCGGCTTCCTCTGAGCCAACAGCGCCGGAAGCGGATGGTGGAAAACTCAACCAAGTAGAAGACGATCCGGAATCAGCGTTGGATCGCGTCCTTCTTGACTACCACGAAAGCATCAACAAGCTGATCGGGCTGGCACACACGCCGTACAGCGACGAAGCCGCTGCAAGACTCGTTCAAATCTCCGCCGACCAGGGACATGCGTGGGCCCAGGTAGTCATGGGCTGCTTGCACGTGAAGGGAAAAGGTGTCTCACAAGACTTTGTGAAGGCCGCAAAATGGTTTCGCTTGGCTGCGGAACAAGAACGTGCAGATGCGCAAAACTGCCTTGGGATCATGCACCAAAGAGGAATCGGCATCAAATATGATCCTGTTTTGGCTGTCTCGTTGTTTCAAAAAGCCGCCGATCAAGGCCTCGCCGACGCACAATACAATCTTGGAAGAGCTTATCGACGTGGCGAGGGCATCAGCCAAAACCATTACGCTGCGGTCGATTGCTTCCGACTCGCTGCCGCAGACGATCACCGCTCGGCTCAATTCGAACTTGGATGGATGTGTCACCATCGACTTGGTGAAGCCGGAGACGATGCCGACGCCGTCCAATGGTATCGACTCGCCGCCGCCAATGGCTCCGTTTCAGCGCAGTACAACCTTGGGTACATGTACGACCACGGATATGGCGTCGACGCTGACATCGACCGAGCGATCTCACTGTACCGACAATCGGCTGCCAAACAGGACGCCTATGCGGAAAGGGCACTTGGGTTGGCGTATCGTGATGGCGAGGGCGTGCCGCAGGACGATGTCATCGCTGTTGAATGGTTTCGCAAGTCTGCAGAACATGGCTACTCGTTCGGCCAAGGTTCTTTTGCCGAGATGTACCTCGACGGGCGCGGCGTCCCACAAAGTGATCAAGAAGCTGCGAATTGGTTTGAAGCTGCGGCGGTCCAAGGTCACACATGGTCTCAGACGAATCTCGCTTGGATGTATCTAGTAGGTCGCGGCGTCCCTCAAAATACCACCCGTGCACTCCTGTGGCTGCAGAGGGCTGCGAACAAAGAAAACGTATGGTCCCAACGAGAACTCGGCCACCTGTTTTTCTGGGGCAAGCTTGTACCACAAAACGATACCGAATCGCTCAAATGGTATCGCAGGGCAGCAGAAAATGGCGATCCAACCGCTCGGTACATGATGGGGTTGATGCTTGCCGAGGGACGCGGCGTCAACGCAGATGATAGCGAAGCGATCAAGTGGTACCGACTCGCCGCCGAAGACTCATTCCCTGCCGCGTTGAACAATCTCGGCATGATGTATCAAACAGGCAGAGGCGTCCCGCAAAACGCATTGACCGCAAGTGAATGGTATCGCAAGGCCGCCGACCAACAATTTAGCCTGGGGCAGACGAACTTAGGATTGATGTACCTGTATGGCAAAGGCATCGAAGCCAACGAGAAGCTCGCCGTTGAACTATTGCAAAAAGCCGCAGACGCCGGAGAAGAAACAGCCCAACTGGCACTCGAGCAACATGCCGAAATGCAGGGCGCCATCGGCAAACAACAACAGCGTTCACTGTTGATCGGGGCCGTCGCACTCTTGGCTTTGTTCTACATGATCGGTCGCACCGTTCTCCGGCAACCAGACGCAGAATTCACGCCGGTTATGCAATAATCGCCACAGCACATGATCGATCTTTTGGGCCGAAGGTCCAGCCTATTACCTAGCCCGGTCCGCAGGGCCGGGAAACCAAGCCGATCAATCAAGCTGAGGGCCGAAGGTCCGGTCCGTTACCCAAACGACCGATCGCAAAACGAACCTCGTCCAACATCCCAAAAGAGTTCAAACCGCAGAGATCAATCT
Organism: Rhodopirellula sp. MGV; assembly: GCF_002251265.1. NCBI lineage: Bacteria > Pseudomonadati > Planctomycetota > Planctomycetia > Pirellulales > Pirellulaceae > Rhodopirellula > Rhodopirellula sp. MGV. The sequence continues at coordinate 52,156 of NZ_NPDI01000002.1, read as the reverse complement.
CCAATCCCCTCTGCATCACTCCGCGTCCCCTGCGGTTTACCATCTGCGTCAACTTCAATCTTGGAACACGAACTTTGTGTACGGCTCGGTGCCTGATTTCATGATCGCCCGGCTCAACTGTTTGACTTGCCAAACTTGCTGCCCGTCATAGGTTGCGCTGGTCGCCAAAAAGTTCGACCGCGCGAGCGAATAATAAAGCTTGTTGACGCCGCCTTCGTCACGAAACTCCAGCAACAACAAGGCTTCGGGATCGGTCCCGCGGGCGAACGCAAACAAGGCTCCTTGAACCGCATCGCCAACCGGTTCCTGGAAACGATAAAGTGGCTGGGAGAGCATTCGCAATCGATCCACCGACCCGTCTTTATTCACCATCTCCAAGGCAAATTTTTTTGCGATCAAACGCATCTGGGTCAAACGGATTGCGGTGTTTTGTCCGCCAGGCGGAGACATTGGAACGGGTTTCCACTGCACGCCTGGCTTAGCACACGTCCAATCGCTCTGATCGTCGCGAGTCCCGTGGATTGGCTGCGTGACTAGCGATTGAAACTCGTGGGTGCTGTGCGTGTAAGGACGGTACCACTTGTAGATCGACGCGATCGCCGCCGGTCGCCCCTGATCCGTCCAGACATACACGTCGCCATAAACCTCTCCATGCTCGGGATCGGTCCACGTGAGAACCGGCTCCCGTCGCAGCTCAAGCACCCGCCCTTCCACCTCAAGCGTGTACGACTCGGCAATCTCGGCCGCAAGGCTGCTGAACTGGGCAGCCGAGTCCGCATCTTCAGCCGCGAGGATGCCGCAACAATAAACGGCAGCGACTGCCGCAATCACGAGACGATCGATCATCGAACCACCATGAGGATCAAAGGGCGAATCAGACGAAGCCATCATAAGACGTCATGTCTGATTTCTCAAGGTTTTGACCGCCCGATGTTGATCACTGCCCATTTTCCGGTGCCGGCAGCCCTTCGTTTTAATCGGCGGGTGTTATGCCTGCAGTGGCTCGCGTCCTAGCATTCGTCGCGAATCGGCAAGTTGCCCGTAGTGCATCATCGGGTGCATGGTCAAGATTTGGCAGCACGCACCGATCGTTCCCATGACCTGCTCGCGCCCTTCGGGACAATTCTTGCTAGGCGTTTCGAGATCGGCGTCGGTCAAGCCTTCGAGAAACTTCAACGTATTCGCACGCACTTCATCCGACTTTGCGCGGACTTCGTCCCATGACGGGTAGTCGGCCAAGTCGGTTGACGGTTCTTGGCGTGCGCCGAACGCGTCTTTCCAATGCGCGAGCGGGTTGTCGTTTCCTTGGATCACAAACTCGACGATGCTGGCTTCGCCAAACGCCAAATGCCCCAAAATCCACAGCGGCGGGTTGCCACCTTTCGATGTGGGCGACTGCATCGGGGCGTCTTTCAAATCATCAATCAATGCCAACGTCATGGCACGACTGACTTCTAATCCATGACGAATGTAGGCAAGCGTTGACATAGAAACTCTCCTAGAACTTGGACAGCAACAGGGGACGAACAAAAGAACTAAACAGCCGGCTGCATCAACGATTCGACGTAGCCGCGGAAGTGATTCACGCACTGCGGGATCAACGAAGGATCACGGCGTGCTTTGGCGAGCAAGATCGCGCCTTCGAGTGACGCGATAAAGTGATTGGCAAGCGAGCTGACGAAGGTGTCGTCTCGATCCGGCATCGCATCGCCGATCAAACGAGAGACTCCGTCGCTCCACACTTGGAAATAGCCGGACGCTTTGTCCCGCACATCAGGATGCGTCTCCGAAAGCTCCAGCGCCAGTGCCCCCAGTAAACAACCGTGGGGCGCACCTCCGGAGTCAGGCAACGCGGCCATGAAATCCAAATAGGTCATCAACCGCTCGCGAGGATCCGGCTGGTCGGCAAATCCAGACTGCCGCGCACGCTCCTGCACGGCGGTCATCCAGTGGTCCAACGACGAACACGCGGCGTCCTGTTTGGACTGAAAATGATGGAAGAAGCTGCCCTTGGAAACCGAGGCACGATCGCAAATCGCGCCGACTGATGTCCCGCCATATCCACGTTCAAGGATCAGCTGACAGACAGCAGAAATCAGATTTTCACGGGCACTTTCGACCATTCTCTCCTCCAGACCGACCGGTTGGTACGCTGAAAAGATACCGACCGATCGGTATGGCCGTCAAGAGGTTCTGGTTCGGCTGACCGCGCGACGAGATTTCCCACACGGGCTTCGTCAGCCATTAAGATCAATCGCTCCCCACCAAACTCCCGCCGACACAGAGTTCACCATGCACCGATTGCTTTTCCGAAGACACCTGATCGCGATTTCGATAGCCGTCGCTGCTTGCTGTAGCTCTGCATCCGCAGACGACCACGCGCTGCACGAGTTCACCACAGAGGCAATCTCTGACACGTATTTCTCCGAAGGCGCTGGTGCGGGCGACATCAACGGCGACAGAATCATCGACGTTGTTTATGGCCCGTACTGGTTTGCGGGTCCGGACTTTCAAGCCAAACACGAGATTTACCCGCCGAAGCCTCAAGACCGAAACGGCTACGCGGATCACTTCTTCGCTTGGGTCGATGACTTCAGCGGCGACGGGCACCAAGACGTTTTCGTCGTCGGATTCCCCGGCACACCGGCTTACGTTTACGAAAATCCTGGCCCGCAACACACATCTTCTGACGGCGCTGGCGACAAGCATTGGGAAAAACACCAAGTCATCGACTGGGTCAGCAACGAGTCGCCTCAATTGGTCGACATGGTGGGTGACGAACGAGTCGAGTTGCTTTGTACTCGAGATGGCATGTTCGGTTTTGCCACGATCGAGTGGGGGCCTGGGATTCAAACCTGGGAATTCCATCCGGTGTCGCCGCAGATGACCGCCACGCGATTTGGCCATGGATTGGGTGCAGGCGACATCAATGGCGACGGACTCAGCGACATCTTGCACCCGGGCGGCTGGTTCGAGCAGCCAGCGGAAAACGCATTGACGTCGCGTTGGAAACATCACCCGGCCAAACTGACATCGTCATACGGTGGTGCCGAGATGTACGCGTACGATGTCGACGGCGATGGTGACAACGACATCATCACCAGCGAGGCGGCTCATGATTTTGGGCTGTCGTGGTACGAACAAATTCGCGACGGCGAGTCGATCCGGTTTGAACGCCATCCGATCATGGGATCACACCCATCGGACAACGCTTTTGGAGTACTGTTCAGCGAACTTCATTCGGTCGCCTTGGTTGACATTGATGGTGACGGACTGAAAGACATCGTGACCGGAAAAACGTATTGGTCACACCATCGCCAAAGTCCGATGTGGGATGCCGGTGCAGTGGTGTATTGGTTCAAGCTGCAACGCAAGCAAGATGCGGGTCAACAAGTCGCTGTCGAGTGGCTTCCTTATCAAGCCGCCGCCGATCCAGGCATCGGACGCCAAATCACGATCACCGACCTGAACGCGGATGGCCAATCGGACATCGTCCTAGGCGGGATGAAAGGCGCCCATGTGTTAACGCACCAAGTCCGACAGGTTAACGAGTCCGAGTGGTTAGCAGCACAACCCAAACGCTACAGCGGGCCAACGATTCCACCGATTGATAACGCTAAGCAAACGCGTGGTCCAAAAACCAAGTTTGATGACGCGACAAACAGTGCGGGCGATGTCATCGAAGCGGAAACGCTAGCGGTGGAAGTCACCAGCGGCGCGGCCCGACCACAAGCAATGAATGGTTTCCAAGGCGATCGCTGGAGCGGCGACACGCAGCTTTTTTGGTCGGGTGCCAAACGTGGCGACACGATGACGATTCGGTTGCCGAAGACGAAGCATGATGCTGAAAGCGATGGCAAGATGGAACTCGCCGCTGTCATGACCTGCGCTCGAGACTATGGCATTGTCCAGTTTTACTTTGATGGCGAGAAGCTTGGCGAACCGATCGACTTGTTCGATGCAAACGTGGTGACCAGTGGCCTGGTCACGCTCGGAACGGTTGAGATCGAGAACGATCGACCGCATACGGTGACAGTCCAAATCGTGGGTGCGAACCCAAAGGCCGCGAAAGCCTGGATGTTCGGCCTGGACTACATCAAATTAACGCCGACGAAGAAATGACATTGCGGTGTGCAGGGGCAAATCGATTGACCAGAGATGACGCGGCCGAATTGGACGCGGCCATCGGTAAATGAAACGTTGAACGCCGTCGGCCCCTCCGGGGCGAATGCGTCTTTGCGCGTTCGCTCTCTTGGGGCTCCCGCCCCAAGCTACCGACGAAGACTCCTCCGGAGCCAAGACAGCAAGGCATCAAATCCAAACAACAATCGATCGTCGTGCAATTCCCGCATTGATCGATCGCTCCGGTGGCCCGAGTCTCAGCAACGCGATCGCCCCGGAGGGGCCGACTTGGATAGCTCGGGGTGGAAGCCCCGAGATGGCGTCCCCAACCAAACGCAAACGCCCCGGAGGGGCCGGCGTCGGTTGGGCAATCCCATCAACGTCGGCCCCTCCGGGGCGAATGCATCTTTGCGCGTTCGTTCTCTTGGGGCTCCCGCCCCAAGCTACCGACGAAGACTCCTCCGGAGCCGAAGAAATTTAGGACGTCAGTCCAATATTGAATGAAGGTGTCGCCGAGGGGAACGTGATGCGTGTGATTGGGCGAATGAAACGTTGAGTTTGATGAGGCCGAATCTCCGACCGACGCCAACCCCAACCGACAATGACGTTGGTCGTTTGCACGACGAATAACCAGCGATGACATCGACGATCGCCCCGGAGGGGCCGACTTAGATAGCTCGGGGCGGAAGCCTCGAGATGGCGTCCCCAACCAAACGCAAACGCCCCGGAGGGGCCGGCGTTGGTTGGGCAATCCCATCAACGTCGGCCCCTCCGGGGCGAATGCATCTTTGTACGTTCGTTCTCTTGGGGCTCCCGCCCCAAGCTACCAACGAAGGCTCCTCCGGAGCCGACGAGACATCGAACGTCGCCCATACATCAGACGTCGGACACACATCAACGCATACCAAACATCAACGTCGGACCATCCGATGCCGAATCCAAATTTGCGTTTCGAGGGCTCGAGGTTTTCACCCTGAGACACCGTCAAAAGCTCTTCTGGAGCCGAAACAATTTCGGCTTCAGCCAAACATCAACGCGATTAGACGCCAGCCAACTTGTTAGCCATGACTGGATCGTTGGCAGCGACACGCATTGGGTCGGCGCCCAAGGTGCCTCGCAGACGATCGACGTAGTCTTCCGACTCGGCGTCAGCCAATTGCTCGGTCGCGTATTTCAAGCGCGCTTCCAAATTCAGTTGAGCCATCGGCGGATGCTCACCCAAAGATTCGGTGTAGTGCTTGATTCGCTTGATGCAATCTTTCCAGTGCTGCACGTCGCGGTCACGTTGTTCCACCAAACGTCGTTTGTACCAATCGCTGTTCAACATGTTTTCGAGCGTAAACAGATCGCGAACTTCCGGATCGGCAATCGTTTTGCCTTCGTAAGTTCCCTTGACCAAGATGCTCAGGATTGCACGCAGCGGCGGGCAAGCGAGTTCGTAGCCGCCGTCTTCGAAATAACGTTTGGCGACACGCTGTTGTGCTTCGGCGATGTGCAGAATCCCGTCGGCGTAAGACTCCATGTCTTGCAATTCCGGCTTCAGGATCTCTTCGCTGAACACCTTGCTGGGGTTATCAAACACCCGCGCCATGTACTTGCGAACGAAGCGGTTGGTGATGCGGTATCCCAATCGGCTGGCGGGGATCGATTGGCCTTCGTGTTCGAAGTCCTCGACCTTTTCCAGCATGCCGTCTTCGATCATCCTGTCGGGGCGGCGTTCCTCTGGTGTCAAACGGCACCAGATCTCCGGAATCAACAGCGAGATATCGTGCCCGACTTCATAGCGAGGCCCGACGTGACCGGCAGCGGTGCTGAACCCGCCCAGTTCGGTCAAGATCATCGCGACGATCATGTTGTTCAAATCGGTGGACGGCATCAACGCGTTGAACGGGCCCTTGGTCAGAGCGCCTTCGCTGCCCGCACCGGTCGTGCTGGGGCTTTTGCCGGTCAACGAGCACAGGTAGTCCATCACCAACTCGGGCAGCTCTTGATAGTGCAGCGGCGAGTACACGGCCAATGAACGGATACCGGTTTCCTTGTCTGGTGGGTTGTTGCGACGTCCGCCCAGGACAGCGCCCACGGGAATATGGATCGGCTCGTCGGCTTTGAGTCCACGATGGAACTGGATCCCGCGCCGAGCCACATAGGTATCGCGTGCGTTGACCAAGTCAGGACGGTCTTGCAGGTACCGTGGGTTCTTGGTGTGCTTGCCGTCAACGATCCGTGGGTGCGCGGTGCTGACAACGTAGCTGTCGCCGCGTTCGGCGGCTTCTTCAAGCAACTCTTGAACTGGCTCGGTGAATTTGTCGAATTCGATCGTGTCGTCGACAACCTCTTGGACTTCTTCGGTGGTCAGCGGGTGGAAGTTGCTGATGAAGTTGCCGGGTTGCGACAAGTCAAATTCGGTTTGTTTGTCCAAGCCGCGATGGATCGCATCGTCAGGGCGTTGGAACAAACGGTACTCGCAGTTCTCGACAAATTTGTAGCTATTGGTTTCGTCGACATTCAGTCCGACGTTGTCCAATTGCGACGCGGGTACAACGGTACTGGCGCTGATGTCGTCTTCGCGCTGGACCTTGGCCGCGGCGATGAAGTCTTGACGCAGTTTGAACGTCCGCCAACGGTTGTCGTCCCAACCGACACGCAGGTAGGTTCCGACCAAGGATCGGTCACCGATTTTCAGCTCGTGACCGGGAACGCCGTTGACGATGTCCACGCCGAAACGCTCACGCCAGTTTTCGTCGTGAGACTCGCCGGTGAAACGCTTGATGATCAAGGCCATCGAGTAAACGTGTGGCGGGATCGTTCCCAACCATTTGTTATACGCGTCGTTGTATTCTGGCGACGGGGTCAGCAATTTGATCACGCTACCAAGGCTGCGTTTCGGATTCAAAACGCTGCGGCTGGGGCCATCGGTGTAATCGGTCCGCCCGGTGTACGTGTCGCTCCAGCGATCCGAGTAGTCGCGTTCGAAGATTTCGTCCAGCTTGGCAAAATCGTTTTCGAGCTCGCCGATAAAGATCGGGCCGTAGAGCATGTAGTCACGAAGGCTTTTGCTGATCTCGCTTTTACCGCCACCGCTGACGGTGCAGGGCTTGTGACAGAAGATGCCTTCGCCGACGGTTCCGACCAAACGCCAAGACGGCGCGTTGGGGTGCTTTTCCAATCGGATCTTGTAACCGCTTGGTGCGATGTAGATCTGTTCGGGGCTCAAACGGATGCGATGTTCTTCGCCATCGCGTGTCCATTTGATGCAGCGTTCGGCGAGTGTCGCTTTCGCATTTTCGGGAATGTAGATGATCGTGTCATCGTTTTTGTCGACGCCGTAGCCTTCGGGCTGGGCATCAACAAACTCGGCATAATCACGTGCGACGTCGTCGAAGGTGCGGCCGTTGTAGCGCTGGCTGTTGACTTGGAATTCTTCGCCCAAGGAATACGACGCGAATGCCAACGCACCGCCGGCGTGTTCCTCTTCGGCGCGGCCCATCAGGTTACAGGCGTAGCTGATTTGGGTTTTGACTTCTTTCTTGCAATAGCCGTAGTAGTTGTCCGCGATCAGCGTCACGACGACACCGTTGCGATCACGACAAGTCAGCTTGAACGCGGTTCCGTCGTTGTACTTTTCCGACTCGTCGCTCCAGCACATGCCGTCGGCCTTTTGGCGATCGGTGGCTTCGCTGATCGGAGGCAGCCCCAGTTCTTTCTTGGTGAGCTTGGTCAAGTGTGGTGCCAAGATCACGCAGCCGGTGTGACCGGTCCAACCTTCCGCATCCAGGCCAGCGTCGTTTTCTGGAATCAATGGGTCGCCAGCGTTGCCGAAGATCGATTCGACGAAGTCCAGGTTGCTGACCAAGCTGCCGGGGACGAAGAAGCGAACTTCCATTCGCTTGGCTTCGGTGAACCCGGGGACGGCTGGACAGACGAGTGGACGCAGCAGCAGCGACACCCACGTCTTTGCCGGCTCGTCAGCGTCGCTGGTGTATGGCAGCACCATCAGGTCGTCTGGTGGCGACATCGCGGCGCGGTACAAGTTGACGAACACGTTCATCGGGACGGCGCGTTTGTCGCCGGGGATGGGCAGGCCACCTTGGACAACGTGGAAGGTACCAGCCGTGGTTCGGCGGTCGGCGCGAGGATTGTTCAGGACGCCGTTCGCGAGGCGATAGGATTCAACCAAGTCGTTGGAGAAGTGGTCGCCTTGCATCGGCAGGCTCAATTCCCGAGCCATGCCGTGGCGGTCGAGAACCAGCGTTCCCGATGGAACACGCAAGCGATGGTCGCCGATTTGGTCGACGAAGTAGTGATTCAAAAACGCTTCGATGCGTTGATCGACCGGGGCGCGATGGGACGCCAGTAGACGAGCCTTTTCGCGGATACTATCAAGAATCCCGCTGGAGAACTCGGTCATCGAATTCGGGCCATCGGAGTGTGCCGAAAGCAGCCCTGCTGATGCCAGTTGCAATTCCAAGTAGGTCTTCAGATTTTCTCGTCCGACGGGGCAGCTAGCTACCGAACGGTACCAGCCCAGTGAACGCTGTAAATCTTTCGGTTCACGAAACAACGACAGATTTTCGCGGATCAGTGACATAGATGTTCGGCGGGTTAGAGGTCGACGAAGGGTACGTTCGAGCGTCAAGATAACAAATCATTGCAATTTGTTTGATGGACTAAGATCAGACCGTCTGACCGAGCCAGGCGGTGCAGGTCTGTCCAGGAGTTTGCGCGAATGGCGTAGCGTTGCCCAGTGGGCCTTTAAGTAGCTATGATGGCACTCATCCCGCCTCGCTTGGGCTTCGTGCCCCCAGACAGCTGCTTTCCTCCCTCAGAAATTTTCTTTCAAAAATACTTGCCCCCCAAACCCGCCTTGGTGGCATTTGGGTTGCAATCGGCGCCCTTGATTTGGCGATTTGCGCCGCCGATTCACCACGCGTCATCGTCTGATCGTGACGGGATTCAAACGGTTCTGACACTCGCCTCGAATATGAGTTTGATCGAATGCCGAGACGGCCCTTCAAAATCTTTCACCAGTTGATCGCGGTCGTTGCGATCAGCCTCGCCGCCCTCCAGCCAACTGCACACGGAAAGCTAGGCGTCACTCCACCTGACCAATTTCGTGTCCCGGAGGGATTCGAAGTTCAACTGGTTTACGAAGTCCCTTCGCGTGAACAAGGATCCTGGGTCAGCTTGACCGTCGATCCACAAGGACGCTTGGTCGCCTGCGATCAAGACGGGGCGCTCTATCGCATCGACGTTTCGCAAGACGAAGCGAAAGTCGAAAAACTGGATGCCGCGATCCAGTCCGCTCAAGGGTTGCTGTTCGCGTTCGATTCGCTGTACGTCAACGTCAACGGTCGCGATCAGTCAAAAAACGGTGTCTATCGTTTGCAAGACACCAACGGTGACGACCAGTTCGACAAGATCGAACACATCCTGCCGCTGCAAGGTGGCGGCGAACACGGACCACACGCGTTGATCCTGTCGCAAGACGGCAGTCGCTTGATCACCTGCGGGGGCAACATGACGAAGTTGCCCGCGTCGATCGAGCGAAGCCGCGTTCCACAGGTCTGGGACGAAGACCACTTGCTCGGTCGCATGCCCGATGCTCGTGGACACGCGAGCGATCGGATGGCACCCGGAGGTTGGATCGGTTCGTTCGCTCCCGACGGAAGCGATTTCGAATTGATCGCGTCTGGCTTTCGAAACGAATACGACATCGCGCTCAATCGCAAAGGTGAACTGTTTACCTATGACGCCGACATGGAATGGGACGTCGGGACGCCTTGGTATCGCCCGACACGTGTGAACCACGTGGTCAGTGGAGGCGAATTCGGCTGGCGAAACGGCACCGGCAAATGGCCCGCGTACTATCCCGATTCGTTTGGCGCGGCAGTTAACATCGGCCCCGGATCACCGACCGGCATCTGCTTTGGATACGGCGCAAAATTCCCAGCGAAGTATCAAAACGCGTTGTTCATTGCCGACTGGAGCTATGGCAACATCCATGCGGTACAGCTGACGCCCGAAGGCAGTTCCTATACCGGGACGTTCGAAGTATTCGCCACGGCAGCACCACTGCCGGTGACCGATTTGGCCATTCGTCCACAAGACGGCGCTTTGTACTTTGCAATCGGCGGTCGACAAACACAAAGCGGTTTGTACCGGATCGTTTACACCGGCGATGAATCCACCGCGGCGGCCCAAGACACCGAACTGACCAAACAACAAACTCGACTGGTCAACCTGCGTCATCGCTTGGAAGCATTCCATGTCGGTGAACCGAAAAAGAAAGCGATTAGCGTCGCCCTGAAGCAACTCGGTTCGAAAGACCGTGGGGTCCGCTTCGCCGCTCGCATCGCACTCGAACACCAAGGCGCTGATGCATGGAAAGGTCAGATCGCCGAGCTGGAATCCGATCAAGCTCGCGCGTTGGCTGTTGTCGCCTTGGCGCGGACCGGCAAACCGGACGACCAATCGCTCGCCTTCGAAACCCTGCAAGCCTGTGATTGGTCAGGGCTGTCCGACCAAGGCAAAATCGATTTGTTGCGTGCCTACGGATTGACCGCAATCCGACTGGGACAATTGAACGACGATCAACGTTCTGCGGTTGCCAAGCAAATCGCTGGCCAGTTCCCATCGGGCAACGATAACTTGGACCGCGAACTCGCACAGATGCTGGTCTACGTCGACGCCAAAGACGCGAGCCGCGACATCATTGACGAGATGGAATCGGCGCCCAGCCAAGAGAATCAGATTTTCTATGCACTGATCCTTCGCGAAGCATCGGGGCACTGGGACGAAGCCATGGCGGGAGACTACTTTGCCTGGTTCCGTGAACTGCAATCGGCGCGTGGCGGAATGTCGTTCGGCGGCTTCATCAACAACATCAAAAACGCGTCATTGGAACATCTTGACCCGGCTTTAAAAGACAAGCTCGCCGAGGTGATCAATCCTCCGAAAGTCATCGAAGAATCGGCGGAGCCACGTGCGTTGGTCAAACAGTGGACCGTTGACGAACTGCTGCCCGCGGTCGAACAGGACAAAACGCCTGACTTTGACAACGGGGCCAAAGTGTTCGCCACGGCGCAGTGTTACAAGTGCCACCGCATGGGCATCCAAGGCGGGATCCTAGGTCCAGATTTGACCGGTGCAGGCGGCCGCTTTTCGCCCAAGGACCTGCTGACTTCGATCATCCATCCCGATCAAGTGATCAGCGACCAATACGGCGCGACACAGTTTTTGACGGAAGATGGCCGCATCATCGTCGGCCGCGTTGTCAACATGCATGGCACCCGTTTGCAAGTGATGACGAACATGTTGGATCCGTCGTCGTTGACGTCAGTCGACCGAAACTCGGTCGAGGAAACGCGGGCGAGCAAGACCAGCATGATGCCGGCGGGCCTTTTGGACACCTTCACCGAAGACGAGATCGCGGACTTGGTTGCCTATCTGCGTGCGGGCGGCAATCAATCGCACCCGATCTATCGCAACACGACGGCTCAAAAATAAAGAGCACGTCGTTGACAGCGTTTTTTTTGCGTCATGCCATCGCCGTTGCGGTGGCATGATGGTTTGTTAATAGGCGGCGTCTTGCTTCCACACGACTGTCAGTGTTTTGAACAAGATTTTAAGGTCCAGCCAGAGCGACCAGCGGCGGATGTATTGGTGATCCCACTGCACCCGCTCTTCCATCTTGTCGATCGTCTCTGTTTCGCCACGGCATCCATTGACTTGAGCCAAACCTGTGATGCCGGGTTTCACCTTGTGCCGCAGCATGTATCCGTGGATCAACCCGCGGTACTGTTCGTTGTGGGCGGTCGCGTGAGGACGCGGGCCGACCAATGACATCGTGCCTTCGACGACATTGAACAGCTGTGGCAATTCATCCAAACTGGTCTTACGCAAAATGCGACCCAGTGGAGTGATTCGTGGATCGTCTTTAGTGGCTTGTTTGACAACCGGTCCGTTGTCACAGGTCCGCATCGAGCGGAATTTCCAGACCAAGATTTCTTTGCCGTCCAATCCGTATCGCTTTTGACGGAAGAACACGGGGCCTTTGCTGGTCAGTTTGATGCCGAGTGCGATCAACGTCATAGGGATTGCAGCGACCGTCAAACCGGCCATCGCGAGCAGCACATCGGTCGCCCGTTTGACAGCTCCATCGACGCCGAACAAAGGATTTTCAAACACGCTGACCGCAGGCAGTCCGCCCATATCGGTCCAACGTGAATGCAACAGTTCAAAGACAAAAAAGTCGGGTACGATGTAAACCGAAACGGTTGTGTCACTCAACTGATCTAACAAAAAACGGATGCGGTCTTCGGCACGCATCGGCAACGTGATCATCACCGTATCGATCTCACGTTGACGGCAACGACGAACCATCTCGGCCAAGTTGCCTTCCAATTTATGGCGGTGTGCGTGACGCCCGTTTTCTTGAAAATGATCCTTGCGATCGGATACCGATTCGGCAGGCCGATCGACCGAGCGGTCGTCATAGAACCCGACAAAGCTGTATCCCAAACTGGGGTCGTCAAGCATGTTGGAGGCGGTTTGCCGGCCCAGTTCGTTCATCCCGGCAACCGCGACGCGGCGAGCGCCATAACCATGTTCGAGCGCGGACTGCAAAATGATTCGCACGATCATTCTTGATAACGCGATCATCATCGGCGCGATCAAGAACCACACGAACATCACACTGCGTGCAAAGACTTGGCCATAGCGAGTCGCAAAGCCGATCATCGCGAGCGACATCACGGTCGTCAGCCAAGTTAAAAAGATCGCGGTGACCTCGTGGTTCGCATTACCACGGTCACTGCTGCGAGCTAAACCCGAGAGTTTGCAAAGGCACAAGAAAGTCAGTGCCGCAATCAACCCCAGCATGATCCCTGCGTCATCGACGCCGCCATGGGCAACGTATTTGATCGCGTACAAAGAGCCGACGATTGCCGCCGAATCCAAAATGGGTTGAAGAAAATCCAACGATCGTCGTTCTCCGGAAATGGGAGAGCGACGCTCAAGCGGTCGAACAGGCATGTTTTGAAGTGAGAGCCGGAGGTGCGCAATCGATCGGCCGATCGGCTGCTATCTGGGGGCACCTTCAGCCCACCACCGATTCCTAGAATCCGTGGAACTGTGCCCCCAATGGATGAACGCCGACCAGCATTCGTCAGGCAACCCTAGCTCGCACTCTTGTCCTGAGTGTCAAACCAATCCAGCCCCAAATCCAACCAAGTCGCTTGATGTGTCAGGGCTCCGCTACTAATCCGCTCTACACCGGTTTTGGCGATCGCGACGATGGTGTCGAGCTTGACGTTTCCAGAGACCTCTAACTCAACAGCCGAATTCAATTCGTCACGCATCGTGACGGCCGCATGGATGTCATCCAACGAAAAGTTATCGATCAAAACGATGTCCGGTGAAACGGGCAAGACATCACGCAACTGTTCCAACGAATCGACTTCGATTTCAACAATCGATGGAGCGGTCAGGTGTTCGACTTGGCCCCCACGCCACTGGAGCGCTTTTTTCGCTGCTTCGCTGGCGGGGACAGGGACGCCGTTTTTTCCCGCCAGTTGCAAGTGATTGTCTTTGATTAAGAAACCGTCATACAAACCGCGGCGGTGATTACGGCCGCCACCGCATGCGACCGCGTACTTTTCCAACAGACGCCAACCGGGTGTCGTTTTGCGTGTGTCGTAAACGTTTGCTTTCGATCCGGCGATCGCATCCACGTATCGGCGGACCAGCGTTGCGACCCCACAGGTGCGGCTAAGCAAATTCAAAATGGTCCGTTCGGTCGTCAGCAGATCACGGACGTTTCCGCGAAGACGCGCCATCGGCTGCCCTGGCACAAGAGGCTGACCGTCCTCCAAAAGCATCTCCAATTCCAAGTCCGCGTCGAATTCGTCGACAATCCATGGCAAGATCGCCATCCCCGCACAGACCCCGTCGACACGTGGCACGACTTCGCAACCGCCCACCAAGTCGTCTTCGATCATGCACACCGTGGTCCAGTCAATCGCGTTGGACAAGTCTTCGGCAATCGCCAAACGAACGAGCAGGCGGACGTCGTTTTCGAGGGCGTCGTCGGCGGTGACAGTCACATAGTCTTGCATCAAAAGCTCGTCGATCAATGTTGGCGAAAGCAAAGCGGAACTGACCGAGGCAGGTCTCTTTGGCAGGTCGCGGAACCTGTCGCCGATCGCTGCCCAGCTCGGTCAACGGACTATTTTGCCGGATATTGCCCTGGATGACGAGCGGGCCGGTTGCACAACCCCACGCAGGGCTAAAAGATCAAATGCGACCGCATGAACGGAGAGACGTGCCTAGCTCCGATTGCTTGGAATTCACAAGGATCCACTTCACCATGGCAGACCGTCGCCCAGAATCGACCACCGTCACCACTGGCGATTCACGGCAAGCTCAGCGACCGATGCCAGAACCGGTGATCATGAACGCGTCATTGCAACGGGCGGTCACTTGGGCCAGTGCATTGCTGATTCTGGCCGCTGGATTGTATTTGTTCTTGCTTGGCGATCGCCCCGAAGCAGTCGGAGAGACTTCGTCAACCATGTTGCAGATCGATCTCAACCGAGCGTCGGAACAGGAACTCGCGTTACTTCCGCAGATCGGCCCGAAAACGGCAAAGCAAATCATTGCCGACCGAAATCAAAACGGTCACTTCGTCAGCCTAGAAGATTTGGCACGCGTTCATGGTATCGGTGCCAAGACGGTCGAAACGATTCGCCCCTATTGCATTGTCGAGCTAGCAGGCCAATCGGGATCGCGCTAACCTTGCCTACGAAGAGGCGGATCGGGCGTGAAAACCGGCGTCGAATGCAACGCTGGCGAACTGACATGAACCCGGTGTGGCGGGTGAAACCTTGTTACAATAGGGCTCCTACCGGAAACCTTTCCCACCCGCGGTTTCTCTCCTCCCAATCCCGCCTCCCACCATTTGCAGTGTGATCATGAAGCGATCGATCACGGCCTGGGCCGCTATCGCGTCGACGTTGATTGTTGGTGCAACGTTTGCGACCTGCGACGCGGCCGAAGCTGAATCATTGGATTACGCCACGGACGTCCGTCCGATTTTGGCTGACGCCTGCTTTCACTGTCACGGCCCCGATGAAGAAGCCCGTCAAGCAGGGCTGCGTTTGGACGTCGCTGAAGACGCCGCCGCGGTGATTGACAAACAAAGTCCAGATGCGAGCGAGCTGTACCAGCGTATCGTCGAATCGGATCCCGACTTACAAATGCCGCCACCGGATTCGGGCAAACATCTTTCGGGCGAACAGATCGCCGTGATCCGCCGTTGGATCGAGCAGGGTGCCACCTTTCAAACACACTGGGCATTTGAGCCCCCGGCTCGCCCAGAGATCCCAACGGTTGGCGATGCCGACTGGGGTCACAACAGCATCGATGCGTTTGTGCTCCAGCGACTTGAAGCGGAAGGACTGCAACCATCGTCGCAGGCTTCGGCAACAACGCTGATCCGTCGTCTATCGCTCGACCTGACGGGGTTGCCGCCCGAGCCCGAGTTCGTACGACAATGGACGGCGAAGCTTCAAAACGACGGCGACGAAGCCTACGAAGAACTGGTCGAGCAATTTCTCGGCAGCCAGCATTATGGCGAACACTGGGCACGTTGGTGGCTGGACGCGGCACGCTATGCCGACTCGGATGGCTACGAAAAAGACAAGCCGCGTGAAGCTTGGTTCTATCGCGACTGGGTGATCCGGTCGCTAAACCAAGACCGTCCCTACGACGATTTCCTCATTCGCCAAATCGCTGGTGACCTGCTCCCCGATGCGACTCAAGAGGATCATGTCGCAACCGGGTTCTTGCGGAACTCAATGGTCAACGAAGAAGGCGGCGCCGATCCCGAACAGTTCCGCATGGAAGCGATGTTCGACCGCATGGACGCCGTTGGTAAAGCGATCTTGGGATTGACGATTCAGTGCAGCCAATGCCATTCGCACAAATACGATCCACTGACCCACGAAGAATACTATGGGCTGTTCGCGTATTTGAACGACACGCATGACGCGATCATCCCCGTCTACACCGAATCGCAACAACACCGCCGTGATCAAATCCTGCAACGTCTGGCCAACCTACGCGAGGATGCCAAACGCGACCTCGACGATTGGCAAACCAAACTCGCCGCTTGGGTCAAAGAAGCATCCGCGCGGCCAAAGCCTCAATGGCAAACCGTCGAACTCGAGTTTTTGGATCGAACCATCGGTGGCTCAAAGTTCCTGCCTCTGCCAGATGGGTCATACCTCTGTCAAAGCTACGCGCCGACCAACTTCAATCCGCAGGGAACCGGCAGCTATCAAGGTCAACGTCTGACGGGACTGCGTCTGGAACTGCTGATGCATCCCAACCTGCCCAAGGGAGGCCCCGGTCGGAGCCTGGAAGGGACCTGGGCGCTGAGCGAATTGACAGCCGAAGTCACTCTGTCCGGTTCGCCTGACAAAACCATTCCGCTGAAGTTCGCTCGTGCAGCGGCAGACCGATCACCAGCCAAAGCCGACTTGAAACCGCACTATGACAATCGCAGTAAAACGCCGCGATTCACTGGCGGCATCGACTTTGCCATCGACGGTGACTCGACGACCGCCTGGACCAATGAAGTCGACACACCGGAAAGCAATCAACCCCAAGTCGCTTGGTTTGAACTCGCCGAACCGATTGAAATCCCAGACGGCGAATCGGCGACTTTGGTGGTCCACTTGGCGCAGCGACATGGCGGCTGGAACAGCGATGACAACCAGACGTTCAACATCGGACGATTCCGGGTGTCGGCCACTGGCGATGCGATCCCACAAACGAATCCATTGCCAGTTGCTGTTTCCGAAACGATCGAAATGCCGATGGACCAATGGTCGGACGAGCAACACGATCGAGTCTTCACGCATTGGTTGTCGACTGTCCCGGAAGGTGCCCAGTGGACCGAATCGATCGCCGCGGCTTGGCAAGGTCACCCCAGCGCGACGACGCAACTGACGTTGGCCAAGCGGACCCTTTCGCGTCCAACGCACCTACTCAATCGGGGTGATTTTTTAAGCCCACGGCAAACCGTCGAACCGCATGTACCTGCGTTCTTGCATGACTTGCCGGAATCCGACGAAGCGCCGCGATTGCAACTCGCCAGGTGGTTGGCATCACCGCAGTCGCCGACGACTTCGCGTTCGATTGTCAATCGTGTTTGGCAACGGTACTTCGGTACGGGCATCGTCGAAACCAGCGATGACCTGGGCACACAAGGATCACCGCCAACACACCCTGCGCTACTCGATTACCTGGCAACCGAATTGGTTGCACAGGACTGGAGCCTGAAATCGCTGCATCGTTTGATCGTGACCAGCTCGACCTACAAACAGTCTTCGGATGTGTCACCTGAATTGCTTCGGGATGATCCACAAAATCGCTGGCTTGCCCGCGGCGCACGCTTTCGAGTTCCAGCGGAAACCGTTCGTGACATCGCGTTGTCGGCAAGCGGTTTGATGAGCGACACAGTGGGCGGCCCCAGCGTTCACCCGCCGGCCCCAGAGTTTCTATTTGTCCCGCCGGTCAGCTATGGTCCCAAGGTCTGGGACGTCGATACGGACGACAATCGCTACCGCCGTGCACTTTATACGTTCCGCTTCCGCAGCGTTCCGTACCCGATGCTGGAAAACTTCGATGCGGTCCCCGGAAACCTCTCCTGTGTCCGCCGCAGCGTCAGCAACACCCCGATGCAGGCGCTCACGTCTTTGAACGAACCTTTGTTCATGGAATGCTCGATCGCGATGGCGGCCAAATTGATCCGTGAGGTTGAAACGGATCACCAAAGTGCTCTCGACCGTCTGCAACTTGCATTCATGCGATGCCTCGGGCGCAAAGCAACGAATGCTGAACAGCAAGTCCTAACTGCGTTCCTTAATCAACAAAAAGAACGGCTAGACGGACAACAACTTTCGGCCGACGAAATCCTGACCGCCGGGAAACTGCTCGACCTCCAAGGCCTTGATCGCGACGAATTGGCGAGCTGGACGTTGCTGTGCCGTGTGGTCCTGAACCTCGACGAAACCATTACACGAGAGTAAACGATGAGTCTGCCGATTGAAGAGTTGAATCGCCTCCGGGCGAATCTGGTTTCACGACGTTGGTTCATGCGTGACTGCGGCGTCGGCTTAGGTGCGATCGCCGCGTCCCAATTGCTGAGCGAAGACCGCCCGGCCGCGCAAGCCGCTTCGCCATCGGTTGCGTCTGACCCACTTGACGTTCGCCAGCCGCATTTCCCGGCGAAAGTCAAGAATGTGATTTACCTGTTCATGGCCGGTGCCCCCAGCCATTTGGAGTTGTTCGACAACAAACCACAACTGGCAAAGTTCGACGGCACCCTTCCGCCGGCAGAACTGCTGAACGGCTATCGTGCCGCATTCATCAATCCCAATTCGAAACTGCTGGGGCCGAAATTTTCTTTTTCGCGTCACGGGGAATGCGGTGCAGAAATCAGTGAGGTCCTGCCACATACCGCCGGCGTCGCGGACGATTTGACGATCGTCAAATCAATGAAGACCGACGCGTTCAATCACGCGCCCGCTCAAATCATGATGAATACCGGCAGTCAGCTGTTCGGCAAACCCAGCTTGGGATCATGGAGTTTGTACGGCTTGGGCAGCGAGTCAAAAGACCTGCCCGGATTTGTCGTCTTCAGCAGCGGTAGCAAAGGCCCCAGCGGCGGCAATAGCAATTGGGGCAGCGGATACCTGCCGACCGTTTACTCCGGAACGCAACTGCGGAGCGTCGGCGACCCCGTGTTGTATCTGTCCAATCCGCCAGGCATTGATTCGCAAGCACAACGCGACGCCTTTGACGCGATCGGCCAGTTAAACCGACAGCACTTGGCCGAAACCGGTGATCCGGAAATCGCGACTCGAATCAGTTCGTTCGAGATGGCTTACCGGATGCAATCGTCAGCGCCAGAGCTGATGGACATTCGCAGCGAAACTCAATCGACGCTGGACCTGTATGGTGTCGATCCAGACAAACCGTCGTTTGCGAAGAACTGCTTGTTGGCGAGGCGGCTCGTCGAACGTGGGGTTCGATTTGTGCAGTTGTTTCATGAGGCTTGGGACCAGCATGGCAATTTGGTCGGTGGCCTAAAACAGAACTGCAACGACACCGATCAGGCATGTGCGGCTCTGCTTAAGGATCTAAAACGCCGAGGCCTGCTGGAGAACACGCTGGTGATTTGGGGCGGGGAATTTGGACGCACGCCGATGGTTCAAGGTGGAGGCAACGATGGTCGCGATCACCATCCCAATGCGTTCACGATGTGGATGGCTGGCGGCGGCATGAAACCGGGTGTGACGTATGGCGAAAGTGACGAGTTCGGTTTCAATGTCACCGAAAACGGCGTGCACGTACGAGATTTGCACGCCACGATTTTGCATCAACTCGGATTTGACCATCGCCGATTGACTTACAAGTTCCAAGGCTTGGAACAGCGACTTACCGGTGTGGAACCGGCACGCGTCGTTCACGAAATCCTGGCCTAAGGTTTCTTCATTCCCCCACGCTATTTGTTGATTTCGCCGAAACCGCGAACGAAAATCCGTCGGACGCCTTTAGGCTTCGGCAATCAGCAGATTGTTTGTTCTCCCGATTCACCGTGATTAACCGACCTATGACTGCACCGATTTCAGGGATTTTGACGCCCAACATCACCCCTGTAGACCGACTGGGTCGAGTCGACGAAGACACCTTGCGTGCGTACGTCGACTGGTTGATTGAAAAAGGTGTCGACGGGCTTTATCCCAACGGCAGCACGGGAGAGTTCGTACGCTTTACGCCCGAAGAACGCCGACGGATTGTTCAGGTTGTAACGGAGCAAACGGCCGGCCGCGTACCAATTTTGGCTGGTGCCGCCGAAGCGAACGTGAAAGAAACCATCGAAGCTTGCGAAGCTTATGGTGCGATGGGTGTACGAGCCGTCGCGATCGTGGCGCCGTTTTATTACCGGCTGAGCGACCAAGGCGTCTACGCGTACTTTCGTGAAATCGCTGACACCGTGTCCGTCGATGTAACGCTGTACAACATTCCGCTTTTTGCATCCCCCATTTCCGTCGACACCGTCGTCCGCTTGGCGTCAGAATGTCCACGCGTTGTTGGCATCAAAGACAGTTCTGGTGACCTGCCAAACATGATGCGGATGATCGCACAGATCCGGCCACTACGTGAAGATTTCTGCTTTTTGACCGGCTGGGACGCAGCCTTGGTCCCAATGTTGGTCGCCGGCGCGAACGGCGGAACCAATGCGACCAGTGGGGTCGTCCCAGAGTTGACGCGCGCGATCCACCGCACCGTTGTTGCGGGTGACATCAAACAAGCGATGAAGCTGCAGTACCAGTTGCTGCCACTGTTTGACGCGATGATCTCGATTGGCGAATTCCCCGAAGGCTTCCGTGCCGGCGCGCGAAGTCGTGGCTGGGACCTGGGACCTGGACGAGTGCCACTTTCCGAACAACAAAAATCAGCTGTCGCAAGCGCGCAGCGCCAAATCGATTCGTTACTTGATCAGTATGTCGAGTCGCCAAAGGAAACGGTGCCCGTTCAAGCCGTTGAAAAAATTGTTGCGCAAGTCATCTCGCAGTTACGCCTACAACAATAGCCAGAGTGAAACCGAAATCGTTTTTGGGGCCGAGGCGTATGGATGCAACCATCACAAGACGTTTTATCGTAGCCTTCGTGATGATGGTAAGCCTGGGAAGCAGCACGCCAACGGCCTTGGCGTGGGATCCCGCGATGCCGGTTGCTGATGGCGACGAGCCGCTAGAATTTCGACTGAATCTGCTAACCGAAAGCAGCGGCCTGGCATTTTCGCTTCGCAACTCAGCGTACGTTTGGACACACAACGACTCGGGTGACCTACCGCGACTGTTTTCGTTTGACGAACACGGCCAGCCCTGTGGGCGATTATTTCTAAGAGGCGTCAAAGCAATCGACTGGGAAGACATGGATTGCTTCGACGACGAAGGTCCTCGCTTGTTGATCGCCGATGTGGGCGACAATGACAACAACCGCGATTCGGTTTCACTGTATTTACTAAACGAACCCAACCCGACCGCGAAATCACGTCTGCTCGCATCACTGCATCTGACGGTCACCTATGCCAACGGCCCTCAAAACTGTGAAGCCGTGGCGGTCGACGTCCACAACCGACGCATCCTATTGCTGGGCAAATCGGCAATTCTCGCCACGCTGCACGAAATCGCTTTGCCTTCACTGGATGAATGGCCCGAAGAATCACGCGACCGCAAAAAGGCGAAACACATCGCCGTTAAAACGACCATCGTCCGCAGGCTACCGATCCCGCTGGCGACTGGCATGGATATCTGCGAACGAACCGGCGATTTGTGGATCAGCAGCTATCTCAACGCCTATCAGTACAAATCCGCCATTGAAGGCGACCTCTTTACGCGATTGGGCGGAATGCCCACGATTGTTGAACTTCCAAAGTTGAAACAAATCGAAGCAATCGCGATCGACGGTTCGGACAGGGTCTGGGTCTCGAGCGAAGGCCTGCCTGCCCAGATGCAACGTGTGAAATGAGTTCGGATGACGCCCGCGCGATTCGCTGCACTTCTCTTGATGACCCACGACTTGCTGACTACCGCAACCTGAAAAACCGACCTGCGGGACGTCAGCGCGGCCGTTCACACTTTGTCGTCGAAGGCAGAAAGCTGGGCGAGCGTCTGATTCAAAGCGGTTTCCCGATTCGATCAATCCTGGTCGAAGAAGGATTCGATTTGACGCAACTGCCGCTTCACCTTCGGCAACGGACCGGGGCAGACTTTCCGATTTACGAGCTGCCCGAAGAACTGATCAGCGAAATCGCGGGGTTTCATTTTCATCGCGGCCTGCTGGCCAGTGCAAACCTGCCGGACGATGTCCCGCTAGAGCAACTCGATCACGACGCCGTGTCGCTCGCCTTTGTCGGTATCAGTGACATGGAAAACGTCGGCAGCATGTTGCGTTCGGCAGCAGCATTCGGGATCCGACAGATCCTGGTTGACTCGCGAAGCGTCGATCCGTTTTCCCGTCGTGCGATGCGAGTCAGCATGGGAGCAGCATTGACGATGCGGGTATTTCGGCTGGGAAACGTTGCCGACGACTTGGCTACCTTGGCCGACCGCCGCTTCCATACGCTCGCAGCGACGCTGGCTGACGATTCGACCTCGATCGAAACCTACCGAACGCGGTACAATCACGGCGACTATCCGTGCGTCTTGGTGATGGGCAACGAAGGGCAGGGGCTGCCGCCAGCCGTTCAACGTGCGTGCAGCCACCGCGTGCGGATCTCCATGCGACCGACCGAACAAGGGGCTCCGCTGCTGGACAGCTTGAACGTTTCTGTAGCCGCAGCAATCCTGATGCACGACCTAACCAAACCGAGCTAACGCGTCTACTTTCACGGACGAAGGCTTCACCGCATTATCATGCCGAATCGCCTCATTTTTCCCAACGCACTCTCCATCGTCTGACATCATGCTGCTGCACTGCCTTGGCACCGCTGGTTACCATCCAAACGAGCAGCGTCACACGAGTTGCTATTTTCTGCCCGCAGAGGGAATCATTCTGGATGCCGGAACGGGCATGTTCCGCGTTCGCGAGCTGATCCAAACCACTTCGCTCGACATCCTGCTCAGTCACGCGCATCTCGATCATATTGCCGGACTGACGTTTCTGCTGGACGTGCTTTATGGCAAAGGCGTCGAGAAGGTGAGGATTTGGGGAGAGCAGGAAAAGCTCGATGCGATCCGCACCCATCTGTTCTCGTCATTGGTCTTTCCAGTCGAGTTGGACGCGCAGTGGTGCCCGATCGACGGGCAAAACGAACTGACGATCAATAACTGCAAAGTCACTTGGCGAACGCAGCCACACCCAGGCGCAAGCATCGGATATCGGATGCAATGGCCAGGCGGTCCGACGCTGGTTTATTTAACGGACACGACGGGACAAATCGACCGCCATGCAGATAGCTTCAACGCGGACGCAGATCTGCTGATGCACGAGTGCTACTTCCAAGACGACCTCAAAGCACAAGCAGAAAAGACCGGACACACGTACTGTGGGCGTCTGGTGCAAATCGCACGATCGGCAAACCCCAAACAGTTATTGCTCACTCATGTCAATCCGATCGATCCGCAGCCGTCGGCGATGCTGGATGAAGTTGCGGCCGGTCTGCGGGACACAAACATCGGGGTCTCGCTCGCCGAAGACCGAATGCAGGTTTGCTTTGGAACCTAGCGGGCAATCCGAATTGTCCTGGCAAACAACAGGCGAGTCAGAACGCGATTGAAAAAAACTTCGCCACCCCGATTAGGACCATCGTGGCGACCGCAGAGGGCCCGCCGGACGCGAGACGAAGGGCGGCAAGCGGATTTGGTGAACGACCCACAGCGATTGTGAAGAAAATTCGGCAGGCAAATTCAGAGCAATCGAAGCCTGTTGCGACTCAGACCGATGGACAAAAACGCCCTTAAAACACGCATCAATTGCGATTGTCAGCGGGACGGGTGGGTATCGTAGACGTGTGGAGAAGACCGGGGTGTCAGTCTAAAAACGGACAAACAGGCTCATGAGGCGAGGCGATCCTGCCGAATCTTTGCGTACCTGCCGAACCAGAGTCGGAATCAGGTTGTCGGAGCGTTAGCAATAAACGTCACACGAATTGCGGCCAGTTGGTGCTGAAACCGGCTTGCCCCAAAACGATCGATTGCTAAACTCTGCCTCTTCCCAGCGACCGCACTGGTTGCGATCGGGAATGTCGGCTTTGGCGACAAACCATTGCTAGCGTAGCTCAGTTGGTAGAGCAGCTGATTTGTAATCAGCCGGCCGTGGGTTCGAGTCCCTCCGCTAGCTTGACCAACCTGGGTAGACACGAGCGGAACAGTCACCTTAATGTGGCTGCCTGACTTGCGGGAAACCTGACGAAGACGACAATTCCTAGAGAACGCATCACAGACTGACAACACGGAATCGCGAAGAAGAACATTCGTTTTTAGCGAAACGAAATGGGGGTTTGCCCGAGTGGTTAAAGGGGGCGGACTGTAAATCCGCTGACTATGTCTACACTGGTTCGAATCCAGTAGCCCCCACTAGCGAAGATGAAACTGAAAGGCAGGAGCACTTGTGTTCCACAATCATCTTCGTCGTGGAATGCCTTTCAGGAAGCGGGTGTAGCACAATGGTAGTGCAGCAGCCTTCCAAGCTGAATACGAGGGTTCGATTCCCTTCACCCGCTCTTCAAATACCGTCGATCCATCGACGGCCTAGTAGGGTACGGCTGGCTCTAGCCACCAACCGACTTTTGCTGCTGTAGCTCAGTGGTAGAGCACTTCCTTGGTAAGGAAGAGGTCATGGGTTCAAGTCCCATCAGCAGCTTGTCGGGCGGGCGAGACGTGAGACAACTTTCGCGGATTTTAAAAACGAGAAAGTTGGTATCGATCTTGCTGATTTTTTGCAATCAGCAATTGCAAGGATCGCGACTTTTCGCAACAACTACGCACCCTCGCCGGTGGTGGTCAACAACGATCCGCTGACCGGCCCATGTAAAGCAATTACCACAGCGTCCGTGGTGGACGTTCGTGGATACGATTTTCTGTCTGTTTAGAAGAAAACGTTCGGTCGTTGCGACCGTCGACAGGGCGATATTCCGTGGGTGTGAACGCGGCCGCTGTGTTGATGGGCTCGCCTGAGGCGTATCCTCGGGCCGGTAGCAGATCGCCGAACACAGGTGAGTAAGAAATGGCCAAGGCACAATTTGAACGGACCAAGCCCCACGTTAACGTCGGCACCATTGGACACATTGACCACGGTAAAACCACAACCACTGGCGCTATCCTAGCCGTCCAAGCTGCAAAGGGACTGGCTCAAGCGAAGGGTTATTCGGACATCGCAAAGGGCGGTACGGTCCGTGACGCGACCAAGACCGTGACGATCGCTGTAGCTCACGTAGAATACGAAAGCGACAACCGTCACTACGCTCACATCGACTGCCCAGGTCACGCCGACTTCGTCAAGAACATGATCACCGGTGCGGCCCAGATGGACGGAGCGATTCTCGTCGTTTCGGCTGCTGACGGCCCAATGCCCCAAACGAAAGAGCACGTTCTGCTCGCTCGTCAGGTCGGTGTTCCTTACATCGTTGTTTACCTGAACAAGTGCGACTTGGTCGACGATCCAGAATTGCTGGAATTGGTCGAACTGGAAGCTCGCGAACTGCTCAGCAAGTACGACTTCCCCGGCGATGACGTTCCTGTCATCCAAGGTTCGTCGCTGCCAGCGTACAACAACCCTTCGGACCCAGAAGCCAGCAAGTGCATCAGCGAACTGATGGACGCACTGGACGAGTACATTCCTGAGCCCGTCCGCGAAGACGACAAGCCATTCTTGATGGCGATCGAAGACGTCTTCTCGATCGAAGGTCGTGGTACTGTTGCGACCGGTCGTATCGAGCGTGGTGTGATCAAGGTTGGTGAAGAAGTCGCGATCGTCGGCCTGAAGCCAGACTCGACCAAGACCATCTGCACCGGCGTTGAAATGTTCCGCAAGGAAATGAACGAAGGACGCGCTGGCGATAACGTCGGTTGCCTTCTGCGTGGTGTAAAGCGTGAAGAAATCCAACGTGGTCAGGTTCTGGCCAAGCCAGGATCGATCACCCCTCACACCAAGTTCGAAGCTGAAGTTTACTGCTTGAGCAAAGACGAAGGTGGACGTCACACCCCGTTCTTCAGTGGCTACCGCCCACAGTTCTACTTCCGTACCACTGACGTGACCGGAACTGCGAACCTGGAAGGCGCTGAAATGTGCATGCCCGGCGACAACGTCAAAGTCACCGTTGAACTGCACAAGCCAATCGCGATGGACGATGGTGTCCGTTTCGCGATTCGTGAAGGTGGACGCACCGTTGGTTCGGGCGTCGTCACCAAAATCATCGAGTAATTTCGGCCGACCGATGGGGTCGGTGCTCGACACCGACCAAATCTTTTGAGAAAACCACCGGAGAGCCAACGGACCGTCTGTCGGGTCGTTGGTTCTCGGCGTTAAGATAGCTGCCCAGGACAGGTCGTCATTTGTACCTGTTCTGGACATCAAGGAGTGTAGCTCAATTGGCAGAGCTCTGGTTTCCAAAACCAGCGGCTGGGGGTTCGAGTCCCTCCACTCCTGCTTTTTAACAGCTTTCGTGCTGCTCTGGTGCCAAGACTCTAGTTGCCAGTACGATCTGCCTGTTAACACCCATGGCAGTCTCGTTTTGCCGCAGATCGTCGGATCCAACGCCATCCCAGGATCCTTGGAACAAGTCTCCCTTCAGACACACCCGTTCGTGATCTCGGTTAAAACTTGGCGGCCATTATTCCGTCGGCCAAGAATCGGCCACTAACCACACAAGGACATACCGTGTCTCGAGAAATCGCCGGGAGTAACGCGAATTCGAATGCAAGTGGCAGCTCGCTCGTTAGCGAACTGTTCCACGCGTCTGTATTCAAGCCCAACCAAGGCCGTGTTGTCCGTCAATTGACGGCACTGTCGATTTGGGTCATCGTCGCGCTCGGATGCTGGTCGCTCTACTCGACGCTCGATGGCGTCTCCAGCAACAATATGCTGATTGTTGGCGTTCCCTTTGCCATCGTGTTGATCGGTTTTTGGTTTGCGTTTCGGTTGGTAAACTGGCCCATGTTCGCTGACTTTCTGATCGCCGTGGAAGCGGAGATGAAAAAGGTCACTTGGCCAGCACGCGACGAAGTCAAGCGAGCCTCGATCGTTGTGATTTTGACGATCGTAATCCTCGCCGTGTCGCTGTTTTCGTTTGACATCTTCTGGCAAGCGTTCTTCAATCTGCTTTGGGCAACCGCCTAAAACGGCCGTCACATTGCGGATCACAAAGAACGGCAATCGCCAAACCACCATCAGTCCATCGCACCAATAACTCATTTCATGTCGGAAGAACAGCAACCTATCGAATCCGATGACCCCGAATTGAACTCGGACATTGAATCGGTCGAAGACGAGGTCGTCGAAGCTGACGATCAAGCCGACGTCGATGAGAATGCATCCGATGTCGATATGGACTGGTACATCCTCAAGGTCGCGTTCAACCGCGAAGACTCCATCGCGGACGCCCTGCGCAAACGCATCCGCATGGAAGGTATGGAAGAGTTCTTTGGCGATGTTGTCGTTCCCAGCGAAGACGTCGCAACATTTACTCGCGATGGAAAGAAACGTATCACCAAGCGTAAATTGCTTCCTGGCTACATCATGGCCCGGATGGCAATCAACGATGACACTTGGTTTTTGGTGCGGGAAACCGGCGGGATTAGCGATTTCACCGGGTCAGCAGGCAAGCCAATGCCGATGGACCCCGCCGACGTCGATCGGTTCATCAATCGCCCCGAAGCGGAAGACGAAGAAGACCAACCCATCAAAGTTGGCATCCCATTCAAGGTGGGCGATCGAGTTCGCGTCAAGGAAGGCAACTTCGAAAACCAGGAAGGCGACGTCGATTCGGTCGACGAAGCAAACGGTCGCGTCACCGTGATTATCAATATTTTTGGTCGGAGCGTTCCGATGGAGTTACACCACTGGCAAGTTGAGCCTCTGTAGTTAACCTATCGGCCTCTCCAAATATTAACACAACGTCTAGAAGACAGATAAAGCAGTCATGGCAAAGCAAGTTACCGGCCAAGCAAAATTCCAGGTTCCCGGCGGTCAAGCAACTCCCGCTCCTCCAGTCGGTACCTCGTTGGGTAAATACGGTGTCAACCTTGGACAGTTCGTCCAAGCATTCAACGACCGTACCAAAGAGTACAACGGAACCCCGATCCCCGTCGTCGTCACGGTTTACAACGACCGTAGCTTCGAGTTCATCACCAAGAGCCCTCCAGCCGCTTCGCTGCTGAAGCAAGCTGCCGGAATCGCAAAGGGCAGTGGCGTTCCTCACATCGAAAAGGTCGCGAAAGTCACTCGCGCTCAGTGCGAAGATATCGCAACCAAGAAGATGGCTGACTTGAACGCTCGCAGCATGGACCAAGCCATCCGCATGATCGAAGGCACCGCTCGCAGCATGGGCATCGAAGTCGAAGGCTAGTTCTTCGCACACCGCTCAGCGTAGCTTTTGCCACGCTTAGAATCCATCAACCGCCCGGCGAAACGCGAAAGCGTTTCGTCAGGGCGGTTTGTTTTTGGTCCGATCCAAGACGCCAAATCACCTCCCCGTTCGTCAGCAAAGATCTGTGACGCTACCGCCGCAACGAGCAATGCTTTCCCATGCCGAGGTCTTGGCGTCGCTGGAGCCAGTTGCGAACGAGGTGCTTTCGATCGCCGGAGCCAACGCGCGGGAAATCGAATTGGCAATTCGGGAAAGAGTCGATCCGGATCAGGTTACGTTTTTGTCAGCCGTCATTGGATTGCAGCCGAAAGCACATCGAAAATTCGGCTCTGGGTTTTGGTGGTGCGATGAGCGTTCTCTTGCCCAGGCAACCCATCAGCGAGTGGCGTCGCTCAAAGCAAGCTGGCTTTCCGGGTTCAATGTCTTCGACATCTGCTGTGGGATTGGTGCGGATGCGCTAGCGACGGCGCGGTCGTTGGGCCGGGGGAATTCGTTGCTGGCGGTCGATTCGGATCCGCTGACTGCCGCCATGGCGATGCGGAATCTTGCCATGCATTTACCGGTTGATGCCCAATGGCAAGTGAACTGCATGGATGCGGCCGAGGTCCAGCTTCGATCAGAGAGTTTGATTCATCTCGATCCTGATCGACGGACAAAGCAAGGACGGAAAACGCGGCCCGAGGACTATTCGCCGTCATGGGAAGTTGTCGAAACGCTGATCAACCAGTGCGATGGAGCGGTTGCCAAAATTGCCCCGGCCGCCGACATCGAAGACCATCCAAATCGACACCGCGTCTGGATTTCCTATTCAAGCAGCGTTCGTGAGCAAACGATCCTGACGGGACGGGCAATTGAATCGGCAAGTAAAAGCTTGTCGTTGGATTTGCCAATCGGCGGACGAAGTGCTGTCATCGTTTGCAAACAAACAAGCCATGTCTTCGCTGCGGACCGAGCCCGTTGCGAAGCCAGCCAGATCGGCTCGTCAGTTACCGACATCAAGAGTCCGCTGGGCTATATCATTGCCCCGGATCCTGCGATCCGCGCGGCAGGTTTGACGGAAGCTTTTGCCGAGCGACACGGATTGTCGACGCTCGGTGGCCCTGCAGGATTTCTTACATCAGACACACCTGTCGAAGGACCACTAGCGATCTGCAGACCTGTTCTGTGGAGCGGTAGCAGCGATGACCGAAAGCTACGTCGCACGCTTCGCGACCTCGACAGCTACCCCGCAAGTGTGAAAACCCGCGGGGCAGCCGTGGACGCGAATACTTTGGAGCGACGTTATCGAACTTGTGGCGAAACACCGGTCACGCTTTGGATCGGCAAAACTGGGAAACGACAATACGCCGTCATCAGCGAAGCCTGAGTCAAACGGAGTCTACTCCGCAGTTTCCGGCTTCGGTTCTTCAAGGAAGAACGATAGAACACTTCCCACCAGGTATGTTCCCAGCGCAACGGCCCCCGCGGCAAATGCCGCATCGTGTGACGGGATAACCGTAATCAGCCAAGCCGTCACGGCCGCGAATGATGTCCCGATCATTCGACCACCGATGTTCGCGGCAAAGCTTTCGCCGGTACCGCGAAGGTGCAACGGGAAAACCTGAGGCAGGTAGTTGCCCCAAAAGCTGAACTGGGCCACCGTCAACAACCCGGCAAAGAAAATCCCAAGTTTCAGCCCCATGAGCCCGCTATCGATCGCGACGAAATAAACGAGCGGCACCACGATTAAACCTGGCCATTGAAAGAGCCGCAGCAATCGACGTCGACTGACGACATAGATTGCCATCGTGGCGAACACGAACCGCCCGATCAATCCGCCGATTTCTTGGTAGCCGTTCACCGTCGCTGCAGTTTGTTGTTCAAACTGCTTCCGCTGTGGTACAGACATCGACTCCGTTTGGCTTTGTACGTCTTCTAGTCCGGGGACGATCGAAGGCGTTTGCTGAAGCGCACCGAATGCCGCACCGTAGCTGCAAGCGAACATCAAGGTTGTCACGATGGTTGTCTTACGCAATTCCGGTGAAAACAACTCTTTCAAGCTCGGACGTCGCAATTGCCCCGCCAACTTTTTCTCTTGCCACTTCGGCGACTCGGGCAAAAACGGACGCACCAGAATCAGGGGCAACGCCGGAATCACACCTGAGATCACCGTATAACGCCAAGCTTCGTGTCCGCCCGCAATCTCGGGAAGCGATGTCGCGTAGCGGATTGCCAACAAGTTGGCTGCCGTTACCAACAAACCACCGATCGAACTAAACGCTTGGGTGTACCCGAGCGCCGCCTCACGCTGTTTGGCATCGTCAAACAATTCCGCCAACCATGCCACAGCGGCGACGAATTCGACGCACACGCCAACGAAAACGAGGCATCGACAAACCAGCAGCATCGGTAGCGATGTCACGAAACCACAGGCAAGTGCGGCAAACGCGTACAACAAGATGCTGAACGTCAACACACGTCGACGGCCAAGCGTGTCGGTCAAATAACCGCCGCCCAGTCCAACGATCCCGCCGATCATCGCAGGCACAAAAAACAATACACCGCGCCAATACTCGAACTCAGGCGTGCCGGGCGCGATCCCACCCAACTCGGCCAACGCCGGACGCAGAATCAGCGGCAGCATCAGAAGTTCGTAGATATCAAACGCGAACCCAACGGCGGCAATAAAGCAGACGATCCATTTCGTCCTTGTTGAAATCATCACTGGCTTACACTCACGTTGTCGATAAAGATTTCTGCGCGGGTCGCATTTCCAAACAATCCGGGACTGCCGTTTCTGTTCGGTGACGGGTCAGTTGCCGTGACCGTCCAATCGCTTGGTTCCGCTTCGTCGCGTGGCCAAACTTTTCCGTGAAGTCGCACTTCGTTGGTTTCCTTGTCGTTTTCGATTTGTAGTTTCAGTCGGTACCAGGTTCCTGCTTTCCATGTGACCGGAGCACTCTTCGCCATCCGCAGTTGAGCAGCCCAGGTGCGAATTTGAAGCTGTTGTGATTGCCCCATCAGGTCGAGAACGTAGCGTTGACCGATCAGCCCCATGTCTGGCAAACCGTCTTCGCTAGCTCCCGCCATCACATCGGCCGAAATCGTGTAGCCATTCATTTCGGTTGATCCGAACCACGTTTGGCTGCGTGTTCCTTTTGGGATTGTCGAGATTTTGACCAGTACGGGTTCGCCATCGACAACACGCGTTTCGTGCCGATAGCGTGCGCCAATCCAAGTGATCGGCACTTCGCCAGCTGAAAAATCAAAGGCCCACGGGGTGGCCGGTGTGTAGCGGTACCGTGCGGTGCCACTGACATCGCCAAGCCGGGCTTTGACAACGATCGCCTCGTGCTGGCTACCACTCGATGCAGTCAATCGGCCCTCGGAAACGGTTGCCGGCCCGGTGACTTCCAATTCGACCGATGCATTCAAGGCAACCGGTTGTCCTAGTTCGTTGTACGCATGGACTTCCAAAGGCACACTTTGTCCGGGCGTCAACAAAGCCTCGCACGGAACGATTTGCAGGTGCGTGATTTCTGAATCAGGATCCGGCGATTCGACAACTTCCGCAGTCACTGCCTGCGACAGGGATCCTACGTCCGGTGTCGACTTGACACCAAAACAGAGCAAGCCTTTCGTCGTTGGCAGATAAACCAACCCGTTCGCCGCAACCATTGATCCGCCAACTTCGGTGCCGCCGGGCAAACGCGATTTATAGAGGCTTTCAACACCCTCGTCCGTTGGCCGCAACACATGAATTTGCCCGGTGGAGGTCGCGGCGTAAATTTTGCCGTCGGCGTACAACATTGTGCCGCGCATCGCGGTGCCTAATTTCAACGGACGGCCGATTTCCTCCCCTGTAGCCGCATCGAGGACGTGCAGGCGGGAGGAATCTTCGACGACATAGACTCGCGTACCGAGCGTTTCATCTTCGACTAAAAGCGGTGAGCTCTTGCCGTTAATCAAATCCAACGTGCGCCAACGTTCCACGCTTTCCGAACCGGCAGCCGCTGCTTCACCGTCGATTGCGACCACGGCGCCCATCGCGGTACCGCTAGGGTTTTCTTCACCGTGCCCAATAAAGATTGTTCCATCCGAGGCGATGGTCGGCGAAGTGTTGATCCCGCGACGCGAAACCGGATGGTGCCAAAGCGTTTTCCCGGTGCGTGCCTGAATGCCGTACAGCTCTCCATCACCGGCACCGCCGACCAACAACCATTGCCCACCAAAGTTTCGCACGACCGGTGTGCTGTAGGTCGTGTCCTCGGGCAATGGTCGTGTTTCCGAAGCCCAAACCAATCGCCCGTCAGTCTTATCAAATGCAAAGAATCGGTGCGCCGGCCGCGCCGTCGCGTCCCAACCTGTCGTCACACCAGAAATGATGACGAGGTTTTCAAAGATGACCGGCGTGTTGGTGCGGCCACCATAAGTGCTCAGCATCCCGAACTCTTCGGAAAGTGATCGCGACCAAATCGTCTGACCATCGATGGCATCAATGCACTGCAATAAACTGCACGAGCCGAGCACATAAACGCGATCGGATGAAGGATCGCCGGTAACATTCGACCAGCCGATCCGTTCCGCAGGAAAATCGGTGAGGAAGACGTTGTAGATATTCTCCCACAGCATGCTACCGCTGGCCGCATCAAGCGCCACAACCTTTTCGGCTTCGGTCGGAGTCCCCGGCAGATGGCGAACGATTGTGAACAGTCTCCCATTCATGACGACGGGAGTAGAGATCCCTGACGCGGCTTCGCTTTTCCAGACCAGGTTCTGTTCGCCAGTTCCTTGAAGAACCAATTGATCGGGCAGGCCAGATTCCGGCGAGTGATTGTTTTGTGTTGGACCTCGCCACGATGGCCAATCGTCGGCAAACAACGACAACGGCAGACTCGCCGCGATCGAAACTGACACCACAAAAGAGTTGCGGCGCCAACCATGAAGTGTGTTCAAGTGACACTCATCAAGAGGAAGGGGGGGAAGGTAGCAGGCGTTTGATTGCCGGAGAGCAACCAGGGGCCGGTAGCATCAATTGTGCCGGCCGAAGATTTGAAACACCGGAAAACGCAAATGTTCTGCCGAGCAGGACAAAAAACGTCCAGAAATTACATTCCCAAATGCTTGCAGGGGCTGAGCTACGCAGCCGACTTCGCGGACAAGCAAAACAACGAGAGAGAGTTTTCCAGCAGTGGAAAACTTCTTGCCGCATACGCAGCAAAGCGGGGCGTGCGAGATGCTGAAAACACCAGTTGGGAGGCCCGCCGATGTGGGGCAGACACGGCAAACCTGAATCCCCAACTGGCACGTGGAAGATTAATCAAGTGATCATACAAATACTACGAGGCTGTCCGTACACCCTCAATGACATCCTGGGATACACGAAGAACAACCCCTCCATTTGATGCAGAGTCGCTTCGGGTCAAAGTCGCTTTCAGCTAGCCCAGAGTTGCTCAAGACAAACGGGGCAGCGTACAGCTTGACCGGTTTCCGTCCGACCGAGCAGCTTCACTGGCTCGATCGGATTCATCTCATTGGGGTTGGGCTGAACAAAGTTTCGAAGGCAAATCGCACCAAACGTTCTGATTTCTCAGTCAAACAAGCAATCGGGTCGACGATCGGATCAGGTCATCCGCCGTTTGGTCCGTCAGATGCGTACTCGCC
This sequence comes from Rhodopirellula sp. MGV, assembly GCF_002251265.1. Classification (NCBI taxonomy): domain Bacteria; kingdom Pseudomonadati; phylum Planctomycetota; class Planctomycetia; order Pirellulales; family Pirellulaceae; genus Rhodopirellula; species Rhodopirellula sp. MGV. The sequence goes on along the minus strand of NZ_NPDI01000002.1, from coordinate 18,228 downwards.
AGTTTCCAGTGCGAATGTCTCGCACGAACGAAACCTCTAAACCAAAGGCGATACGATGAACTGGGATCAAATCGAAGGAAAGTGGAAACAGGTCAAAGGCCAAGCCCAACAGAAGTGGGGCGATCTTACTAATGACGACCTCGATCGAATCGATGGTCACCGTGAAGAACTTGTCGGACGTGTCCAAGAGCGTTACGGCATCGCGAAGGAAGAAGCGGAACGTCAAGTCAAAGACTTCGAAACCGCATGCAAGTGCTAGTCTGCCTGACAGCTGACCGGTCGACTCGATCGACCAAAGAGTAACGAGAGCCACCTGCTTGATTGGACAACCGGATGAAGATTGATCTTAGTGATGAAGTGATCTTGGTGACTGGCGGAAGTGAAGGCATCGGTGCTGGCATTGCAAAATGCTGCGCCGATTGTGGAGCCAGGGTGGCCGTCCTGGCTCGGGACCAGCGGGAACTTCAGGATGTCGTCGACGAAATCGAAAGCGACGGCGGCTCGGCGATGTTGGTTGTGGCTGACGTCACCGATGAAACCGAGATGAAGACCGCGATCGAGCAAGTGGTGGAGCACTTTGGGAAATTGACCGGATTGGTAGCTAACGCGGGTACCAATGGGACATGGACGCCGATTGACGAGATGTCACCCGAAGAGTGGCGGAGCACCATCGACGTCAACCTAACCGGTACGTACTTGGCCATCCATTTCAGTGTGCCTTTTATGCGCCACGCTGGCCGTGGGGGAATCGTGATCATGTCTTCGATCAACGGAACTCGCACGTTCAGCAACGAAGGTGCCTCGGCCTATGCGTCGAGCAAAGCAGGGCAGTACGCACTGGGAAAGATGCTGGCCCTCGAACTGGCACCGTCGAACATTCGCGTCAACGTTGTCTGCCCCGGGGCAATCACTTCAGGGATTCACGCCAAAACGGAGCGGGACGACTTGGAAAAGATTGAAACGCCAGTCGAGTACCCCGAAGGTGATATCCCATTAACTCGCGGTGAATATGGAAAGCCACATCAAGTCGCTGAATTAACCGCGTTTCTTTTGAGCGGATGCAGCGGGCACATCACCGGATCCCCTGTGTGGATTGACGGCGGTCAGTCGTTGATCGTATAAGCCCCGAGTAGATTCTGTCCGCCGAATTTCAGCATGATCTTCGTTGTGAATCGATGAATTTGCCGAGATTGCGGGCCGCGAACGAACCTGATCCGTTGACGTTTCGTAACGAGCCGACGAAACTGGATTTGTTCCTTGGTCGGACCAGAATCCCAGACAGCTCTCCGAAAGGCAGCCGCCTGCACTCCCTGGTGGGTGGCATGCAACTGCCAATCGCTTCACTGGCGAATCACTGCCGGCATACCATTGAACGCATTCCGCCACCTGCTCACCTGGACAACCATCGTGGTGTTGCTGACCAGCAACATTGCCGGTTTGGTGCATGTCGGATGCCTGCAGTCAAACACTTGTTGCTGCTCGGACGTCTGTGACGTCACTTCTTCGCATCGCGATTGCGATCTCGCCGATACTGACCACTGCCAACGCGACTTGTCGGTTTCGTTGCGTGAACTTCGGGAACGTCGGGCGAGAGCGTTTGCGGACTCGACTCCTTCGGAATCACCGAGTCAGCATGATTCGGAACATTGCAGCATCTGCCAGAGTTTCTACACGTCGCGATGGGGCATGCTCCTATTGCCAAGCGTGGAGGTTTCTGACTCGACCGCACCTGAATTTTCAGGTCGTGTCGCTGAGCGAGTCGCCGCAATTGCAGTTCGTAGCGACGACAACTTTCTGCGTGGACCGCCATCGAACGCAACAGCCTGACCGATTTGGTCGGGCGAAGCCGTTTGGTTTTGCAGCTGTTGTCGTTTGATCTGAGGTACGCTCTCATGGCCATGGTCCATGATGCGCCCAAAGGCAATCACTGGTTGGTGCGTTTGCTGACGACCGACTATTGCCCTGGCGCGAATCGTTTTTTGTATTGGTTAAAAGAACCAGCCGGTTGGTTTTGTTGTGCGACACTAGCATCGGCACTGATCGGTCATTCGGTCTCGCCGATCGGTTGGACGCTGGCAGCTTGTCTGTTGACGCTTCTTGTTGTCGGAATGGCATGGCCTTGGGTCGCGGTTCGTTCTGTCCAGTGCGAGCTTTCTCCGGACCAGGACCGCGTCCACGAAGACTCATGCTGCCAGTTCACGCTGACCGTCACCAATCGACTGCCAATTCCCGTTTGGGGACTCGCCATCGATGGTTTTCTTGAACAACAAAAGCAACCTCTCGATGGCCAGTCGATGCCGACCGTGGCGTTGGCGTTTGTACGTGGCTGCTCTCGCAGCACCTACCGATTCGAGGCTCATCCACAAGTACGGGGGCTGTACCCGACCGAGGTGACATTGATCACCTGTGCGTTTCCGTTTGGGATTTGGACGGCGAAGAAACCGCTGACGAAAGCGGTTGGCATCACAGTCTGGCCAAAGGTCTATCCCATTGGAGGTCGAATTGCTGCATGCGGAAGCGTCTTGTCCCAGGAAGGCAACGGACAGAGAAGAGGGATGCGAGGCGACTTCACTGGTGTACGTGACTATCAAACCGGTGATTCGATCAAGCATATCAACTGGGTCGCTACCGCACGCAATGAACGCCTGATCGTCACCGAACGCGGTGCACCGCAATGTCCTCAAGTCGTCGTGTCTGTTGACACTTCATGCGGCGCATCACCCGAGGCTCTTTCGGATCGCATTCGGGTCGCGGCAAGCCTGTTGGTTAATTTGCATCAATCGCAAGTTCCCTTGCAGGTCGAAATCGGTTCCAAGGCATTCGTCCCGCGTCGTGGCTATCAAGGTCGCGTTCAAATCCTTGATCAACTCGCAAAGGTTCCATTGCTGGGCGATCGTTCGCGATCGCAGCAAGCCCTGTTCGCGTCCGCTAGACCGCGTCCGGAACATTTGATTTCGTTCTCTGCAAATGCCGCCACCGTGATCACGATTTCGTCGAATGCGGAAGGCAATCCAGTGCTCTGCACCATGGATCTAAACAGCGCACATCGACGCACCGCATCCCATCGCCATCACACGATCGATCGGCAGGATGATTTGGCCCGACAACTGAGCACCTTCTGGACGGAGCGAGCTGATGCTATTCAAGTCGCGTAGGCTGCTCGAATCGGTATTTCTAGCAGTCGTTTCGATCGCATCTGTTTTTCAACTTCGTGCCCCAGCCGAACTGCAATCGCTGTTGTGGTCAGAAGCGATACTGATCACAGCTTTGCTGTTGGCGAGCCTCCTTGGAAGCAAACGTGTCCGCCGTGTTTGCGTGATCGCAATCCCATCGGCACCCGTTCTGTTTGGCGTTCTAGCAAGATTCCTCGGACAACCGGTCGCATTCGAACTGACCGCGTTTTCCACGCTGGGCTGCCTCGCGTTGGCGCTTGCTTGTCAAACAATCAAACCTCGCTATGTCGGCTTGTCAGTTGTTATCAGTGGATTTTTGGTCCTGTTTTCAAGTTCAATCAGCGACGATCGATCCGCTTTCGTTTTTCCGCTGCTTTGGATGGTCGGCTGTGTTTGGCATCTGATCGCAAACCGCTGGGAACGACTGGATCTGGCAATCCCAGAAAGCGTAACCCGCTCGACGATCAATCGCCCCGCTGCCGTTTTGTTCTCGGCGATTCTGTTATTTGGAACAGCCTATTACGCGAAACATCATACGCTTCATACGAGCAAGCTTGGCCTCGGAATAATGCCGACCAGTGGCGGATCAAAGTGGTCGGATCCTGCCGCGCGAAATGGTGTCGGCACTGGTGACGCCGCGATCGCCGCAAAGGATCACGCAGAGTCCTTTGGCGCTGTGGATACGGATGTCTTTATCGAGTCGACCGAATCGTCACTGTTTGACATGTTCAATGACATGGTTGGCGAGCCCAAAAAGCGAACGAAGTACGAACAGCGGCAGGCTCTCGCAAATCAAAACCTTATCCCTTCACACGAACAGACGTCCAAAAGCGAGCAGGGCAGCAGCTCGTTCTCCACCGACCGTTCGGCGCCACAGGAACACAATCACTTTGACAACGTCGTCAACGACAGTGTTTTGCAATGGGAAGGCCCGACCGGGATTCGTTTGGCATTACATCGCTACGACGAATTTGATGGCATCGTCTGGACTTCGTCCGATCACGAATCAGCCAATCGGGTTCATCACTCAACGATTGACGGCAACGATTGGTTCTTTGATCCGAATTCACAGTCGTGGCGCAACACCGGCGAAATCTCCGTCGGACTTGTCAAAGTCTTGCGATTAGATTCACCCAGAATTCCAGCGCCGATGATGACCGCAGGACTACATGTCAAAGACATCAACCGCGCAGACTTCTTTGAAATCGCGGAAGACGGTTGCTTTCAGATGCCGGGCCGTGACAAAGTTCCACCGTTGACCGTGTTTCACCTCGCCTGTGGTTGCATCAGCGAGGATGACATTCGTAGTGGCTTGACGGCTCAACACGCATCGCTCGATTCACAACAAAGTGACTGGCAACAGCTGACACACTCAATCACCCGAGACCTGTCAGGCGACTACGAGAAACTGGATGCGGTGATCAAGTACCTACGATCCGAATTCACGTTTGATCGGGCTTCGGTGCCTCGTGATGGCGTTCCGCTGCAACGCTTTGTGCAGTCGCGAAGTGGTGGAGACCACTTGTTCGCCACGGCAGCCGCAGTGGCAGCACGTCACCTAGGCCTTCGGTCTCGGCTGGTTACAGGGTTCTATGTGCGGCCGGATTCGTTTGAATTCGCAGCCGGACACGCGTCAGTCTTGCCTTCCGACGTCCACGTCTGGGCCGAAGTCCAGCTTGACGATGGACGCTGGTTCGAGATCGAAGCCACGCCCGGGTATATCGCACCGGACTTCAAAGCGTCACTCTGGCTACGTTCGCGACAAGCAGCGGCCATGTATTGGCCGCACGGATTGATGACGCTTTGCATCACATTGATGGTTGTATTCACGCGTCAGCGGTGGATCGATGTATGTCTTGTTGCCCGGTGGAAAGCGGCATGCTGGATGTCCCCGCGACACAAATATCGATTGGCGATTCGAACCATTGAATCGCGAGCCCGGATGCTTGGCATGCCCCGAATGATCGGCCAGACACAGCGTGAATGGATTCGATCGTTGACACAAAGCGATCAATTAATTCTTTCCAACGCGATGCAATTCTGTGACATCGCCGACCACTTGTCATTCGGCTCCAGCGCCAGTGACAACGCCCCATCAATCTGCACCGAAGCGGCCAAACAACTCGTTCGCACTCTCGATCGCCGCACTCTCGCAAGACTTTTAGCCCACCCAACATCATGAGTCCAACCACGACTTCAGAAACGATATCGCCGCTGACTTCGCCAGAGCGACTGCAGCAACTGCGCAACCGTCTCTGTGGCACGCTTCTTGGAAAGCAACGCCAGATTGACTTGGTGATCGCTTGCCTATTGGCCCGAGGGCACTTGTTGCTTGACGACCTGCCAGGAACCGGGAAAACGACACTCGCCAAAGCGATCGCTGACGCACTACATGGACGATTGTCGCGTGTCCAGTGCACGCCGGACTTGATGCCTGCGGACATCACCGGTTTCAGTATGTTCAACCAGAAAACCCGTGAATTCGAGTTTCATCCCGGTCCTGTTTTCGCAGATGTACTGCTTGCCGACGAACTGAACCGTACAACGCCTCGAACGCAAAGTGCTTTGTTGGAAGCGATGGCGGAACGTCAAGTTTCGATCGACGGTAAAGTCCATCCATTGACGCCAACCTTCTTTGTCATCGCGACCCAAAACCCGATCGACTCGCTCGGGGCCTACCCGCTACCGGAAGCCCAACTCGATCGATTCACAATCAAGCTGCGAATCGGCTATCCGGATCGGCAAGCACAACGTGAAATCCTCCGTCGCCAAATCAAGTCTGCTGGCAACGACCAAACACATTCGATCACCGACTCGACATCGCCGTTGACGCTCCAAGAACTTCGTGAGCTTCAAGATGAAACTCAGGGCATCGAGGTGCACCCTCGCGTCAGTGACTACTTGATTGACTTGGTCGAAGCCACACGTAGCGATCCGGCGATCGAGCTTGGTGTCAGTCCGCGTGGCATGTTGCACTGGCAAGCCATCGCGCAAGGCTGGGCAATGCTTCAAGGGCGTCGCTTTGTGACCCCAACCGATGTCGTTGATGTTGCCAGACCGGTGCTTTCGGTCCGACTGTTAACACATGGTGAAGCGGTCGAAGACGTGATTGATCGCCTATTACACACCGTTGCCGCACCGGAGTACGGGGCATGAGCGGCACGAGAAGCATCTATTCAATCGTTGGTGTTCTCGTCAGCGCGTTGCTGACCGCAGGTTGCACATCGGATGATCGAGATCACCAGTCACATTTCGACCATGACCATCTGGTTGTCGAGCATTGGCCAGACGACCTCACAGACGTGTCTCGCAAGATTCGCAAAGAACTCGATGCGACCAAAGATGCTTCGGGGGAGAAATCTGCATCGATCGACAGAATTCGAGAGTTGGTCAGCTGGGGACCAGAATTCGCAGCCGACTCGGAACTGACGGAACGGCAGTGGATCCCGATCGCCGATGCCAGCACTGCCCTGACGAAACGGCTCGATACGCGGGAGGCGATTCTTACTCCGGAGGATCGCGACGCGGTGCTCCGCTTTTGCGACTTAATCGATCGCGCCGCCACCAGCCTGGCCATTGAAAACACAACGGTTGAAGCGAGCGAACTCCCAACAGGAAACTCGTCATGAACCCAGCAGTTCAACTCTTCGTCGGCGGCTTCACACGATTTGTCCAAGGCTTCTGCGCAGCCGCGCCAACGCTATTGGTCGGACTGTTTATCGCCGCGATCCTTCGTTACTACGTTGGCCGAAACGGCACACGCCGGTTATTTGGCGGCGACTCGATTCGACAACTGCCGCAATCCTGGTTGATCGGGATGCTGTTACCGGTATGCTCGATCGGCGTATTACCGATTCTTCGTGAAATGCGTCGCGCCGGAATTAAACCTGGTGCGATGTCAGCATTTGCGCTTTCGGCACCGCTCTTCAATCCGCTTTCGCTGCTCTACGGGCTGACATTAAGCCGCCCTTTGGTCATCATCCTGTTCGCAGCCGGATCGCTGCTGATCGTGACCGTTTTGGGTTTGGTCTGGGACGCGATCGACAGACGTTCCAAGCTGACGAGTGCGTCGCCAAGCGTCCCTGACGAATTGCACGTCATCGGACTACGTCGACTGGCAGCGATGCTGATGCAGCTCGGCCGAGAAACGACAGGGCTGACGATGCTCTCTGTCGCGTTGGCGCTCTTCGGTTTATTCGCGCTCGCGGCTGTGCTTCCGTTCGGTTCGATGCAAACGAGTGTCGAACAATCCGATCCATGGGCACCGCTAACAATGACCGGAGTCGCGGTGCCTGCCTACGCGACTCCGATGCTGGCGATGAGCCAACTGGGGATGATGTTTCAACACGGCAATTCCCCAGGCGCCGCATTCGCATTGTTGATCCTTGGAACAGGATTGAACCTCGCAACGATCGTTTGGTTTGGGTCGCAATTTGGATGGAAGCCAACGTTGATCTGGGGCACATCGCTGCTGACAATCGTCTTGTCGCTTTCGTATGTGATGAATCAGCCGTTGATCCCACCCGGAATTCAACCCGCAGGTCACACTCACGCCTTTGATATCTACTCCAACCCTCTGTCCGACTATCACGACAATGCATGGCGAACGTTTTGGGAAACGGTTGAGAACAACAGCGGCCTAGCGGAGACGCTCTCCATCGTCGGAATCGCTCTGCTTGGAACCTTCGGTCTGTTGCTTCGAATCCTTGGTTTAGATGAATCAAAACTATCGGCCAGTCCCGCCGCCGGCGGACTCGACCGTGTTGTCCCACGAAGTGTGATGGGGACGACAATGTTATCGGGCTTGGTTGCCTTTAGCGTCGTCGCGTGCTTTGCGTACTATCCATCGACCGAAGAATGCTTGGCGGAAATTTCGATCGCGCGAGCAGAATGCTTGTCGGCTTCAATGAGCGGCAATACCGAACATGCGTTGTTCTGGTTGCCGGTTTGGGAAGATTGGAGTCGCAAACTAGAAGTCGGTACCTTTTTGCGCCGTGGCACGCTTCGCCGATACCAGCAGATGCAAGGTTATTTGATCCGCAAGAAGTTAGAGTTGCTCGAACACGAGCTTGAACATGACGAAGTCCATCAGGACGAGGTGCTCGACATCGTGCATGAGATTTTAGCAACCAATCGCCGCTGGGTCGCATCCTTTAAACCCAGCAACTAACCGCTGGAGTCTAGGCTTTAGCCGATTTTTTGCTCTCCTCAATCGCCAGCCCTGTTCGAATCCCCAATCATTCGATGATGCTGATAAACTGAGAAGGTCTTCGTCCGAAATCAGAAGTCATCAAATGAGATGAGTCTCTTCGACTATGTACCGTTGGCGGCGTTTATCATACCAGCAACGCGCGGAGGTATTGGCTGACCGCCGAAGACGGAATCACCCCTGCCACAGCGTGCCGCATATCGAATCTGATTGCACCTCGCTCTACATGCTGACTGCAGCGTGCTTTGAACACAGCCCAATCATTGGTAGCTCTCCTGAACGGATTGGCGAATTTGAATCGGACTTGCTGGAAGTCATCAACCAGCACGCCGATCGAGTATTCGTTTGGTGTGTGCTTCCAAACCACTACCATGTATTAGTTGAATACCACTGATCTGACAGCAATGTTGCGTTCGATTGGTCAATTGCACGGCCGAACATCGTTTTATTGGAATGGTGATGACAAGCAGCGAGGGCGAAAAGTTTGGCACAACGTCGCTGAAACGGCGATGAAATCGGAAGGACATTTTTACGCCTCTGTGAACTATGTATTGCACAACGCTGTTCATCATGCTACGTCGAGAAATGGACCGACTGGCCGTATTGCAACGCACGTGATTACCTGCAGGAACAGGGACGTGAACGTGCTTTGGAAGTATGGAAACAGTATCCACTTCACGACTACGGAAAGTCTTGGGATCCACCTGAATTATAAATTCGTGACGACGCTGGCTCTCTCGATTTTGCAGGGGAGACGTAAAAATCGGCTAAAGCCTAGACTCCAGCAACTAACCATCGAAGGCGTTTTTTAGTGCGGCGAGATCGAGCTTGGTCATTCCATTCATCGCTCGCATCGCTCGATTGCGTTTCTCATTGCCTTCGTCGAGCAACATTTTTGTGAACGGCTCGGGAACGATTTGCCAACGTACACCGTATTTGTCCTGCAACCAGCCACAGACAATCTCGGCTCCGCCATCGGCGGTGAGTGCGTTCCAGTACCGATCCACTTCGGCTTGATCGGCGCAATCAACCGACAGCGAGACACGTTCGTTGAATTCTTTTTGCGGGCCGCCGTTGAGTGTTTGGATTCGCATGCCAGCGATCGTGAATTCGACCAACAGTACATCGCCTACTTGTCCGCCTGGCCAATCAATGGGTGAACGCATCACATAGTCGATCGACGAATCGGCGAATAGCGAGGTATAGAAAGTCGCTGCTTCTTCTGCTTGCCCATCCAGCCAAATACACGGAGCAATCTTTGGTTTTGCCATTTATCATTCCTTCTTTTTAGAGAATCGATCGACGTTGCCTTCGCCGTCTGAAAAAACGCAGTGCCGCCTTTCAGGCTCGGCAGACACTGCTGGGGCAGCAACAAGCTGCTAGAACATCAGTGGAGCTTTGCCGAGGGCGCGTCGTGCATCGGCAACTTGTCCGCAGTGAAATGCGAAATGGTTGGTCATTACCAACAGCGTCGTTGCCGCGTTTGGAAAGAACTGCGCGATCATTTCTTCTGTCATTCCTGGCGGCGGCGATTGGAGTGGTTGCTCCAGGTCCGATTCGGCGAGGCCGTCGAGCATTGCCAGATTCAGTGCCCGTTGTTTTTTGTACTCGTCCATCAACGTGTCGAATTCTGGATACTTGGACGCGTCGCTTGATGGGACTGTTGTGGCGCCGAACAGTTCATGCCACTGATTCAGTGTGGTCGATTCTCCCGTGATCATGGAACGAAAGATTTCTTCGACGATCGCCAAATGACCAATCACCCAGAGCGGATGGTTACCGCCCAGCGAAGTCGGTTGCACCAGCGGCGTCTCACGCATGTCGGCGATGATGGCCAAGTGAACTTCGTTCATGTTCAAAACGTTTCGAATCAAATCTGCGGCTTTCATTTTCGTCCGGTGCCTAAGAGCGAGAATCAGAAGCGGTCACACACCGGAACTTGGTCGATTGGCAAGCGACCGGTTCGACAGTACTTTCGAAAAGAAGTTTCGGTAGAAGGCGAATGCGTTTTCATCGCTTCGCCGCTTGCAGCGACACGAATTTTTGCCCCGCCAAGTCATGAAAAACGGGCGTGGCACCGACGAGCGGACCGCGCATGAAAAAACCCCGCTTGTCACGGGGTTTCTTCGATGCGGCCGAGAGGACTCGAACCTCCACGGGATTAACTCCCACTAGGCCCTCAACCTAGCGCGTCTGCCAGTTCCGCCACGGCCGCGTGGTCACTGGACGGAGAAGTTTCCGAGAAAGTTCGTCTCTCGTCAACCTCCCTACGCCGCGTTTGTTCATTTCCCTTTCATTCAGCGAAACGAAACCATACGACCGCGTTTTTCGTCGTTTCTGGAGCGTCGAAACGGGCCTCAAACGTCGGAATTTGTGAAACCGCAGAGATCCCGGGACGCAAAAGAAGCAGTAAAGCACGCTCCTTTCGCGATGCGAAAGCCGATGCTCGAGAATCATCAGGATGCGGGATGGAGTTTTGATTCCCCCCCGCACCCTGAAAGAGATCCCGCTGATGGCTATAATCCATCCTCGGTGGGGAGTTCAACCTCGCCGCTCGCCCGATCGCGTTGGCCCCGAACTGGCTAGGTCGCCCTGAAATTGCGACGGCCCAACAAGCCTGCACACCCAAAGGAAGGGCATCGTCGTGGACCGATCGACCGCACCCCGAAGCAGATCGATTCCAAATTGTGAGCCAGACCATGACTCAACCACTCGACGAATCTGAACCGGATGACGCAAGCCGTGACGATACCGTTGACTTCGAGCTGCAGAAAACGCCCAAAGATCCCGATCGGCCCCGTCCGGCAACACCTTTGACGTCGGCACTGAGCGGTAGCAATGAACCAACGCAGATGTCAGGTTCACGAAAATCGGATGCGTTGACCCGCATGCCAGTCAAACTGGAACCGCCCACTCGCGAAGATTCGATCGGCCGACTCGGGCACTACGAAGTGCTCAACATCGTCGGATTCGGAGGGATGGGTGTCGTTGCACGCGCTTTTGATGAGCAATTGCATCGCAACGTCGCAATCAAGGTCATGTCAGAGCGGCTGATAACCAGCGAGCGGGCCCAGAAACGATTCTTGCGTGAAGCTCGCGCCGCAGCGAGTGTGAATCATCCGAACGTAGTAACCATCCATGCAGTCTCCGAGAAAGACGGCATTCCGTTCTTGGTGATGGAGTTCGTTGACGGTCAGTCCCTGACCGATCGCATCAACCATGACGCACCAATGTGTCTGGAAGATGTACTCCGCATCGGCGCCCAAATCGCCTCGGGGCTGGCCGCGGCTCATCGCCATGGAATTGTCCATCGTGATGTCAAACCCGGAAACATCATGCTGGAAGACGGTATTCAGCGCGTGAAATTGTCGGACTTCGGGCTGGCCAGGCTGCTGGTCGAGAACTCGGACTTGACCAGCATGGGCGATATGGTGGGAACGCCGTCCTATATGTCGCCTGAACAGGTCGAAGGCGAAGAACTGACCCCGGCAAGTGACTTGTTCAGCCTTGGATGTGTCCTGTATTCGATGTTTCGCGGATCCAGTCCGTTCCACGCGGGCTCGTCATACGCAAGTGCCAACCGTGTGCAAAATTTTGACCCACCGCCGGTCTCGTCGTTTGTTGATGGAATACCACCCGAATTTGATCACTTGATGTCGACGCTGCTTTGCAAGTCGCCAAAAGGCCGTCCTCGATCCGCGAAACAAGTTGCCGATTTATTGTTGCAGTGGTCCGCACAGTCACACCAACAACGGATGCCAGCCCACAAAGACGCGACAACCATCCGCCGCCGTCAAACGGCCAAAGAGAATTCGTCTGACCAAGCTCTCAAACGGGCTGCCGCAGTCCTTCTAGCACTCGGTTGCTTGGCAATCGGCACTGGGATCTGGCATTGGTGGTGGGAACCCAATCGCGACACCAGCGGACCGACAGTCGAAGCTGTCCCAGCCTCCAACGATACCGCCGTCCCCGATCGACTTGATGACGGAATCATCGAGGTGAATCCGGATGGCGGGGAAGCAGAGACTCTTCGCGAAGCACTTGCGATCGCGGCGCCACACACCGTGATTCGTCTTTCCGACGGGATTCATTTCGGCCCTTTCCAAATCAACGAAAGCAATCGTCTCGAAGGTCTGCGGATTGAGGGATCGCCTGAATGCCGACTTCTGGGCCCGCTTGATCAACCGGTGTTACAAATCAACGGAGTGAAACGCGTCCAGCTCGACGGGGTTACGGTTGAGGCATCCAGTATCCAATTGGCAATTCATGTTTCTGGCGAATGTGAAGGCCTCACTCTCCAAAATCTACATCTTGTCTCCAAGAACCCCAAGACTCACCGTGTCGGTCAAATTCGATTTGATTTGGGCGCGTCCGGATCAGAAGACGAACCAATGCAGGTCCAAGATTGTGAGTTTGATGCCGGAGCGGTCGCCGTCGTCATCGGATCGCATGACCCGAGTGAACCACCAGTGCGTCACCTGCATGTTCATCACAACCAAATTCGAGCCGAATCGATCGACTATGGAATACCGGTCGTGATTCAAGGCCAAGTTCGATCGATCCTCGTCGAACGCAATTGGATGTCGCGGTCACGAGGCGGGATCAGCTTTCTCTTTCCAATCGCGCGATGTGCCGAACGCACCGTTGTGCGATTCAATACACTCTCACAAACCGATGTTGCCGCATACTTCAATGATTCGGATTTGGATCAAGACATACGGTTCGACGACAACTTGATCGCCGACGCGACGCAGTTCCATACGATCAGTGGCGATATCGAACGCTACTTTCAATGGTGCGCCGAAAACCAATGGGTCGAAACACGATCGATCTTAACACCGATTATCAAAGAATATTTTTCGGTATTGGATTCATCGAAACTGCAATCCGTCCTGCCAGACTCGCCGGACTATTTGGTGCCGATCGAAGGTGAATCGGGAAATATTGCCGGTGTATTTGCGCAGGGTGGCTAAACTGGCTGCCGTAACAGACAGCAATTCCTACCAAAGTGATTGGCACCATGTCTTGGCAACTCTCTGGCGAAGGCTCTCAAGAGTCGACTGAATTTAATGATTTCTACCGCCGAACATTGAATGATGGTCCGATCAGCGAAGCATCGATGTCGAGTGGATCGATGTATGAGACTTCGATGTATGGAGGCTACATTTACCCCGGTCCTACGCCGGAAAGTTCAATGTATGATCGGTCGTTGAACTTTGATCCAAGCTTCGATTCGAACAGCCAATACTACCAACCAAGTGCAATTTACCAGCGTTCCGCGTCGTTGGGATTCCGCTCCTTTCCTGGTAGCGTTTCAGACCTAGAATTGGCGAGCGACGATACTTGGCCGGTTGGCCGACCGCTAAAAATTGCGCACCTCAATGCCGCGTTGATTCCCGCGGGAATCGAATACTGGTTGGCAGCGTTGGCGCGTTACAGCAACCCTGCGCGATTGCAGTTTTTGCGAAGTGTGATCATCACTGATTGGATTGACCCTCGCCAAGTTCGCCGGATGGGAATGCCTGTCGAAATCGGCGGACGTGAAAGCGTGCAACAAGCCGCCCGCGACTGTGACATTCTGTTTGTCTCCGATCCCGGTCCACAGTCGCTCGCGGTGTGCGAGTGGCTAAAAGAATCACCGCCGCCGATTTCGATTTTTGTCGCCCACGGTGATGCGGCCTACACACGCGATCGACTATCGAAAGTCGGTGACGCGATCGACCACATCATTGCGGTAACCGACCATGTTCGCGATGAAGTTTGCGAGGGCTGGCCGGTATCTGTTGTCCTCAACGGAGTCGACCCACACCGCGTCGTTCGCACTCGCCCCAAAGCAGTCTCGCGAGAACAGTTTGGCTTTTCGAATGATGATTTTGTCGTTGGGTTCGTCGGACGGTTCAGTGAAGAGAAAAACCCCAATCTGGTTCTTGATGCGGTCGCCCGTTTGCCACGTCATGTCAAAGTCCTACTGGTCGGATATGGGCCGATGCTAGATGGCTTGTTGCAAACGGCAATGAAACGGATCCCCGGCCGCTTCGTCATCACAGAAGGCAATGGTGATTTGGGTGACCACTATGCGGCAATGGACACGTTAGTCATGCCATCGCGATTCGAAGGCTATGGACTGGTCGCAATGGAAGCGATGATGGCAGGCGTCCCCGTCATCGGGACACCATACGGGATGGTTGCTGACTTGGTCACCGATGGCGTCAATGGGATGGTTGTCGCCCCCGAAAGCAAACAGATTTCTGCCGCGATCGAAAAGCTCGCGAGCTTTCCCAATCTTCGTCAAGCGATCATCCAAGGCGGCTTCGAACTGGCAGAACAGTTCGGTTATGCGAGCGAAATGGCACGCAACTACGAGGACTTGCTTGCGGATCTTTGGATGAAACATCAACGCCAGAATCCGCAGGGGTAATGCGATGCCGATCGGTAGTTACATGGCGATCCCGACGCTCGCGACGGAGTTGATTCACCAGCAACCGAAAACCGTCCTCGACTTGGGAATGGGCTTTGGGATGATGGGTGTCGCCGTGCGTCAATGGTTGGATCTTGGAGTCCATCCATGGAAAACACACGTGTCCGGGGTGGAGGTTTGGGCGTCTTATCGAAATCCCGCGTGGGACTTGTATGACGTGGTGTTTGTTCGTGATATACGCGAACACCTCCAGCTCGACCAACAATCCTATGACATGGTGTTGATTGGCGACGTGATCGAGCACTTCGAAGACACCGATGCCGAGTTGGTCCTGCGGGCCGCGATGAACTTGGTCGGCCCGCGGGGCAGCTTGCTGGTGATCACGCCGGACGCGGCGATGGAGCAGGGGGCGGCACACGGAAATCCTTACGAATGCCACCGGTCTGTTTGGACCGCCGAACGGTTACGTCAAAGTGGTTTTGACATTCTGATTGATGCGAATCATCCCCAGCTCCCGCCCGCCGTTCCGACGGTTGTCGCGCGTTGGAAACCATCGGAACCGAATTAGCGAAACGACAGCGGACTATGCCTTTTTAGCGAAGGCTCGTTTCAATTCATCCAAGCTCGTCAATCCGCGAGCGACCGTCAACACGGCTTCCGTTTGCACGCCGTGGAAACCTTCCGACTTTGCGATCCCGTTTAGCCGTCCCATGTCTTGGGTTTTGGTGATCGCATCGCGGAGCTGCGGGCCGGGGATAAGCAACTCGAAGATTGCGATTCGGCCGAAATAGCCACGCCCGTGGCAAACTGGGCACGGTGTGATCGGCGCGGGTCGGCCGTTTTCGTCGACCTGTTGTTCTGGCGGCGGTGGAATAAACGGTTGGTATAACAACGCGACGCGTCCCGGCGGGATGCCGAGCTGCTGTAGCAATTGCGGTGGCGGCTGGAAACCGATCTTGCAGTTATCGCAAAGTCGGCGAACCAATCGCTGACCAAGAACACAGGCAACGCGACTTGCGATTCGCTGGCGTTGATCGGCGTATTGGGCAACCAACCGGGCGAATCCTTCGACGGCGTTGCTGGAAACCATCCGGGTGACAATTTTCTTGTCCAAGTTCTCGACTTGGTCGAGTGCCATGGAGAACGTTTCGCCATCGACCGGATCGGGAAACATATACACATCGGGCTCTTTTAAGATCGCCTTACGCAACGCTTCGTAAGGTGTCAGCCCAGTCGATCCGCCGTAGAAGTTCGGATTGATGTTGATGATTTCTGGTTCCGGCCGTGACTGCTCCTCGAAGGATTGAAAGTCACGCACCAAACGGTCGGCCGCGCCAATTGCGATATTCCAGGATGTTGTCAGGCCTTCGCCCTTGGGGGCGGTGAGCAACGCGATGTCGCCGTCGGAGTTGAGATGCTGTTTCAGCGTCGCGACCATTTTGTCACGCATGCCAAGATCACTAAGCGTCTCGAACGGAACTTGCTGTGCCTCCAATCGCATCAGAACACGCTCACCAGTCGGAACGCCTTGCGATTGCAGCAGGACCTCGTACTTTTCTTTCTTCAGTTTCGCTTTGACCGCGCCGGACTGTGCGCTTCGGCGGTCGGCGGGGTTCATCAAGCACAATTGCTTGAGCGTGATCAACATCGCGTCGGCACTTTCACGATCGAGCGGCGGCAGTTGTTCCCACTGGCCATCGATCATGTACCGGATGGTGCTACCGGCGGCGGTGAAGTCAAACAGAACTTGGGTCGCTCGCGATTGAATCGCGTGGGAAACCTGCCCAGCGGCGATCGCAAAGCCAGCCCCCTGCCGTGCCCCGATCAACAACGCCTGGGCTTGTGAATTGTCGTTCAGTTTGGGAGTGAATTCGACCGGTGCGACCGACTGCCAAAGCTGAGGCTGAACATCTTGTGGCATTAAAATGCAGAAACAGTGAAAAGGGGGCGGACTGGTAAGCCTCTCGGCACACTACACCATAACTTACCGAGAGTAGCGGCGTCATCGAAGCCGACATCCGAACATTTGCAAAGTGCTAAACATCGCCCGTCGGGCCGGCATTTTCCGGCCCAACGCCCGCGACAGATCGTTCGGACTGACAGAATCCCTGGCCGACAGACTTCAGGCCTTACAGAATCCCTGGCGCTTTGACGTCGATACCCTTGAGAGCCATTTTGAGGGCATCCTTGTTGGGGGCGACGGCGAACGCAGTTGGACGATCGATCAATTCGTCGTCGATCAGACCTTTCAAACTCATCGTAAAGTCCTGCATTCCGTCTTCGGCACCGATACGGATAGCGTCGGGCAGCTTTTCGTCCTTGCCCTCCAAAACCAGCTTCCGGATCGTGGGGTTGAATGTCATCACTTCACACGTAGGCACCCGCGAGACACCTGGCTTGATGCTCTTGAGCAGTTTTTGGGCAACGATGCCTTTCATATTGAACGCGATCGCACTGCGGATCGCGTTGTGCATTTCCTCGGGGAACAAGTCCAAAATACGACCGATGGTGGTCGACGCACTCGCCGCGTGAATCGTCCCGAATACCAAGTGACCGGTTTCGGCCGCGTGAATCGCCGTCATGAACGTTTCTTCGTCCCGCAACTCACCGACCAGGATGATGTCGGGGTCTTCACGAACGGCATGCTTCATCCCGATGTTAAAGTCTTTGACGTCTTGGCCCATCTCGCGTTGGTTGATCAAACATTTATCTTCGGTGAAGATAAATTCGATCGGGTCTTCGAGCGTCAGGATGTGCTTGCGATAAATCGAGTTGATGTAGTTCAGCATCGAACCGATCGTCGTACTTTTACCGCTACCGGTGACCCCGGCGAGCAACACCATTCCCTGTTCGAAGTGACAGAGTTGCTCGATCGAGTCGGGCAGGAACAGGCCGCGGAAATCGGGGATGAAGTTGTTGATCCGGCGGGCGACCAAGCCGATGTTGCCGAGCGACTTAAGCATGTTGACCCGGAAACGCCAGCGGGTACCGTCGACGTCGCAGAGGTATGCAAAGTCAGCACCGCCTTCCTCTTCGAAAATCAGCAGGTTTCGCTGGTCCATCATCGGCAGCAACAGATCAACCATTTCCTCCGAATCGATGGGGCCACGGTTGAGCGGTTTCAGCTCACCACCGACACGCACCATCGGCGGCTGGCCCACTTTCATGTGCAAGTCGCTGCCCTCCAGTTTGACCAAAGCTCGGAAGAACTTGTCGACCTCGAGGGCGTCGCGTTTTTTCAGCAAGCTTTGGCGAAGCCGATCCTTGACCGCTTCCATGGTGGTCGGTTGTGAAACGCGAGGAGCCGGAGGAGCTGATTTGCCGTTGCTGTGAGCCATTGAGTATTTGTGCTAAGTGCGAAAAGGTCGTGGCAATTCCGATAGGCAATCCGCAACAGCGAATTTGGATCGGTCGCAGGGATTGTCGGG
>NZ_NPDI01000016.1:0-49066 GCF_002251265.1 Rhodopirellula sp. MGV | reverse complement strand
GAGGTGCGAGTGCCATCACCGAACCGTCGTCACCGCCGAGCAGCTCGCGGGTTCCTGTTGGCCCTTTCACGCTGCGGCCTTCAAAAATCAGCAGCGAAAACAGCTCCAGGTACTGCATGATCGGTTGTGTCCATCCAGGCGATGCTGGACTCGCACGGATTGCGGGTCCGCTGCACGCAATGTGGTCAGCCGGCGATTTTGCGGGTGTCTCCCCGAGCGGGCGCGAGAGCGGGGGTGTTCGTGTTCGATCACACCGTTGACGGTCGCCGCACGTTTCATGGCGGACGTATCGTGATGCCAGAAATTCGGTTGGTCGCCAAACCACCACGCAAGCCTCGCAAAGCCAAATAGCCCCCGAGGGTTGCGACAGGTTACGATCCTCTCGCCACTGTTGTCTTGAACGTTGGCGGAATAGACGACTTCGGTTTCCGACCGCTATGATTCAGTCTTTCCTTACGAACCGCATCGTTTCCAGCAGCCGTAGAACAGCCAAACTCGATGACAGACTCCAAAGACGCGTCGATCACACTGCCCAGCCCTTCGACGGCGATGGATATTTTGGTGGGCACGATTGAGCAAATTAAATTCGCACGCGACTACACGCTGCAGCTGCTCGACAGCACGCCACTGGAACACTGGTTCACAATCCCTGATGGACTGCCGACAAACATCGCTTGGCAAGTCGGACACCTTACGGTCAGCCAATACGGGTTGTTGATGTTTCGCATCCGTGGTCGCCAACCGAGCGATCTGGATTTGATTCCTGGCAAGTTCCGTAAAGCCTACGGGCGCAGCTCCGTCCCTAGCCCGGATGGTTCAGCACAACCTACACCGGACGAATTGCTCGAACGTTTTGACCGTGTGTTCGTCGATGCACTTGGTGAACTCGACTCGGTCGATTCGGACACGCTGCTCGAACCGGTCGACATGCCCTATGCCGGTTATCCAATCAAGCTGGGCGCGATCATGTTCTGCCCGCTTCACGAACACATCCACGCCGGTCAAATCGGTTTGCTCCGGCGAGCCCTAGGTCTAGAACCGGTTCGCTAGGTAGCACTTAGCAGCCCTATTGGGTTGGCGGCGTGACCGTTCGATAGTACGAGCCCGGTGCGATTTCCAATCGGTTTGGGTCCGACAGGCCCAGCGGTACGTTGGCGAGGACTTCATCAAAAGAACGAATTGCCAAGTCCGCCCAAAGGTACAAACCATTGACGTTTAGCGAACCCGTGATCGCCAATGTCTCGCGATTGCTGGTCGCCAGAACATAGGCGTTGTTGGTGCTATAAAACACACCGCGAAAGACGGTGGAGTAGCGATCGGACAGCGTCGAATTCTGATAGCCTGCCCCATAAGGTGTCGATGACGGATTAAAGTTTGTCCCGCAAACGGCTTCATCCAACAATGGGCCGACGGCATCGAATAGTACCGGCGAATCGGTAATCAAGGCCGCGTTTTGTGATTCCCAACATATTGCGTCAGTGATCCGAATCCGCTGCGAGTTGGTGATCACGAGCGTGCCCTGTATCCGCGACGCTGCGATGGTCAACTGTGTTCCTTGGGCATCGATGTGATAGATACCTTGCTCATTGACGGGGCCATAAGGATTATCCTGTGCAGAGAGCAGCGCATGATTGATCGCACGCTCGCTATCGCGATACGGCAACATCGCCAACGGAATTTCTGTCGCTTGGGACGCAAACCAACGAACGACGTCGTGCGTCCCATCGTCTAACGCGTCTGAGTTGATAGTGCCTCGCACGGAAAGCCCGATGTCTCCGCCACAGCTTAGCCGCGGCGTCACGACCATCGCATCGCTACTTCCGATGCAATCATCGCCGACTTGGATGTCACGCTCACAGGACAGCACAGCCGAATCGATTTGCAGATCGTTCTGTATTGTGACGCCGAACTTCAAAAACCTTGCTGGCGATTGAGCCGAACGCAACCGAACACGCACCGCCGCACTTGCGTTACCCAGTTGCCCGATGCCCGTTAATAGCACTTCGTCGAACGGGTCATCAAGAAAATCGCCGTCGGGATCTTCAACGACGAATCCCGTTCGCGAATCAGCACGGCCTGAAAACACTTCCGCCGAAATCCAACCGTTAAACTGGCCCCCCAACGCGGATTCTCGCCAATACGAATCTTGCGATAGCTGCTCGACGGCACGCTGCAACTCGGATTCGGCCAAACGGAGTGCGGCTTGTCGATCGGCATCGCCGGCCAATGACTTCCAACGAGATGTACTTAGCGAAACTGCGGTCGCGATCATCCCTGCAACAACCAGTGAAGTGAACATCACTGCTATATACAGGTAACCACGTCGTGGCATCCGGGCGATGCGGCGGCGGGTTTTCCATCGATGTTGTTGAAACGATGCGTGTTCTGGTTTTGTCATGAATACTGGGTTTGTCATGAATCAAAACGCTGTTGGCCGATTGCGATGCGGCGCCACCACGTCGACTGAACTGGCATCGGGAAATTGCAATCGCAATCGCTGAAACCGCAATCGACTTTGACTCGAATCGATTGCTTGACCATCACGTGAAAGCAGACATCGATAGCGAGACAGATCTTCTGCGGTTCTTCGTACCGTGACTTCGACCAATCGCAATGGATCATCTGCGTCTCCGGTTACGAACGGCAAACTGTCGACAAGCATTGCGGGGGAAACCGTGATCGAAACCGTCCAACTGTCGTAGCGTTCCATCGCTCGACCATCGCGAAACGTCGGCGGCGATTGCGACCAGTAGTGATAGTCATCCACGTCGTCCATCGCGCGACCGACGTTTTCACCCGATTCGATTCCAAATCGCGCATCCCCGTCGGGGTCTTCGAAAGGCAGCATGCTGAGTTCGTCCAGGTAATACCCAGCCAAACGCTGTGACATTGGATCGAGCAAACGATCGTTTTGCCACGCGATCAAATTCGCCGACGAAGACATCGATACGATTAAAAGCGTTGAGACTAAGACAAGTGAAACGATCACTTCCAGCATCGATACGCCACGCCTTTGACATCGATCGATCGGTGAAACGAACTGCCTTTCCATCACCAGTTTGCCCCATTGACTTCGATCCCCAGCGAAACCCAGTCGGTCGAGTCGCCCAAGGGAACACGAAACGGCCATGGGGTTTCGTCCAAGGGTCCCGTTCGAAAGGTCGCCGCCAAAGTGCATGCGCCGTAGGTCCACGGCGAACCGGTCTCGATCACCGCTTCCGTAAATCCCGGCAATTGCGTCGTCCCACGATAAAACTGATAGCCTTGGACTGCGAAGAGATTTAAGTTCAAGGTCTCTTCGCTTATCGTGCCGGTGTTTTCGATCACCGCAGGCATCGACGCAGAATTCGAGATGTTTGCTTCGCCGTAATCGGCTCCCGCCCAACCGAACGGCCACCCAACGCGTGCGTCCTCGATTGCAATCATCACGGCGGCGACATCACCATAGGGCAGATACCCAACGGTCAGCCTTGATGGAGTGGTCGACTCCATCCGGCGAGAGTCAACGGAAAGGCCGATTGACGTCCCGGCGGTGTAATGGCTGCGCACCCAAACGGTCGAGTAAGGATAAACATCGAAGGTGTTTTTGAATCCGCAAACGAGCAACAGCAAATCGCCTTCTTGTGCGCCAGCGGGAACATCAATCGTCAATGCCGAAGCGATCGATCCGTCACTCTGTGCACTTGAAACGTCGCGGATTCTAGGTCGAGTGCGAACCGATTGGCTTTCAACGGCAGGCGTGCTATCGACATAGTTTGCGGCCGACACGATCCCCGCTGCTAGACGCTGCGTTCGTCCACCAACATTTCGGTACACACCCTCGGTGTTCCCCTGGTACTCAATCAAACGCGACACACCCTGACCATCAAGTGTCTGCAGTCGCGCGCCGGCGGGACCGGTAACCGAAAACTCGTTTGCATATCGCAAGTCCGATTGCAAACGCGCAGTAAGCAATCGCACCTGATGGTCATGACTGTTTTCTCCTGCCGCATCAACGACCTTGCTCGCGATCACGATGCTGGAAGCTAACGTCAACATCAACACTGTCGCCGCAGTCATCGCGCTGAGCAGTTCAATCAGAGTGAACGCGTTTGGCCGACGCCGCATCTCAATCCCCCCCGGTTTCACCGACCGGTGAATCGATGGCGGGGACGATGGTCACGTCGCTGCGTGACGAATTGATGACCACGTGATAGGTGATCTCGCCAATCGCAATTCGGATCGTGCCGTTGTCGAGCGGCTGACCTCCCGCCCATGGCATGCCTTCGAAATCGAACATCATCGTTGTCTGGTTGTCGAAGGAGGCGGTCATCTCGATCGACGAATCAAACCGCGTCGTCACGCATAGCTCAATCGGGACTCCGGGAGTTGCCGGATGATCCACGTCGTAACATTCCAGCGTGTTGCTGTCGGTATCAATCGAAAGCGAAATCGCCCGGCCGTCACATTGTGCGGCGTTGCGAATGTAGCGAACCAAATCTGCCACTTCTAAAGCGGCATTACGTAAGCTGCGTTGCTGCATCGAAGATGCCAGTCGTGGAGTCCCGATTGCGGCTAGCAGACCAACAATCAAGACCACGACGGTCAGTTCAAGGAAGCTGATTCCTCGTCGATGGCGCGACATGGCGAATGAGAGAAGAGAAGGAGGGAGAACCGTGACGGTTTTCCCTAACCCTAGGTCAATCTACCCCAGGGCCTTCCAAGCCATTTATCCCGTTTGACAATTTACTTGCCCGGACACCCACAACCCTGCCGGTGCAATCGGACCAATCGATACGATGCACCCTGGCTGGTCTAGCTGGACGGGGTTGGCTAGCTGGCGACCCGACTGCCGTCCCACCACGCGTCATTGCGATCCCAAACTTCGTCGGGGATGTTTTCTTCGTCGCTATTTTCGTTCCACTGTGGTTCGGAACCTGATTTGAACTCACCATTGATCCGAGCCGCGGCACGCTCGTCAGAACTGATTTGGCCGTCGGCTGGCTCTCGTTGGAACCAGGCCCATCCGATCGAGGATCGTTGTTCTTGTTGGGGGAGTTCGTCATCATCGAAGTCGTCTTCAAATGACTCTTCGTCAAGCTCGATCACAATCGGCTTTGGACGCTTTGGCTTCTCTGGCGGACGCTTTTCCACAACAGGCTTCGGTGCTGGCGGCGGCTCAGGTTTGGCCTCCACCTTTGGTTCGATCACCGGCTCCGGTTTAACGACAGGCACGGGAACGGGTTCAGGCTCAACGACTGCAACAGGTTCCGGTTCTGGCTCAGGCTCTGGTTCTTCTTCAACCAACTCGTCGGCTGGCTCATACTCGGCAACCTCTTCGTACTCCTCGGTCTCGTCTTCCATCTCGTACTCTTCGTACTCGTCTTCTTCGAGCACTTCGGGTTCCAAGATGGTCGCTCGTCCAGGTTGACCTTGAGCTGGCAACTGACGAACTTCGACGCCGATCGAATGGAAGATATCCACGATATGCGCGTGGCAGGTAAACATCATCACTTGGTGACCGAGGTCGGCAAAAGTCTGGAGCGTTTCGGCGGCATGCAATGCGCGGTCGCCATCGAAATTCACCAAGACGTCATCCAAGATCAGCGGCAGCATCACACCGCGACGTGCGTAAGCAGCAGCGAGCGATAGTCGCAGTGCGATGAACACCGCTTCCCGCGTCCCACGGCTGAGCACTTCTAGCGGCAACGCGTTGCCTTCCTTGGTGTCGATTTTCAGTTGATTCGTTCCCAGTGGGGTCCAAATCCGTGTGTACTTTCCACCGGTCAATTGAGCCAAGAACGAGGATGCTTCGCGAAGGGTTTCCGGCTGGCGTTCACGTTCGAACTTGCCGCAAACCTCTTCGACCAGGCAACTGGCGGTGGCCAGCGTTTGCCATTGGCGGGCGATCGTTTCGATTTTGCGGTGCACACAACCGAGTTCCAGTTGCACGACCGTCAATCGACTGTCGTCCGCCAAGTGCTTCATGTCCGCCGCCGACTCGCCGACTTGCGTTTGCAAGGTCGCGATTCGCTGCTGCGTTTCGGTGATCCGTGCGGACAACGCGTCCCAACGTTTTTCCAAATCGGTTGCGGTCGCACCGGCGATCTCGCGTGCGATGTCGTCGTACTGCAACGTGTTGCCGATCATCGAGCGGATCTGCTTATCGAGTGCTTGATGCTCTTCACGCAGTTCAACCAAACTCGCTTTACTGTCGACCATTGAATAGAACTGCTCAGCAGTTGCGACACCACACTTGGCCCACAAGGCGCGACGCTGTTGTTCGCCACGCTGAATCGCACGACCGTAAGCCGCATGCTGACGCTTGAGCTGCGAATCTTGTTCCTTCAATTCGCGACGGCGTTTAATCCAGTGCTGCTGGCGTGAAAGCTCTTCTTGCAGGTGGTTGAGCTGATCCAGCGGACCGGTTCGTGTCGGACGCTTGGCGACGGGAGCTGACGCGTGCTTGGACGCTGGCATGTCGTCGTCTTCGTCACGCTCGGCGGCTTCTGCTTTTTGGGCTTCGTCGCTGATTTCGAGCGATTCCAGATAGAGCTGCTCGATCCGTTTGGCCAAGGCTTGGCGTTCGTTTTCACGCTCATCACGTTCGCCTTGCAATTCTTCTAGGCGACGCAAGCTGCCCTGCAAGGTCTCGTAGCCTTCGCTCAGTTTACGTACGCTGCGTGGTGACATCGATTCGGCCAAGCCAAGCTTGCGAAGCGTTGCCGACCACTCGCGGCGTGCCGCTTTCAGTTGTTCGGCGGCTTTAACCGCTTTCGCACGGGAGGTTTCATACGACTGCTGTGCGGCCGCGTGCGCATGGTACGTCGGCACCATGTGCTCCAATTCCGCGATCAACGATTCGGCATGGCGAACTCGCAAGTCGATCGGGTGATTGCTGCTGGGCAGTTCGCTGTTGACCTCATCTTCTTCCGCTTCGAGTTCGCGGATTTGGCGGCGAAGGGTCTCGATTTGGCGATCGCATTCCTCGCGATCCATTGCCGTTGACCGTTGGCCGTTTTGTTTGCTTAAGAAATACAACGCCAACGACATCAGGCCGAAGAACAGCCACAGCATGCCAGCCGTAGGGGTTGGCTCGCCGGTCAAAAACCAAGTCACACCCAGAAGGTGCGAGAACGCAACGATCAAACAGCTTCCGCCGACGACGAAGGGCAAGCCCATCAACAACAAACGGTCGATCGGCAGGACTTCGGCAGTCGACAAATCGACGGACTCGTTTTCCAGCGAACGGTAGTGCCGCTTCAGTTTGTCGATGTGTTCGTCAAGTTGCTTGGCGCGGCGCAGCGTTGCCAGTTGAGCGTTTTCTTCACGGATCGCTTGCTGCAAATCGCTGGACCGGGTGCGGTCGAGCACCTCGGACATTTCTTCAGCCAAGTGCTCAGCGCGTTTTTTGTATTCGGCGCCTTCGGTGCGCGACTGTTTGAGCACAAATAGGTGCTCTTTGACACGCTTCGCCGGACCGGACAAGGCACTTAAGTTTTGACGCGACATGTCGGGCATTTGCGTCGAGTCGCCTTGCAACAGCGCGTCGCGATCCTCTTCGCTGATCCCAAGCTTTTCGGCGTCGGAATAGAGCTGCTGGCGAGCCTTGCTGATCTGGGAGTCGACTTTCTCGATTTGCTGTTCGAGGGCTTCGACCCAAGTCGCTTGCTCGGCGGCGGCTTCGATGCGGCCTTGCAATTCCAGCATGCGTGGGCTGACCGGCAATTGCGTGGCTTTGTCGCGCAAGCCACGCCGTTTGCTTTTCACCTCGTCCAGCTTGGCGCGTTTGTCTTCGATCATCGCGTCGATCTGGACCAGTTGGCCGGGTGCTTCATCGGGAAGCATCGTTTCGGCTTCGGTCTCGCGAATCTGCTTTTCCAGCTCGGCGCGTTCGTTCCACTTGTCCAACACGCTGACTGCGGTTTCGACGTGCTTGGTTTCGCGTTCCATGGTCCCAAGACGCGATTGCAGGTCACCGATTTCCTGCTGCTGTGACTGACGCAGGCTGGCCAGCTCGCTGTAGCGTCGGCTGTTGCCGGTCAACTTGGTGACTTCGTCGCGGAGCTGCTCACGTTTGCGCAGCAGCGACTCGAGCTTGTCAGAGTCCGCTTTGACTTTCTCGTTGCTTTCGCCGATCAGCTTCTTTCGGCCCAGACGCAGCGAGCGGATGACGTCGACCAGCGAAACACGATCCAGACCGCTGGACAGTTTGTACAACTCGTCCGCGGCAGCGGTGTCGTCGAGCGTGTTAAGTTCTTGCAGCTCGCGCATGCCGATCGCGAAGACGTTCGTAAAGATCGCCTCGTCGATTTGTCCGAGCAGCATTGTCAGGCGGTGTTGGCCTTGGACCAAACCGTCTTGTCCGGCCACCGAAAGCTGCCCCATGGCGCCTTCGTCGGTCAGCTTTGCGTGGCGACGGATGTGATAGCCGCCTCCGGGACCGGTCACACGGATGGCTCCGCCGGGGGTCCCGCCGTGAATCGGTGGCAAATATTTTTCGCGACGCTCGGGAGTGAACCCATACAGCATCGATCGCAAAAACTGCATCACGGTTGTCTTGCCGGCCTCGTTGGGGCCATAGAACAAGGTCATCCCGTCTTGCAGCGAATCGACGCTCAGCCCGGTCCATACTCCGAAACCGTCGATATGCAGGTCTTTGACTTTCATGATTGGTTCACCCAGTCTGGCTTGCCGCCGCGTAGCAGTTCGACGCCCAGCAGCGTTGCTTGGTCCAGCGTTTCTTGTTTGGTGTTTGCCGGCATCTCAGCCAACAGATTGGTGGTGGAGGTTGGCAATCCCGGATGCTCTTCGGTCATTGGCAACAGGTTGATTGCCGCCGCTTCGCCTTTGCGGTGGTCGGCGACGATGCGCAAATAGTCGCCCAAGATCGTGTCTTCGTCATACCAACTTTTGGGGTACTTTTGCGGTGGCCGAATTCGCAAGCTTGCCGACCAAGCGGCAGGTGCTCCGTGGCCATATTCGCGCTGAACCCAGTCGAGCAACGATTCGCTGTTGCCGACGCGTCCCATCAGGTCCGTGTTATCGATCCCGATGTCCCATCCGATGATCAGGTGCCGTCCGCCGGCGTCGTGCTGCAATCGCACGATCCGTTCACCGATCAGATTTTCGATCGTGCCGACGTTGGCGACATCGGCCGAATCCAGTTTGACGTTTTCGTAGCGGAACAGGTCACACGGCATGTCGCTGACACGAACGTTCTGGTCGGCGTCGACATCAATGACCGAGTAACCGTGAGGGCCGGCCTCTTTCAGACTGCGTCCCTGTGGCGTTCCGGCGAACACGGCAACAATGCCATCGCTGTCGGCCAGTTCCAGTCGGTTGTGACGTCCGCCTAAGCACCAAAAATCGAACCTCGATTCGGCAAGTGTTTCTGTCGTTGCGTCACCGTGGCCAACGCCGATAGTGAATTCCTCACTGCTCTCGGTTTGAAATCCGGGGACGTGAAGCGATGATCGCCCGTCGCTGCTGCGTCCAACTA
The DNA here is from genome assembly GCF_002251265.1 of Rhodopirellula sp. MGV. Taxonomy (NCBI): domain Bacteria; kingdom Pseudomonadati; phylum Planctomycetota; class Planctomycetia; order Pirellulales; family Pirellulaceae; genus Rhodopirellula; species Rhodopirellula sp. MGV. The sequence goes on along the minus strand of NZ_NPDI01000016.1, from coordinate 39,585 downwards.
GACGACAGATGGGACGTCCTCCACGCACCACATTGACGGCAGTCACGCGGTCGCGTGGAAACATCGTCACGTTCGGCGGGAACGCACACGCTTCTGGCCAGTTCTGTGGATCGTCCGCTGTGCCTGCGGCCCAGTAAACCGCTTTCTTGGCTTGATTGAGCTTTTCGAATTGGGCCAACAACCGATTGATGCCATAGGGCCCCGCGGCACTGGGGTTGATCAGGTCACCGGTCAGCAACAGGAAGTCGATGTTGTTTGACAACGCCGCTTCGAAAACGGCGTCCATCGCTTGGTGGGGCGCCAACGCCATTTGTTCTTTCAATGGCGGGGGCAGTTCATCCATGTCCCCCAGCGGCTTTTCCAAATGAAAGTCGCTGGCGTGGATGAATCGAAAAGATTCGCCCGGCATCGGTTCCCTCCGTTAGTGCTCGCCGACCCTGACGCGATGATTCGTTTAAATCGCGATTGACAGTGTCGTTGGCGTGTTGGCATGACTGCAAGCGATGTCCCGTGGGCCCATCTTAGTCCCACATCCTTGGCCTTCGCTTGTCCGTTTCCCGGCGGCCTGTCGACCGCGCGGTTCTGCGAGTTTAACGAAAAGTTGAAAAAAGCACCAAGCCATTTTTTCTGCGGTTGCTAGCAACTGGTTTTGTGGCTGGGCACCTCGGTCCGATCGTGAGCCCGACTTGTTGAATTGGCGCGTCGTTGAATCGCAAAGTCAACGCGGATTGTGGTTTGCCAGCCACACTCTCGATCCTGTGAAACACGTCGGGAAACCCTGATCAAACGTTCGTGCTCGCTAGCTTGGTCTTGCCCGCGATGTCATCAATGTCTTATGAACACCAGTCAAATTCGACTGGGAAAGGTGATGGAGCTGCGAAACTATCTGACGTGTTTTTGGCCGGGACTAAGCGAACTGTGGTGGCGAGGCCGATTGTCGGCCTTACCAGCGGCAGTGGCGTTTGGTGTTGGGCTGAATGCGTACTTGGTTTTGAACTATCTGTTTCCCACGTGGTTGGATCCGGTGTTGGTCCGATCCGCATTTTGGGTTGGCTTAATCGTTTGGATTTACTGGACGATTAAGAGCATCCGTGAGCTTCCGGGGATGATCGCCCCGCGTGAGGCCTCGCAGGCACCCGATCATTTCCCGCAGGCCCAAGCGGCGTACCTGCAGCGAGATTGGGAACAGGCCGAAACGCTGCTACTGGAAGTCTTGCGAGTGGAACCACGCGACCCTCCCGCGTTGCTGCTGTTGTCGAGTGTCTATCGTGAACTGGATCGCCCGGAACACTCTCTTGCCCTGCTTGGCGAAATCTCGCGACTGGAGGTCGGCGACCGTTGGCACATCGAGCTCGAAGCGGAACAAACGCGTACCGAACGTCTGATCGAGGAACACGATTTGCCAGATGAGGATGAGTCGAACGAGGATGCTGCCGAAATGACAGCGGCATGACAGTCAGGTTTACCCTACACTTCCTCAGCACACGACTTGTTTCGCGAAGGACGCGACGAGGAGCTGGCGAGAGGGTTTACGGACGTTCGACGACGGATGGTGTGGCGAATTTGGGGCAACAGATTTTTGCAACGATTTTTTTCACCCGTGTTTTCCGGGCGAATTTCTTAATCGTCCGATCATCTTTGCGTCGGACTCCTATCCCCGAGAATTTATAAAACCGATAGAATCGAAAGTAGCTGAGCGTTTGCCGGTCGAACACCCGCGGTCCATGGCCGTTCGGGAGGTCAACGGCAACGAAATTCGCTTCCAATGGCGTACGGTTTGCTCAGAAGGGATTGTCGAGGATATTCGTCGAAAGATTCGCCAACATGACAGCGGCAGCTGGAAGCTTGGTTAACTGATAACTTCGATCGACTGAACTGATCTTCTTTGATCGAACGACTGGATCAATTGCCCCACCGATGTGCTGCAATCGCAAGCACGACGTTGGGCACACTTAGGGTAACGAGACAAACATATGTACGAACGATTTACCGATCGCGCCCGTAAGGTCATGCAATTGGCCAACCAGGAGGCGCAACGATTCAACCACGAATACATCGGCACTGAGCACATCCTGCTTGGTCTGGTCAAAGAGGGCAGTGGCGTTGCGGCCAACGTTCTGAAGAATCTTGACGTCGATCTGCGAAAGATCCGACTGGAAGTCGAAAAGCTGGTCCAAAGCGGTCCCGAGATGGTGACCGTCGGCAAGCTTCCACAAACGCCACGTGCGAAGAAGGTGATCGAGTACTCGATGGAAGAGGCTCGCAACCTGAATCACAGCTACGTCGGTACCGAGCACATCCTGCTCGGACTGCTGCGTGAACAAGAAGGCGTCGCCGCACAAGTCCTGATGAACCTGGGACTGAAACTGGAAGACGTCCGCGAAGAAGTTCTGAACTTGCTCGGCCATGGCCTCGAAGGCGCAGAAGTCGGCGAGCGTGGCGGACGTTCCAGCGAAGAAGGCGGCAGCAGCGCATCCACCAAAAGCGGCAAGAGCAAGACGCCTGCACTGGACAGCTTCGGACGTGACTTGACCGAACTGGCTCGCAAAGGCGAACTTGACCCGGTCATCGGTCGCTCGCGTGAAATCGAACGCGCGATCCAAATTCTCTGCCGACGTACCAAAAACAACCCCGTGCTGCTTGGTGAAGCCGGCGTGGGGAAAACCGCGATCGTCGAAGGCTTTGCACAAAAGGTCATCGAAGGCGAAGTGCCTGAGATCCTGGCTGACAAACGCATCGTCGTCCTTGACCTCGCGATGATGGTCGCTGGTACCAAGTACCGCGGTCAGTTCGAAGAACGCATCAAAGCCGTGATGACCGAAGTTCGTCGCGTCAAAAACACGATCCTGTTCATCGACGAACTCCACACCCTGGTCGGTGCCGGTGGTGCTGAAGGCGCCATCGACGCTGCAAACGTCTTGAAGCCAGCTTTGGCTCGGGGCGAGATCCAGTGCATCGGTGCGACGACCCTGGACGAGTACCGCAAGTACATCGAAAAAGACAACGCACTGGCGCGTCGTTTCCAAGAGATCATCGTCGAACCGACCGCTAAAGAGGAAACCATCGAAATCCTCAAGGGCCTTCGCGAACGCTACGAAGAGCACCACCGCGTCCAAATCACCGACGACGCGGTCGTGTCGGCAGTCGAGATGAGCGAGCGGTACATCACCGCCCGCTGCTTGCCTGACAAGGCGATCGACGTTATTGACGAAGCAGGTGCTCGGGTCCGCCTCCGCACGATGACTCGTCCACCAGATTTGAAAGAGATCGACGAAGAAGTCGAAAAGCTGAACAAGGAAAAAGAAGACGCGGTCGCTAACCAAGACTTCGAAAAAGCAGCCAACCTGCGTGATCAAGCGGAAAAGCTTCGCAAGAAGAAAGACCAGATCACCCAAGATTGGCGTGAAAAGAGTCAGCAGACCGACGGCGTCGTCGACGAAGAAGTCATTGCGGAAGTCGTCAGCAAGATGACCGGCATTCCGTTGACCCGACTGTCGACCGAAGACAGCTTGCGTCTGATGAAGATGGAAGAGGAACTGCACAAGCGCGTCGTCAGCCAAGACCTCGCCGTCTCGGCCGTCGCCAAAGCAGTTCGCCGTAGCCGCAGCGGTCTGAAAGACCCACGGCGCCCAACCGGCTCGTTCATCTTCGCCGGTCCGACCGGTGTCGGTAAAACGTTGCTGGCCAAAGCACTCGCCGAATACATGTTCGGTGACAGCGATGCCCTCGTTCATATCGACATGAGCGAGTACATGGAAAAACACAACGTCAGCCGATTGATCGGTGCACCTCCCGGTTTCGTCGGTTACGAAGAGGGCGGCCAGCTGACCGAAAAGATCCGCCGTCGTCCTTACGCGGTCGTGCTGTTCGACGAAATCGAAAAAGCACACCCCGACGTGTTCAACATGTTGCTGCAAGTGATGGAAGAAGGACGTTTGACCGACTCGTTCGGACGTAACGTCGACTTCCGCAACACGATTTTGATCATGACCACCAACGCCGGTGCGGAAGCGATCAAGAACGAAGGCGGCTTCGGATTCCAAAAGGCTGACAGCGATGCCAGCTACGAATCGATGAAGAAACGCGTGATGGAACAGATCGAACGTGTCTTCCGTCCTGAGTTCCTCAACCGTCTCGACGACACGATCATCTTCCGTCACCTGACCCGCAACGACTTGAAAATGGTCATCGACTTCGAACTGTCGAAAGTCCGCGAGCGTTTGCTGGATCGTGGCTTGGCTCTGGAACTCGAAGACGCAGCGAAGGAATTCCTGATGCGTCAAGGGACCAACCTGGACTACGGTGCCCGTCCGCTTCGCCGCGCGATCGAACAACGCGTCGAAGATCCGCTCAGCGAAGAACTGCTGCGTGGAACCTTCGAGGGCAAAGACACCATCGTTGTGAAAGGCATCTTGGAAAACTCCGATGGCAACGCCGTCAAGCACGAAGACGTCACGATCACCGACGATGGCAAGATGATCGATCCGGACGGAAAACGCGTCAAAGCTGTTCGCCTGGAATTCCATGGTGACAGCCGCGGCAACGTCGGACCAAAAGAAGAAACCGTTAGCGCCGGCGTCAGCGAAGGCGACAAGCCCGAAGGCGAATCGCAAGGCTAACCGAGCCTGAAGCCAACCGGCGCTCACCGAACGCCGATCCCTAAACGACGAAAGGGCTAGCTGTCACCAGCTAGCCCTTTTTCGTTTCCTACGACCACTCAATCACAATCACATCAGATTTGGTGGGGACTCGTGTCGTTACCTACTGCATTAAATACGCGTACAGCCCGACCAATGTTTTCGCATCGCGGATCTTGCCTTGCTGGATCAAGCCATGGATTTCGCTTTTGGGTACCACGCGATTGACGATCGCTTCGGTCGCTTCTCGATGAGCTTCTCCGGCCACCAGACCAGTCGCTCGGTACAGCAACATCAACTCGTCGCTGATTCCTGGTGCCGAATAGAACTCGAGCATCAGTTCAAGGTTGCCAGCGGTGTACCCGGTTTCTTCGATCAACTCACGCCCCGCTGTTACGATTCCCTCTTCACCGGCTTCGCGAGTTCCGGCCGGCAATTCGAGCAGGGTTTCACCCACCGTCGCGCGGGTGTTGTCGATCATCACAACGCTGCCATCATCAAGAATCGGCAGCAAAACCACGGCTCCGGGGTGCCGTACGACTTCACGCGGGTACAACTTTCCGTCGTCGCCCTGTAGCATCAGACGTTCGACGTTGAACCGGGCACCTTTCAAAAGTGTCGTGTCGTCTGAATCAGCGGATTGGTTCATTGATAGTTCGCTCGGGTTCAATTCTTCATCGCTCTCAATTTCACACGAACACAGTCGCGTTACGTTTAAAGCATGTTCGGATTCCTGAATTGCAACAAGCCCGCCGGATTCTCGTCACGCGATTTGGTGAACGTGATCCAGAGGCGACTGCGTGGCAAGAAAGTCAAACTCGGACACTGTGGCACATTGGATCCGCTGGCCGATGGAGTCTTGGTCGTTGCCGTTGGGCCAGCATCGCGACTGGTCCCCTTCGTCCACGAAACGAGCAAGCAGTACCACGGCAGCTTTCGCTTGGCAGCCGAATCACCCACCGGCGACGTCGAATTCGAACCGACCCTTTTCGAAGACCATCCGATTCCCAGCTTGGAACAGATCGAAAGTGCTTGCCGAGAATTCACCGGCTCGATCGAGCAAATCCCTCCCGCGTACTCAGCGATCAAAATTGATGGGCGACGTGCCTATGACCTCGCCCGTGAAGGCCAACAAGTCGAAGTGCCACCGAGGACGGTGACAATCCATTCGCTCTCGGTGATCCGGTACGCTTACCCAGATTTTGAACTATCGATTACTTGCTCGACGGGTACCTACATTCGCACGCTTGGCATCGATATCGCAAAATCACTCGGCACCACTGCCGTGATGACTAATCTGTGTCGAACGCGTGTGGGAGAATTCAAACTTGCCCAGTCGCACCACATCGACATGATCCGTGAACAACCGCTTGAAGAGATGCTGTTGCCGGCGATCACAGGAGTAACTCATCTTCCAAAAATGATCGTTGACGCGGAACAATGCCAACGACTGATCAACGGCCTTTCACTCGAAGACCGACAGCATCAGCTTCCTACGGATCCAATCCCAAAGCATGCTGCCGCGGTGCGTGCCGACGGGATCCTGCAAGCGATCATCGCACCGAAACGAGGCACCTGGACCCCCAAACGCGTCTTCAAAACTTAGACGCATCAACCCGTGAATGTGTTTTACCACCACGATGCTTTGTCCGTGTTAGCGGGCCATCGCCCCGAGCAGGCGACACAGCAGTGCTAAGGGCCGAAAATTTGTCGTGAAAACGAGCCAGACCTTCGAAATCGCCCCCGTTAGAATGAGGGGCTTTGTAAGCTTGGCATACTCCAATTAGGGTAGGGGCCAGATGTTTAGGGTTGGAAGAAAAGTAACGCTCCACATTGACGATGCAGACGGTGGCTCATGTCGGGAATCGGATATCGCCCAGAAATCGATGGCCTTCGAGCCGTAGCCGTGGTTCCCGTGATTCTGTTCCACATGGGATTTGGATGGATACCGGGCGGATTTATCGGCGTTGACGTTTTTTTTGTGATCTCAGGTTTCCTGATCACCTCAATCATCAACAAAAATCTCAACGACGGAACGTTCTCGTTTCGCGACTTCTGGGCCCGTCGTGTCCGCAGAATTCTGCCGGCGATGGTCTTCGTTTCTGCCTGCACCTTGGCAGTCACCTACTTTTGCATCTTTCGCCCAGAACAACATGTCATCGGCAAGCAATCTCTCGCCGCCTTATTTTCGGTCGCGAACATTTACTTCTGGCAAAGCACTGGTGACTACTGGGGCACATCGGCTGAAGAGTCACCGTTTTTGCATGCTTGGTCACTCTCGGTCGAAGAACAATTCTATTTATTCTTCCCCGTCGGAATGTGGCTCATCTTTCGGTTGCGAACCCGCTGGCTGCAAGGTGTCATTGCCGGCGTCTCGCTGTTGAGTCTCGGTCTGTTTCTCTGGGGAGTCCAATCCCATCCGACTGCAACGTTCTATCTACTACCGACACGCGTGTGGGAACTAGGCGCGGGATGCTTGCTCGCCGTCACGATCGGCAATCAAGCTTCGAGAGAAGTTAACTACGGTGTATTCTCGCTGACCGGCCTTGGCATGATCGCCTTGTCCTACATTTTCTTCGACACGCTAGGAGGAGGACTTGGGCTGGCGGTCGCGGGCACGCTTTTGATCATCGCCTTTGGACAAGTTGGCCTTTGCAACAAGTTGCTCTCTCAATCAGCCGTCGTCCACATTGGGAAACTTTCATACTCACTGTATCTATGGCATTGGCCAATCCTAGTGCTCGCCAAGCCGGCGGGTGTTGATTGGGATGGGCCGTCTGACAAACTCGTCCTTTCCGCGTCGACCTACCTCTTTGCACTGGGCACGTACCAACTGGTGGAGAAGCCAACGCGGCGTCGAACGGGAATCGTTCCCGTGATCCTTACAAGCGGACTGCTCGTTGCAGGCCTGGGATTATGGATGACGTTGCGTCCTCGCTATTTTGATACCTCGGCGTTTGCCGAGGCTCGCTACGTCACTTTCGATTGCAATCCGAGCCAAAGAATCGACGCGCCGCGATTTGCCAGCACCATCGTTGAGAACCCCGAATTCAAACCGGACGCATTTAGCGGAGAAGGACTTCGAGTGGGCGACACTTCGGTCACGCCCGAAATTGTTGTCATCGGCGATTCTCACGGATGCATGTGGAGCGATGCCATCGCAACGGTTGCACGCAGCGAAAACCTCTCCGCATCGTTTTATTGCATGCGTGGAGAGAACCCATTCATTCGAGTCGCGAAATTCAGGGAGTTCACCTCCAAAGACGTCGTCTCACGTTTTCACCATGCGAAGCTAACGCACATCGAACAGTGGAAACCCAAAGTGGTCATCGTGGGTCGCGCGTGGACCGAAGAAGACGTCGACGATGCACCGTCGATTCTGGAATTCCTGGGTGAGCAAGGCTGTCGCGTCTTGCTCATTGAAGACCCACCGAAACTCCCATTTGGAAATATCAATGCAATGCAATGGCTGGCAAGCCAAGGCATCAAGCCTGCAGAAGGTAAGCAGGAGTTTGTGCCAAGCAAGCTACTTTCACCTACTGACGAAGGCCGCGGAATCGTCCGCACACTCGCTGACTCGTACGAGTTCGCCGAAGTGTTACCGACGTATGATTTGTACTCCGCAGACGCAGGAATCCTGGCATTGGACGGACGTGATGTTTTCTATCTTGACGATGACCACTTATTGCAAGCGGGTGCGAAAATGATCATCCCTCGGCTACGTGCCAAGATCACCGAAATCCTGGGCGATCGCTGAGGTAAATCTCGATCACAAAGCAACGACGTTTACACAACAGCAGCGTCTGCATCAGCGAGATAGCTTCGGTGCCAGTGTTCGATTTGATCGGATTCTGCGGTATCACGATGAACCAACAATCGGTAACGCAGACGCGTGGGTTGGTCCGTCGACAATGCGACGGGCGTCTGTCCCGGCCATACCGGGTTTTGCATGCTTCGCTTCGATCGCAAAATCCAAGGCTGCGGATAGCCTGCTGATTGCGGGTGCGTCAGCAGGGTGACGCTGCTTGCCTTCTCGCCATTGAAACGGCCTCGGAAAGTTAGCCACGGCGAAGCCGGTACTGTCGCGTAGGCCGGACGCTGTATTCCGTTTTGACTTTCGAACGTAAGGTCTTCGGGCATTTTGATCCGTAGGGAAAAACCGCCGTAACCCTTGTCGTCGTCCGAGCCCCCAATGCGTGTGTTCGGCTGTGTCGCGACTAGACGGATATCAAAGTCGATCTGTCGAAGGTCAGCTTGATCGGGATAAAACTTCATCGAAGTCTGTTCACGCACGACAGGAACAACGCCGTTTTGAAAGTCCTCGGACTTCCAGTCGACGGCGACATTCAAAGCCGCCGTCCCATCTGCTTGATGCAACGTTTCGGACTTCGTGACTTCCCATCGGAATCGCTCGATCATCCACCCATCACCGATCGGCGTTTCATCGACCTGCAACTGATGCCAAGCCCAGAACACACCACGATGATGAAGGTGATCGGCGGGGAAATCTTCCGTCAGCGGATTTCCACTGAAATCAAACAGAGGATGAATGTAGTTCGCACAGGGGTGCGCTCCGTCGCGAGGCGTCGTCGCCTGCTGATATTCACAAATGGGCTGGTCTCCGCTGGAGACAAACACCTTCCCCTCTTTCAGCTGCAACTGCACTGCCATTTTGCTCATCCGAGTAACTCTCCTGGTATCCTGCGAAAGCGACAAAATCTGCTCAAACGCGAAACACAATTCGCCAACCAAGGCTCTGCGGAACGCTTCGCCCCCGTAAAAGGCAAAAAGAGCGCTTAAATCGACTTTATTGTAACTTCTTAGCTAATTCCTGATGACTCTCGCGAACTAGACTCGTTCCCTTCCTTAACTAGCCCCACCCTATTTTCTGAAGGAACCGAACATGAGAGCTGGAGTAGGCATTTTAATGCTGGCGGTGCTCCCATCGATTGTCTGTGCAGGCCCGATCCTACACGACGCCAACGTGACCCCCGACCTGATTCTTGGCGCCGGTAATGCAAATGGCGGATTCACCGTCGACCGTGACAACGGAATCGAGATTGGATTGCGTGGCAAACTTCGATTTGACAGCAGCAATCAGCCGCAGAACATTTTTAACAGCAACGGCGATGGCACCTACACCTTTGAGACCGGCCAGCCCGTCGGCGGAGGATTTGGTTTTGCACCGGGCTCCAGCAGCACTGCTGTATGGAGTTTTGATTGGTCAATCAACTCGGATTTCGCGGGTTTGACCGGCAACAACCTCGACGCTTTCGAGTACTTGATGGAGATCGATTTTGACCCATCGGCAGGCGAGAACTTTCTTGCGTTTGATCCGATCAACGTTCCATCACCTGACTTTGCAGACCATGCGATCGGGACGAACGCGACCGGCAACGGCATGGGCGTCAATGCCGCCGACCGCACTGGCTACCTGAACTTGCTTGCGAACAACAACGTCGCGCAGAACTCTTGGAACATGGAGTTCTTTGACGACGCTGGTGCCGGTTTCGGTTTCAATGCAAACGTCGATGGGATCTACACCATTCGCTTGTCGGCACTTGATGGCGGCAATGTCGTAGCATCCTCGTCGATCCAAGTCATCTCGCAAACCGTTCCCGAACCATCCTCGATGGCGATCTTCGGCTTTGGCGCACTTGGCTTGCTAGTTCGAAAACGCCGACGCAGCTAACGGACGAACTGCAGTGATAAAAACCTAAGACACGCCATCGTGCACGAACACGATGGCGTGTTTTGTTTTGCCAAAACTCTAAATTCGGTCGGCCGACGAAACTAGATTTCGCTGGTTTTCATTCCCAACTGTTTCATCTTTCGATACAAGTTCGAACGATGAAGCTCCATCCGCTCGGCTGCTTCGGTCATATTGCCGCTGCAACGATCAATCGATGAGAGGATGTGATTGATTTGAAACTGTCGCGTCGCTTCGGCAAGCGAGTCGACATCGTGAGAAACGGTTCGCACAGGAAATACGACCGCGCCATTGGCCCCGCCCATCGAGCGAAGTTCCAGATCGATGGCATCAATTTCGTCGCCACTGGTCAGATAACAAACGCGTTCAATCGTGTTGCGTAGCTCGCGGACATTCCCCGGCCAGGCGTGTGACAGCATCGCGGCCTTTGCGGCATCAGTCAGTCCCGGAACCTTGCGACCGATTTCGTAGCAGAAGTGCTGCATGAAGTGCTCAGCCAACAACAGGATATCGCTCCCGCGTTTTGCCAGATCTGGCAACACCAACGACACCACGTTCAGGCGGAAGAAGAGGTCTTCGCGAAAGCGTTTTTCGGCGATTAGTTGCTCGAGTGGCTGATTGGTCGCGGCGATAACGCGAACATCGACGGGAATCGGAACGCTGCCGCCGACACGAACGACTTCGCGTTGTTCCAACACACGCAACAGTTTTGCTTGGCCGCCAGGACTCATGTCACCGACTTCGTCTAAGAACAAGGTCCCGCCGCTGGCAAGTTCGAATTTACCGATCCGGGTGCTGTTGGCATCGGTGAAGGCACCTTTTTCATGACCGAACAGTTCGCTTTCCAAAAGCGATTCGACCAGCGCCGCACAGTTCACCGCGACGAACGGTTCGCCACGTCGTTCACTTTCGTAGTGGATGTGGCGTGCAACGACTTCTTTGCCGGTCCCGTTACTCCCCAAGATCAACACGGTCAGATCCGTTCCGGCAACGCGGCTTCCTGATTGGCGAACGGAATCGATCGCGGGATGCTCGCCAATCAACGGACTGCTGTTGGCCGCATCATCGACCAAGCGATCCCGAGAAGCGGTCAAACGTTTTTGCACACGCAAGCCTTCGATCGCACCGGCGGCATGAAGCGCCAGATCATTGAGCAACATAATGTGTGCGTCTTCGAAGTTGTTTTCACGATGATTGATCGCTTCAAAAACGCCGATCGTTTCTCCCCGCTGTCCGATCAGCGGCACCGCCACCAGTGACGTCGTTTGGAAATCAAGCGATTGGTCAACGGAGCGATTGACGCGTGACTCGTCGTCATCGCCGCCGTTCCATATTTGCGCTTCGCCGGTGGCCAAGACTTCGCCGACGATCCCGGCGTCATCCGAAATCACGAGTGGTGCTTCGATACCGACACTGGGTTTACCGACCAACTTTTTGCGTCGTTTGTCCCACAAAAAAATGCTGACGCGTTGGCAGTTGAGGAGCGTGATCGCGGTTTCTGCGATCTCTTTCAACAACGAATCTTCGTCGCTAGACGGCTGCAGCTGGTTGCGTTGCCACTTTGCCGACGCACGCAAGACCTGACTCAGTTGCTGAATCCGTTCACGCTGGCGTTCGCACTGTTCGGCCATCGCGGTGTGAGAAAGGAAAACACTGCAGACTCGCGTCAGCCCGGCGCGATCGGTTGCATCGGCAACGTTGACGATCAGGCAACTGTGACGCTCGGCGTTCTCAGTCGGCTGAGAAAAACTGCCGTTGGATGGGATCGCGACCCAAGCTTGGCGGACTTCGGGCGAACCACTGTCAATCGCACTGGCGATCAAATCCATTGGCAACTGTGGACCTGCCTGGCCATCCTGTGTTGGCGTTGAATTACCAAAACGTGTCGCATCGCCATTGGAAACCTCACGTCCCGAATTGCCAGTTGATCCTGACCACGCGTCGACTTTCCATCCCCCCCGACGTTGGGTCACAATGGCGGCGCTGTTGAGATTCAAAACACGGACGAGCTCGGGAAGGGACCGTTTCAAGAACGCGGTACGACTTCTTACCTGCGTTGCCGTTTCGGTCAGCTCACGAAAAAAAGAATACGAGTCCACGGGAAAGACAGAGTCTCTGGGGCGAGTGGGTGTGATTGAGTGAGTCATATCTGGCGTTCGCCGGCAACCATGATTCAAGGGATTCGGGGCGTGCGGCGAGGCTTGCAGCCAATGGGTTCCTGCAAACGCGCGCCGCCGCAATCGAGATGGGGCTCCTACTCTTTCCGGAAAAGACGCCAAATAGACGACATCACCCTGTTCACGCTATCTTGTGCAGGCCCCGTCCGGTGGCGTTTAATCAGCACGTGCAAGTTACTTTTCTAGTAGGACAACAAATCGAGATGCAATTTCAGGGAAAAAAGGGGCTGATTTTAGGAGTCGCCAACGAAAACTCGATCGCTTGGGCCATCGCTCAGGAGATCATGAACGCAGGAGGGGTATGTGGTTTCACCCACCTTCCTGACCGCCCCGATGACGAACGAAAACGCAACCGTCGGCGAGTTTCCCAGTTAACCGACAAGTACGAAAACGCCGCATTCCTGCTGCCAATGGACGCGCAAAAGGACGAAGACATCCGCAGCGTTTTTGAAGCGACGGAAGAAAAATTTGGGAAAATCGATTTCCTGTTGCACTCGATGGCCTTTGCCGATCGCGACGACTTGGGCAAAGACACGATCTACACCAGCCGGGCGGGCTTCGCACTCGCGATGGACGTGAGCGTCTATACACTGCTGGCATGCTGTGCGGCCGCCAAGCCGATCATGAACCCGGGCGGGTCGATCGCCACAATGACTTACTTCGGCGGCGAAAAGTGCGTCCCCGGTTACAACGTCATGGGTGTTTGCAAAGCAGCCCTGGAAGCGGCAATGCGTTACGCCGCCTACGACTTGGGGCCAAGTGGTATTCGCGTCAACGCGTTGTCCGCAGGCCCGGTCCGCACTTTGGCCGGACGCGCCGCCGGTGTTGAAGAGATGCTTAAACTGTACGACCGCATGGCTCCCCTGGGTCGCAACATCACTCACGAAGAAGTCGGCAAAACCGGAGCGTTCTTGCTGAGTGATCTCAGCAACGGCATCACCGGCGAAATCCTGCACATCGATGGTGGCTATAACGCAATGGGCAGCCCCGGACGATTGCTCGAAGATCTAAAAGACTAAGATCGCGCCGAACCACGCGAGTCATCGAGCGGCAACTGCGACAACGCAGTTCGCCGCGTTCCTACAATGACCGTGATTCATCGCAGTTGCCGTCGTCGACCATACGGTGCCACAGGAAATTCCTATCGGCGCCGATCGGAAGACGGCCTCCCCACCGAAGACTCCCCCAAAAACAGATTCGACCATGGTACGTACCGCAAGCACGATGTTGCCGCTTGGCACTCAAGCCCCCGATTTTTCGCTACAAGAATGCGATGGCGGCACGGTCAGCTTGGCCGATTTCGCTGGCAAGAAAGCGTTGTTGGTGATGTTTGTCTGCAACCATTGCCCTTACGTCAAACACGTCGCCGACCAATTGAAAGTGTTGGCCGATGACTATCTGGCAAAAGACGTCGCGGTCGTCGCGATCAGCAGCAACGACGCGGATGCCTATCCCGACGATTCGCCCGAAAAGATGAGCGAAGAAAAGAAGGCCCGCGGATACGCGTTCCCCTACCTGTTTGACGGCGATCAAAAAGTCGCACAGGCATATGCCGCTGCATGCACGCCCGACTTTTTCTTGTTCGACGGCGATCAAAAACTTGCCTACCGCGGCCAACTCGACTCGTCCCGCCCAAAGACTGAAATTCCGGTCACCGGCGAAGACTTGCGTGCCGCAATCGACGCCGTCTTGGCTGGCGAATCACCAAGTGAAACACAGCGTCCTTCGCTAGGGTGCAACATCAAATGGAAGGAAGGCAACGAGCCCGCGTACTTTAACTCCGCTGGCGTTAGCTGAGTGCTTTCCTATCTGCAAACGTTGACGCTCCGGCTCGCCGCCGGAGCGTCACAAATCGATCCACAAACGCGCCGATTACATGGCGACTGGCTTGCCAGTCAACAGCGTGCCGATGGCGGATTCGCTGGCCGTGAAGGCGAAAGCGACCCGTACTACACCGCGTTTGCGTTGCGTGCGTTGTGGATCCTTGATGCACTCGACGAAAACATTGGTGGCCGCGCGGCAGCGTTTCTGCGCTCTCGGCTGAATCGTCGCGAAGGCATCGTGGATTTGATTTCTTTAATCTTCGCCGCCGCAATCTGTGAGATGTCCGTCGGGGCTCAAGTGGTCGATGACAACGACCCGACCTGGGCGGACAACGTTGCCAACCTGCTGGAATCGCTCCGGACGGATGACGGGGGTTTCGCAAAGTCGCCTGAAGGTCGCGCGGGCAGCACCTACCAAACATTCCTATCGGTGCTCTGCTTGGAATTGCTCGGACGCCAGCCCCACAATTCCAATGCCGTCTGTGGCTTCATCGATTCACAAGCTCATGCCGATGGCGGGTACCTGGAAATCCGAGCCGCCAAACGGCCTGGTGTGAACCCCACCGCCGCAGCGATTGGGACACTCAAAACACTCGGCACCTTGGACTCGATCGACACCGAAGCGACGATCGATTTCTTATCCGAAATGCAATCCGATGAAGGCGGCTTTACCGCAAACACACGCATCCCGTTTGCGGACCTACTCAGCAGCTGCACCGCGATGATCACACTGGATGACCTGGGCGCGATCGAATCAATTGATCGGAACGCCGTTCGGCGTTATGCGGAATCGATGCAAATGCCCGGCGGCGGCTTTGCCGGATTCCAATTGGACCAAACGGCCGACGTCGAATACACGTTCTACGGGTTATCGGCGCTTGCGATGTGCGAATCGGTCTAGCGACACGTGAAGCGAGGTAGGCGACGATCACGCAATTTGCATACAATGCGTTCACGGACCCAACACGTCAAAACAGCACGGATCATGAGCGAGTCTTCCACCGCGATCATGGAGAATCAAAGGACATTGGCAGCCTCAACGGACCGATTCGACGAACGAGCCGGTGCAGGACTGGCCACACGCCTGATCTTAGTCGGGTTGGTCGTCTTTTTGATTGTCGGAAGCATCCTGTTTGTCCGCGTGATGCTGCACCGCGGCCCGGACACGATCGAATCACCCTCGAGTGCCCCGATCCCGGCTCGCTATGACGCCGATCGAGCGATGGGGTACCTGCAAAAGCTTTGCGATTTCGGACCACGTCCTTCGGGTAGCGAAGCGATGGTTCGCCAGCAGCGCTATTTGGAAAGCTTTTTTCTAGAACGCGGTGCCGAGGTTCGACGTCAGGAATTCGAAACACGAAATCCCAATGACGGGTCCGCAATGACGATGACGAACCTGATCGCTTCTTGGCACCCCGAACGTCCGCTTCGATTCCTGTTTTGTGCACACTACGACACGCGTCCTTATCCGGACCGTGATCGACAGAACCGCAAAGGGACATTCATCGGCGCTAACGATGGTGCCAGCGGTACCGCAGGATTGATGGAATTATCCAACCAACTCGACGACCTACCGGACGACGTCGGCATCGACCTTGTCATGTTCGACGGCGAAGAGTTCATCTGGCAAGAAGACCGTGACCGGTATTTCCTCGGGTCAACGTACTTCGCGCAAACCTACGTCGATACGCCGCCAGAAAACGCCTACCGTGCCGGTGTTCTGTTCGACATGATCGGCGATCGCGAACTGCGGCTGTATTACGAAATGAATAGCATCCGCTACGCCAAACCGGTCGCACAATCGTTTTGGCAAGTCGCCAAGCGACTGCGTGTCGATGCGTTCGTCCCACGCACACGCCATGACCTTCGCGATGACCACCTGCCGCTCAATCAGATCGCCAAGATCCCAACCATTGACGTGATCGATTTCGACTATCCCCGCCCGGGGATCGGCAGCCCCTCGTACTGGCACACCGAACAGGACATCCCCAAGAACTGCAGCGGCGAATCGATCGCGGCGGTTGTCTGGGTCGCCCACCAGTGGATTACAGCCCAGGGTCGTTCGGAGCAGAGTCGTTCTATCAAAACGCCGAACCGCTAGAGGACAACGCGATGACTGCAGGCGGATTACTGCTTGGCGCAACCTTGTTGTTCTTTGCCGGCTGGCTGCAATGGACCGAGCACAATGGTTGGCCGTACGATCACTTCGACTCCGACGAAGACGCCGACTATCGCTCGCGACGAAGGAAGTCCCGATCGAAGGTCAACGCATTGATTGGCACCTGCGGTGCACTCGTTTTAGCAGCGACTTTAGCGAATAGTCGCCTGGTCTTCGTGGCCGCCTGGACGGCAGTCACGTTCATTCTGTTGGTGATCATCGTCCTGGCAATGTTGGATGCATTCCGAACCCATCGTTACCATCAAGACAAGATGCGACGAATTCGGGAGCAAGCACTGAAGGATTAACGCGGCTTGTGAATTTTTTAAACGGCACCCTCTTGATTGCCATCACGGCGATCGGAATCCCGATCGCACTGCACTTGATCGCGCGGAAGGAACCACGCAAAGTCCTGTTTCCTTCGGTTCGATTGTTGTCACAGCGATTCGAGTCCAATCGCAGCAAGATGCGAGTCCGACGCTGGTGGCTGTTGGCATTACGGATCGCTGCGATTGCATCCGTCGCATTGGCATTGGCCCGCCCTGTCTCCAGTATCGGGCTGAGCGTGACTTGGCTGACGATCGGCATCATCGCTGCATTGGGCGTGGTGTTGCTTGTGATGGCGACTGTTTCGGCGTCAGGTCGTGGCAAACGCTCACTCACAATCCCGCTACTCGCGGCAGCCGGCTTGCTGGTGCTTGTCGCGATGGGGTGGGGCGTGTTCACGGTGGCCAGTACCGAGCCACCAATGATCGACGATCAGCGGCCCGTCGCATTGGCGATCATCGTGGACAACTCCATCGAAACAAGTTGGACGACCACCGAAGACACTCGTATCAATGCGATCCGCGAAGCTGCCAAAGCGGCGGCCTTGGCAGCGGGTAAAAACAGTCGAGTGGTCGCGATCGATCGTTCCGCGACACCGGCAACGTTCTCTGCGGATGTTGCTGGCTCGATTGCAAAAATCGAAGCGTTTCAGCCATCCGAAGTGGTGCAACCGCTGGCAACGCGAATTGAAGCGGCCGCCCGTGTGCTCTCGACCAGCGAGATCCCGACTCGCCAAATCATTGTCATCAGTGGCATGACCGCAGCATCATTTCCACCCGATGCCACGACAGGCCCCATTCGCGAGTTCCTCGACCAACAACAGATCGACTTCACCGTCTGGGACATGGGGGCCTACCAAGGTTTCAATCGACAGCTTTCACGGATATCGACAGCGACGCCAGCCCCAGCGCCACAGTCGCCCATTACCTTGACCGCAGAACTCCGTCGACAGGATTCAAACGGGTCCGAGCTAGCTGAGACTTCCGCTGAAATCGAAGTCACCCTTGAGTGTGTGGTTTACGAAAACCAACCTGGGCTGCCTGTGGTTCGCGACGGCAAAATCGTTCGTCCCGACGCTAAACCGGTCGACAGGCTGAGCGTGACCTTGCAACGTGACCGCGATGTCGAAGTCCAATTGACGCTGCCGCCCCTCGATGCCGGCCTCCATCACGGCGCCGTGCGGCTGATTGGAATCGATGCGTTGGCGATCGATGACGCCAGCTACTTTACGATTGAAATCTTGCCGCCAAGTCGATTGCTGATCGCCAGTGACCAACCGGCCGAAGCAAACGAATTCGCTGATTTGGTATCCGCCGAAGCCAATGCCGCACCATCGCAGTACAGCATTGAGATTTCGACTCACGATGACTTGCCAAACTTGCAACTCAGCGACTTTGACGGGATCGTCCTGCTTGATCCGCCGCTGAGCGTTTTGAGCGGACAGGGCTTGGAGTCATACTTTGACTCCGGACGTCGCACATTTGTCGCCGCAGGACCATCGCTGGCCGCCGACTCTGGTGCGTTCCAGGACTTGGAGTTTGAACGTCGCTGGCGAGTCAACGATCCCGGTACGTTTCTCGAAATCTCTGCCGAGTCACACCCGGCACTCTCACCCCTTACCGAATTGCCGGGCGGCGTACCGTTTCAAGACTTGCGTGTTTTTCAATATTGGAAAACGACGGCCAAAACAAATTGGTCGACGCTGATGCGATATGCGGGAACCCAACATGCTGCGCTATTGGAAAACAACAAACGCGGTGTGCTGTTGATGACCACGCCGATTCCTGATTTGGTTTCGCGTCGACCGTGGAATGAGCTATTTCGGGCAGACAACCTTTGGCCCATGTTCGCGACGACGCGTGAATTGACACGCTATGTCGCGCGACGCGACGTCGGTCACTGGTCTGTCGCGGTCGGTGCACAAGTCGCTTTACCGGCCAAGTTCTTGATCGATGATCAAACTGCCGAAGCGGTCAAGCGACTACAGTGGTTTCCGGCTGGCAACAACGCTCCGGTTCCGATCGAAATCTCAAACCCCGACCTTGCGATCACCCCCGACGAATTGGTCGCCATCGGAACCGCCAATCACAGCGGAACACACTGGATTCGTGGCAGTCAAACGGGCCTCGGTTTTTCCGTAAACCTGCCTCGCGACCGAATCAATTTGTCACGAATCATGCCTGAGCAATTGTCAGAACAGTTTGGGGATTCGTCGAGCGTGATCACCTCGGCTGAACAGATCGAATGGTCTGCGGGCGATGGGAAAGACATGCTGCCGCTCTGGTCACCTTTGATGCTGATCGCGCTGGCAGTTTTCCTGCTGGAACAAATCTTGGCCAATCGTTTCTATGGACAACGTCCCGCGTCGCGCTCCACGGCGGACGCGACCGCAGGAGCGACGGCATGACCCAGTTTTCGATCGAACCGATCTACGCGTCGACTTGGCTGGTCGTCTTTGCCGCAGTCGCAATTGTCGGAGTCATCGCGTGGGTTGCCCCGCCAACCACCGATCCTCGCAAACGCCGTTGGCTGATTTTATTGCGTTCGATCGCGGCGCTGGTTCTGTTGCTCGCTGCGGTTCGCCCAACGATTATCCGTACCGACCAACGCCCCTCGCCGGCCACGTTGGTGATCGCGATTGATGATTCAAAAAGCATGTCGCTGCCCGATGGCGATGGGGCTAGCCGCTGGGACACACAGCGTGAGGCAGTCCAGCAACTTTTGGACGGACTCGGCAACTTCGATGAAGCGATGGACATCGAACTGATCCGCTATGACGAAACCTCCCAGTCGATCGGACAAGCGACCTCTGTCGATCAAGTCGCATCGCTGAAACAATCGCTGTCGTCACAAAATCCTTCAGGAAACACCACTGACCTCGGGATGGCGTTTTCCGGTGCGATTGACCTGACCGCGTCCAAGACACTGGCCGGTGTGGTGCTGATTGGTGACGGCATGCAAACGAGTCGGCAAGCCGGCCCCGCCGCGGGATCCAGCGGTACGTCGAGTCCCAGCAACGATTCCGCCGGACCACTCAATGCCCGCTACGGTGCACAGGTCCTCGATGCATTAGGCGTCCCGCTTTGGACGATCCCGGTTGGTCCTCCCAATACCGGCGCAGCTTCGCGTGATGTCGCTGTGAGCAATTTGCCCGACAGTATGCAACTGTTCTCGGGAAACCAGTTCGAGCTTTCGTTCACAGTCGAAACGCTCGGACTGTCTGGCCTTCAAGTTCCAATTCAAGTCACTTGGATCGATGAAGCCGGCGGACGAGAAGTTTCCCGCACACGGACACTTGATCCGAGCTCGGCTCGCGAATCGATGGCCTTAGACATCCCAATGGTCGCCCCCAAGCCCGGCGTCTATCGGTTGGAAGTCGAAGCTGAACGACAGGACGGAGAATGGGTCACAAGCAACAACGTACAAACCGCATTCGTCGAAGTCCGTGAAGGCGGCGGCCGAATTTTGATTTTAGAAGGTCCCGGTCGCCCCGAACTCGCGTTTTTGCGACGCTCGCTCCGTGGCTTTCCCGATCTGGATTTACAGTTCGCTACGATTCGCGGTGACCAGTCATGGCCCGTGCAACTGGAGGCGGCACTTCAACCGAAACGCTTCGACGTTCTGGTGATCGGAGACGTCGATTCGTCGGCATTTGGCGATGCACAATTGAAGCTCATCGCCGACCGTGTTTCCGAAGGCACAGGACTGATCACGCTCGGCGGCTTGTCCAGCTACTCCGTGGGCGGATATGCCGGCGGTCCGCTCGATCCTGTCTTACCCGTGAAGCTTGATTCTTCGCGTCGGCGACAGCCACCCGCACGGCAATGTCGCCTGCCGAAAGGCAAGCCAGACTGCAAAACCAGTTGACCGGACCGATCAAAATTAAGGTCGCTAAAAACCATCCAATCGTCAACCTTGGCGGACCTGAATCTGAATCCGTCTGGTCACAATTGCCAGCGCTCACGGGTGCGAACCGGTTTGACCAAGCCAAACCAATTTCAGGTGTCCAAACTTTGTTGGAATCTGAAAACGACCAACCGTTGCTGGTGATCGGAAACTACGGCAAGGGGCGTGTCGCGTCCTTGGCGATTGACGAAACGTATCGCTGGTGGCGAATCGGCAAGAGCGAAGTCCATCGTCGGTTCTGGCGGCAACTGATGCTATGGGTCATGTCACGAGAGGACGATAGCGGGGACTCGGTAATCGCCGACTTGGATCATCGACGATTCGAAAGCGATCAGGCTCCGGCATTCCAAGCTCGCGTGCAATTGCTTTCCGAACATGAATCGACAATCCGATTGACCGCATCGGTAGTCGACGAAAATGGTGAAACAACAGAGTTAAAAGTCACCGAAAATGCTGACTCGTTGCCGCGGATTAGTGGCCAAATTCCTGATCTCGGGCCGGGCTTTTACAAGCTGCGTGTCGAGGCAAGTGATCCGTCGATCAAGGAGGACGAAGTCGCGTTCCAAGTCGTCGAGACTAGCCGCGAACTTACCAACCCGATGGCAGACTATGTTTACATGCAACAACTCGCCGACCTGACCGAGCAACATGGTGGCGCGTCGTTTGATGCGACGCGACTGGAACCGCTGATCGAAACAATCGTCTCCAAACGCCGACGCGCGGAAACAACAGTGATCGAGAAAGCAACCCTTGGCGACGGACCGATCAGCGGTTGGATCGTGTTTCTGCTGTTCGCAACCGCATTGTCAGTCGAATGGTGGCTACGCCGCCAGTGGCAGATGGCGTAACGATAGCGAAAGTTAATAAACGATCGCAGACTCGACGCGATACGGATCTAGCTTGGATTCGCCACTGAGTGCCGCCAAGTGGATCAAGAATGAACAGTCAACAATCTCGGCCGAGCATCGCTCGATCAAGCGGCAGCAAGCTTGCATCGTGCCACCGGTTGCCAACAAATCATCCACCAGGACGACGCGCTGGCCAGGTTTGACACCGTCAATGTGGACGTGCAATTCATCGGTGCCGTATTCCAACTCATACGCATGCGAGTGCGTTTCGAATGGCAGCTTGCCTGGTTTGCGGATTGGAACAAACCCGGCTCCAAGCTGCATCGCCATGGGGACGGCAAAGATAAATCCGCGTGCTTCGGCCGCAGCGATGATGTCAACCTTTTCATTGGCGAACGGTGCCGCCATCGCTTCCGTCGCTGCCTTCAGCGCTCCCGGATCAGCCAACAAGGGAGCGATGTCGCGATACAAAATTCCTGGTTTCGGGAAGTCTGGGATTTCGCGAATGAACGTTTCTAGATCGGCTGTCATGACCAGATTTCGAAGTTGGCAGAGACTGCGGAAAGGGAATTACAAAATGGAGTGATCGTTATTGTGAATTCATCACAGCTGCGAGCTGCTCGTAAGTCCGTCCGCTGTCTTCATCGCTTCCACGATTGTCCAGGGCGATCTGGTATAGGTGCTGGCCACACTCGGTCGGATACTTTCCAGTCACGCAGGCTTGGCAAAGGCGTTCCTCTGGCAAATCGATTGCACGTGCGATCGCTTCGACCGGCAGGTAACGCAGCGAATCCGCGCCAAGGTCATCCGCCAAACGCTGTTGGGCTTCCGGGGTGAGCACTCCGTCGGTACCGAAATACTTCGGCGCGATCAACTGGTCGACGGTGCTCATGTCGATCCCGTAGAAACAGGGCGCGACGATCGGTGGGCACGCAACACGCACGTGAATTTCCTTCGCGCCGCCAACTTCACGAATCCGATCCAGCAAGACGTTCATCGTCGTACTACGAACGATCGAGTCCTCAACCAGGATGACGCGTTTGCCTTCCAAAACGTCTCGCAGTGGCGTGTACTTGGTTGCCGCTTTCGCTTTTCGTGCTCGGCCGCCTTCGATAAACGTCCGGCCGGCGTAGCGGTTTCGGATCAGGCCCTCACGACACGGGATTGAAAGCTGGTATGCCATCGCATCAGCAGCCGCTTTACTGGTGTCCGGCACCGGCACGATGATCGTGTCGGGATCGTCCAGCGGAATGCGACCGTCGGCTTGCTCGGATCGGGCAAGCTCTTCGCCCAAACGCGTCCGCGTCAGGTAAACACTGCGATCGTCCAACGTGCTGGCGACATTGGCGAAGTAAATCCACTCAAAGAAACAGTGCGAGCTGCCTTTGCTTTCGGCAAATTGCTCGATCCGCACACCGGTTTCCGGATTGACCACGATGGCGTGTCCGGGGGCGAGCGATTTAATTTGGTTGGTTTCAAAGCCGAGGTTTAATAGCGCGACGCTTTCGCTGGCCGCGGCAAACAGAGGTCCTTCGTGCACATAGCACATCGGCTTGATCCCCAGCGGATCACGTGCGACCAGCATCTCGCCTTCGGCGGTGAGCAATGCGAGCGAGTACGCACCGTCAAAGTCGCCTGCGATTTGACGCAGCACGTCGATCCATTCGACGCGTTCGGTCGACTGACTGAGCACGCGTCCGATCTCGTGCATCAAAATTTCGGTATCGGTATCAAGTACCAAGTGGTGATCGCCGTCAGCCAACAAGCGTTCTTTCAGGAGGCTGTAGTTCGCCAGTTGACCGTTGAAACAGAAACTGAACCACTTCCGTTTGTGGATGTGCTCGCGTTCGAAGGGCTGGGCATAATTGCGGTCGTCTTGGCCGCAGGTCGCGTAGCGACGTGCCCGATCGATGCCATTCCGGCAAGCCCTTGCATGATCGATTCGCACTTCGCCCGATGGTTAAGCCGGAAGACTTCCGTGACCGTTCCGACGTCCTTGCGAGTCATCAGCAACTGTGGCTGATCGGGGTTGTACGTCGTCATCCCGGCGGCGAGTTGGCCTCGGTTTTGAATGTCGAGCAACATTCGCGGCAGCAACCGAGAGATCTGGCGAGGCCCCTGCTCGGGGCAAACGGGACTGCGACCGCGGCCGGACAAATGGTAAATCGCCGCGACGCCGCACTCGTGATTGATCTCACTCATTGAATGGACTTGCTCGTCAATCAAATCTGGGAAACAGGCGAACCTGTAAAAACGGATGTCGAAAACGTTTCGGAAACCCCGCTTAACCTGACACGCGTTTGGTGTTTTTGCACCGAAGACTAGACAGGCATCTATCGTGGGCTTTCGAAGCCCCATTGTCCTGAAGCTACCGCGTTTGTTGAACCGCCCGCATGTGGGAAGTCGCGTTTTTTCAAAAACTTCTGCCCCACACTGTCGGATGGTCGATTTACGCCGCAGGGATTATTTTGTCGGAACTTTGAATTCCCCCCACTCTCGATCTTGCCCCCCAGCAAACGTGTCCATCGAATCCTTCGATCAACGGCAAAACGCCATCCAGTCCGCCGAAAGTGTTGTTGTAAAAGTCGGCACCCGAGTGCTAACCGACAGCAACGGAAAACTTGACCTCCATCGCATCGAGTGCCTTTCCAGAGGCCTTTGCAGAATTGCCGAGTCTGGTCGACAAACCATTATCGTCAGTAGCGGTGCAGTTGGCGCCGGAATGGGTAAATTAGGACTCGACCATCGCCCTACCGACCTGGGGCAACTTCAGGCCGTGGCGGCTATCGGTCAAGCCGATTTGATCCAAGCCTACGAAGGCGCCATTTCTCAGCGTGGACGCCACGCCGCCCAGGTATTGCTAACACGCAACGATTTACAGTCACGCGAAGGCTACCTCAACGTTCGCAACGCGCTTAATTGGATCGATGAACTCGGCGCGATCGCCATCGTCAACGAAAACGACTCCGTGGCGGTCGCGGAATTAATGACGACATTCGGCGACAATGACCGCCTTGCCGCACAAGTCGCTGGACTTCTGGAAACGTCTCTGCTTGTCATCCTGTCGGACGTGGACGGATTGTTTGATGGCCCTCCAGACGCTGAGGGCAGCAAAAAAATCGACATCGTCGAAACGCTCGATGATGACATCATGGCATTCGCCAAAGACAAAAAAAGCTCACTCAGCAAAGGCGGCATGTCCAGCAAATTACTTGCCGCACAACTGGCGACTTCGCATGGGCATTCGGTCATCATCGGCCCCGGACGCGACGACGATGTCCTCGAAAAAGTCCTTGAGGGTGAAAACATCGGGACCCTGTTTTTGCCGTGCCGCAAGACGCTCCGCGGACGCCGACGCTGGATTAGCGCTTCCGCCGAAGTCGAAGGCCGTCTCGTGATCGATGACGGTGCCGCCGAAGCACTCCGCCACGATGGTGGAAGCTTGCTGGCGATCGGCATCACCGAGGTGGTTGGCGAATTCGACGAAGGCACCGTCGTGATCATCACTGACAAGTCTGGCGAGGAAGTCGCGCGCGGATTGTCGAATTACCCGTCCGGTGAAATCCGCAAAATTCAAGGCAAGATCAGCGATATGATCGGCGGCATCCTAGGACACAGCCCGCACGAATCGGTCGTCCACCGTGACAACCTGACATTGGCCCAAGGTGCTGATCGCTCTTAAGCGAACGCTATGACTCGTCGGTCCGGTTGACTTGCAACTGGACCACTTTGACGTTGTCTGCGCCAGCCGAGTGCGACGCACCCGCTGGCGCATCCTTGTCGGGGTCACGATAGTTGGACACATCAAAGTGCCGCGTGTAGGTCCCGAAATCGTTGAAGGCGTACTTCTTGGCCCAGCGATAAACAAAGCTTCGTTCTGGGATCTCGTCGCCCGGTTGGAATTGACTTCGCCGCGGCGTCACGTGGTCGAGTTCCCGCATTACCTCATTGCGAATCGTGGTGTCACGGGCGCCATGCTTTTCGGCGAGTTCGACCAACAAATCGGGCCGCTCCATGATCACGCAACCACGCGTGTGTTGTGCGGTCAGTTCGCGGAAGTCTTTCAAAAACGCCGAGTTGTTAAACGTTTCTGCCAACGGTCGATCGTCATGAATTGACTCGGTCGCCAACTGGATCACTGGGCATGGTTCGATATCGCCTTTCGGTCCGATATGGTGCGTGAATCCAGTCGCCGCAGGGCAAAGTGCGTTTCCCGCGTCGTCATGATACGCGTCAATCACGATGATGGGCTTGGTCGCACGGGTGTCGACGACGAATTGACGAACACGCTTTTGCTCTTCACTACTGAGTGCCAATTGCGGGTTCGGTTCCGGCCCAACAGGCCGATAGATATGGAACCAGCAGTACATCACGCCCATTTCGATCAATCGATCGACCCAGGCGTCGTTGACGAGATCATCGATGTTGGTCTTGCAAACGCTCGTACACACGCCAACCAGCAAATTGTGCTTCAGCGCCGTTTCCAAACCTTTCATCGTCTGGTTGTAAACGCCACCACGGCCGCGACGTTCATCGCTGATAATCTCCGTCCCCTCGACGCTAATCAACGGTGTGACGTTCCCGCATTCTTTCAATCGCGACGCAACATCGTCGGTGATAAAGTGCCCATTGGTGAAGACCTGAAAGTAAACGTCGCGGTTCTGCTCAAAAATCTCGAGCAAGTCTTTGTGCATGAACGGCTCGCCGCCCAAGATGCCAAAGAAGCTATTGCCCATCGCCTTGGCTTGACGAATCGTTTCGTTGGCGGCGTCCAATTCGATCTTGTGCTGCTTTGCCGACACATCGACCCAGCAACCCTGACAACGCAAGTTGCAACTGTTGATCACCGACATGTACAGAAACGGCGGGAAGAATTCCCCGCGTTTCAATCGCCGTTTGTGCTTGTGGACGCTCAACAACCCCTTCACCCCGAGCGTCCAGACTGCCTTGGCAAGCAATCGTTTGTCGGTCTCGAAAAGAAATCGTGACGCAAGGCGAAGGTACATTTGCGAGCTGATGGTTGAATGTTCGAATTTGAAACAGCGTTTGGGCTTTCGATCACCCTGCCCCATTATGGCCGGCAATCGGATCTGTTGCAGTGCAAAAACGCAATTGCGAAGTCTCCGTCCGTGCGAAATCTGCGTAGACCCCGTTGAGTGTCGCTGCCCGGGTGGGGACCAAAAACAGAGACCCGACTCCGGAATTCCCAGCTTCGATCCGCCCAAACGTTTGATTCACGCCTGAACTCTGATCCATGCCGATCGCTTCCGCCCCCATGATGGTGGCCATCTCTAATACCCGGATTGGATCCAAGTCTTGCCGCCGATTTAGCAAAAATCGCAACTCCTCCCAAAGACTCAGGTCAGGGTTGCTGGCTCTTGAATCGGTCCCCAACGCGACGCGAACCCCAGATCGTAACAACCGATCAACCGGGTGTACGTCGTAGCCGAAAAACGCATGTGTTCGTGGACAATACACCACACTGATCGACGGATTTTGTGCCAAAAAATCGATCTCGTCGGCTCTGAAATCATTTCCATGGACCGCAAGTGATCGCGGCGCGGATGCCAAGATTCGCAGATATTCCAGTATCGGTTCCGTCGCTGATACTGGAAACAAGCCGTCACGCCAAAGCCCAGCGTTCTTCAACACCTCGGCAAATCGTCCGGTGCCGTTTGCCAATAGCTCTCGCTCCTCCGGCGACTCGGCAAGATGCATCGCCACCAGCATTCCGTCGGCGGAATGCGAGGCCAACTCGACGCCGCGCCGCACCAAGTCGATCGGTGTCGAATAGGGCGCATGGGGACTGATCGCCGGTTGGCACCGATCGCCCTGACGATCGAGCGAATCACAATGCCGGACCGCCGATTGAAATCGTTCGTCACCCCGCTCGGACGAAAGCCCCAGTATTTCGGCAAACGAGACGATGCGAACCGGATTTCCCTGCACCGCGAAATCCTCAAGCGGCGGGTAAGTTGACGGCGTGGTCGCGATATCGGCAATCAACCCGACTCCGCCCGCGACCGATTCGGCCAGACCTTTGGCAATGTTTGCTTGTCGCGCGGCCAAGTCCGTCTGCCCACGAGCACGCATGACTTCGCCGATCCAATCCGCCAGCGCGATCCCCGGCGTGCCAATGGGGGACTCGCAATCGGAAAACTCCAGGTGCGTGTGCGCGTTAACCAGCTTTGGCAATACCGCGACATCCCCCAAGTCGATCGCCTGCACCGGATCGGTACCAGCCGGTTTAATTTCGACTATCGTTCCCTCGACAAACGTGATCAACGCGTTTTCAAT
Organism: Rhodopirellula sp. MGV; assembly: GCF_002251265.1. Taxonomy (NCBI): domain Bacteria; kingdom Pseudomonadati; phylum Planctomycetota; class Planctomycetia; order Pirellulales; family Pirellulaceae; genus Rhodopirellula; species Rhodopirellula sp. MGV. The sequence continues at coordinate 11,702 of NZ_NPDI01000016.1, read as the reverse complement.
CGGCGGGCTGACCATTGGAAACAACCAACGTGCCCGATACGTTTGTGGTTTAGAACCTTGTGTTTTGAAATTCATCAACCTGTTGTCTGCCAGCGTGATTGCATCGATGACGTTTCCGATCGATCAAGCCAAACGCCTGCCTCCGGCGTTTTATCAAAATCACACCGCCAACGTTGCGCAAGACTTAATCGGCAAAGCGATTGCGCACCGCGTGCGGCAAACGTGGGTCGGCGGGGTCATCGTCGAAACGGAAGCCTATCTTCATTCGGGTGATCCGGCCAGTCACTCCGCCCGTGGCAAGACCGCCAGCAACGCGTCGATGTTTGATCGTCCCGGCGTGATGTATGTCTACCCCATCCATGCGAAGCATTGTTTGAACGCAGTCACCGAAGACACTGGCATCGGTGCGGCCGTGCTGATCCGTGCCATCGAACCGCTGTGGGGGCTCGAAATGATGTGCGAACGACGTGGGCTGATGGGAGAACTGCGTGGGCACACCGAACGACGCCGGTTAACCACCGGCCCTGCGATGCTGTGCCAAGCTCTGGGGATCGATCGACGCGATGACGGACGCTGCTTCGTCACCGACCCGGACTTGGGATTCTTCGATTTGGGGCCACCGCAAAAAAGGCGTATTGTCGCAACGCCGCGAATTGGCATCAGCAAAGCCCAACATCGAAAGCTTCGTTTCATCGATGCCGATTCGAAATTTCTCAGTCGGCCTTATCGTGACTAAACGGCTAACGTTCAGTCGTTGGCGTATGCTGCTTGGTTGCCTTTCCCAATCCGGTCGACCAGTGCCGCAGCGTCAATTCACGGACGTCCGACGGATCGGTTCCCATCGTCGGATCCACATCCAATCCGACTGCCCCGAAAAAGTCGTCGGTTGCGAACGGACGCGCGGCGGCAAACGGTTCTGCCGCGGCGACGCCGGCGATCGAACCCGCCATGACCGCTGCCGCACGAACCCGGTCTTCGATCTGTCGCTTGTGATCGAACTGGCTTCCGTAGCAACGGATTGACGCAAGCTTTCGTTCCAACGTATCGCTGATGTCGATCAAAGTATGGTACGGGTTGCCGGCGATATTCATCGGCTCGAGCGCAAGCCGAAAATACAGCTGCCGACTGATAACGTGTGGCGGATAATGATCGAATTGCTCGTCCCATTTGGACAAGCGACTGTAGAACACCGCCGCATCGGTCAACAACATCGCTTGATGATGGTCGGGCGAAGCCATCGGTGACTTGTCGCCGAAACCGATCACGACTCGTGGACGGGTCATGCGAAAGATTTTTGCCAGTTCGACGCGTGCTTCAAAACAATCAAACAACTGTCGGTTGGGCAAATCCATTTGGATTCGGTAGCAGACGCCCAATGCTTTCGCCGCCTGCGTCGCTTCCAGAAACCGCGACTCGGGGCCTTTCGAAAACGGCGTCGGTTCCCCATCCGTCAGGTCGATAATTCCAACCCGATAACCTTGGCCAGCCAACTTTGCCAGCGTCCCTCCACACGCGACCTCAACATCATCCGGGTGCGCCCCCACGGCAACCACATCCAGCGGTGGAGGCAATTCAGGTTCTTTACTCATTTGTACTGTCGATCGGAATCGGTTGTAATTTGCCGCTTGCAATGGCCACTGAATCGTGGACTTCGGACGAGTCGTTGGCATCAGCGGTTTGCAGGTAACTTATCCACAAACGTATCGCTTAGGCAACGAACCCGGTCGGCAACAACATTCGCGGATCGAGATGGCTATCATAAGAAGCTCCTTCCTTATTCCTACTTATTCCCACCAAGGAGCCACCGAGATGAGACTCACCGGTCTTGCCTTCTTACTTCTCGCCGCGTTCGCTTCGCAATGTTCCGCGGAAATACGCACCAGCGCCGTGTTTGGCGATTCCATGGTGCTGCAACGAAACAAACCCATCCACGTCTGGGGCTGGGCCGATGCAGGTTCTTCGGTCGAAGTCAAACTAGCCGATGCGACAGCCAACACGAAAACTGACGAGAGCGGCCGCTTTGACGTCGAACTTCCCAAGCTGCCCGCTGGCGGTCCATTCGAATTGACCATCAACGCCGGCGACGACAGTGTCACGTACAGCGATGTTTTGATCGGGGAAGTTTGGGTCTGTAGCGGTCAGTCCAATATGGGCTGGTCGGTTCAGCAATCAAACGATGCTGACCTCGAATCGCTTTCCGCAAACTATCCGAACATCCGTTTAATCTCCGTCCCTCAAGTCGGCGTCCAAGAACCTCAACAAAGCTTCGATGGCCGATGGCAAGCCTGCACACCAGAGACAGTCAAGCAGTTTTCCGGCGTCGGATACTTCTTTGGTCGCCAACTACACCAAACACTTGATGTCCCCGTAGGCCTGATCGACAACGCCTGGGGCGGGTCATCAGCCGAGGCGTGGGTCAAACGTGACCTGTTGGAAGCCAACGACAACTTCGACGAATTGATGGCACGATGGGAACACACCGAAGCGACTTACGACCATGACGCCGAGGTCAAAAAGTTCCAAGAGAATTTGGCCAAGTGGCGTGATCAAAAAAACGGCCCTCGCCCCAACAATCCACGTAACCCGCTGACCGGTCAACATCGTCCGGCCAACCTGTACAACGGCGTGCTGTATCCGATCATCGGCTACACGATCGAAGGCGTCGTTTGGTACCAAGGTGAATCCAACGCGGGCCGCGCCTATCAATACCGTGAGCTCTTCCCTTTGATGATCCAGCACTGGCGTGACGAATGGAAACAGGACGATTTCTCGTTCTATTGGGTCCAACTCGCCGATTTTATGGCCGAACGGGATGAGCCCACCAACAGTGCTTGGGCGGAACTTCGTGAAGCACAAACGATGACGATGGACAAACTGGAAAACACTGGTGAAGCGGTCATCATCGAGCTTGGCGAAGCGTCTGACATTCACCCCAAAAACAAACAAGACGTCGGCAAACGACTGGCACGATGGGCGCTCGCGAAAAACTACGGGTACGACATTCCCTACCGCAGTCCGACGTACGAATCGATGTCCGTCGACGGTGATCAAGTGACTTTAAAGTTTGACCATGTCGGCGGTGGACTCGATACCTTCGATGTGCGCGATGTCATCGGTTTCACGATCGCAGGCGAAGACAAGTCCTTCGTGCAAGCCGAAGCCAAGATCACCGGAAAAGACACCGTGGTGGTCTCCAGCGACAAAGTCTCGGCACCTGCTGCGGTCCGCTATGCTTGGGCCGACAACCCGATCTGCAACGTACAAAGTCAAGAAGGCTTGCCAATGACTCCGTTCCGTACCGACGACTGGAAAGGCGTCACTGCCGACGCCAAGTAACCACGGCGTCTTCGCGCTTTGTGCTGTTCGCACGTGCCAGGGTGTCACGCCTCGTGACACCCTGGACTCGTACACCCTCGCTGATCCAAACTCCGCACCAGCGACACAGCCACTACGACCGTTGCAGTACTCGTAGACTACGGGCGCAAAGTGAACCACAGCATTGGCGTTTCAATCCTCGTGCTACTGAACGGCTAGAATTGAACGGCGGTTTCGCCGCCGTTTTTTATCTAGTCAGCACGTCAAAACGCCATGCCTTCGCAACCCTCTCGCAAGACTTCGTCCTCTGGCAGAGTCGCCAAGGGAACGAAAAAGAAGAAAGCCCCCTCGAAGAAAGCCACGCCTTCGCGTTCTCGCCGCCTCGCAAACGATGGCGACGTTGCCCCGACGCTTACCGCTGATGGCGTACAGTCACACGTCGTCAATGAAGCGACCAAGGCGGCCCAAGAAAGCAAGATTTCTGCGGTCCGTGACATCATCGATAAAACGCCGCCGCATGATGTCCATACTTTGGCAAGGACCCTGGAGACGATCATCGATGGTGCTTCGCCAGAAGACGCCGCGGTGCTGCGTGGCGCCTTGCTGAAACATTCCACCGGCAAACGGGCCCGCGGCAAAATCAGTGCCGATGATCAGCTCTCCGAAGGTTGGCGTGACGGAGCTTATCCGTACCGCAACTTGATGTCGCGCAAGAACTATGAAAAGCAAAAGTACCTGCTTCAAGTCGAACTGCTGAAGCTCCAGGCCTGGGTCAAAGAGAATGGCGAGAAAGTCATTCTGCTTTTCGAAGGCCGAGATGCGGCCGGGAAAGGTGGTACCATCAAGCGGTTCATGGAACATCTCAACCCCCGTGGTGCTCGGGTCGTCGCTCTGGAAAAACCCAGCGAAACCGAACGTGGACAGTGGTATTTCCAACGTTACGTCGAACACCTTCCGACCGCGGGCGAAATCGTGATGTTCGACCGCAGTTGGTACAACCGTGCCGGCGTCGAACGTGTCATGGGCTTCTGCAGCGACGAAGAATATGAAGAGTTCATGCGGCAGGTGCCCGACTTTGAACGCAACCTCGTCCGCAGCGGAATTCGACTCATCAAGTTCTGGTTCTCTGTTAGCCAGAAAGAGCAACGGCGTCGTTTCAAAGAACGCGAGGTCCACCCGCTCAAACAATGGAAACTCTCGCCCGTCGACATGGCTTCGCTGGATAAATGGGACGAGTACACGCGTGCCAAGGAAGCGATGTTCTTTTACTCCGACACGTACGATGCACCCTGGACAGTGGTCAAGTCCGATTGCAAGAAACGTGCACGTTTGAACGCGATGCGATTTGTGCTTGGGTCGATTCCATACAAAAATCGTGACATGGCCAGGATTGGAATGGTCGATCCACTCTTGGTCGGCCGGGCGAATTTGGTGCAATCTTCGCGTTCTTCCGAAAACGAATGACAAAAATGTCCGCATCGTCGGCCTTGTCGTATCCTGGCAGGACTTGGCCGCCCGTCTTTTACCACTCACACACCAAATCGCATGTCATCCTCCAACCCTTTTGACGCCCCCACTTCGTCCTATCAAACCACCTCTGCTACCAGCAGCAGTTCGATTGTCCTGCGAAAGGTCGACATCATGTCAGTCGGAATGATTTTCGGCGTCATGTATGCAATCATCGGATTGCTCGCTGGTATGGTCATGGCACTCTTCGCAATCGCTGGTGCGGTCAGCAGCGGTGACACCGCGATGGGATTTGTCGGTGGCGCATTCGCTGCGATCATCATGCCAATCGCTTATGGTGTCGGGGGCTTGATCGGTGGGATCGTCCTGGGACTGATCTACAACGTTTGCGCTGCGATGGTCGGCGGCATCCGCTTCGAAATCGATAGCTGATCGGGAAGCGGAATCGATTAGATGGGTGCCTCCCACCCCGCCCCTTCGATTCCCACCGGATTGCGATGAACTCCTCCCAGACGCCCCTTCTCTCTCGCACGATCAAACGGATCTTTGTTGTCACGACAGCAGTTGCGTTGACAGTCGGCAGACCGGCTAGCGTCGAAGCACAAGACGCCCCCCAGCAACCTCCGCGGTCCGTTGACTTGGTGATCTACGGCGGGACGTCCTCGGGAATTGCGGCTGCCGTCGCCGCCAAACGTCTGGGGCTGTCGGTAATCGTGATCGAACCGAGCGATCGTGTCGGCGGACTGACCACCGGAGGGCTTGGTCAAACCGATATCGGGAATAAATCAGCCATCGGTGGGATCGCCCGCGAGTTCTATGAGGACATCGCCACTTATTACCAATCCCCCAACACACATGGGACTGGCAGCGCCCTGACCAGTACCGCAGCGGTGGCCAATCCACGACTGCCAGCGGCGAATCGGCGATGTGGACTTTCGAGCCAAGTGCCGCGTCGACGGTCTACCAACAGTGGATCGAACGCGATCAGATACCAGTGGTCTATGGCAAACGCCTCGACCGCTCTGCCGTGACGATGACTCGCAGTAAGCCCGCCAAGATTTTGGCGATCCGGATGGAAACCGGGGAAATCTATCGCGGCAAAATGTTTCTCGATGCGACATACGAAGGTGACTTGATGGCCACCGCTGGGGTCAGCTTCACAATCGGACGCGAGGCGAATACCACGTATGGCGAAACACTCAACGGCGTGCAAACACGACACGCCCGATCTCATCAGCTCTATCCCGGAATCGATCCCTACGTCTCGCCGGGAGATCCGTCCAGCGGTTTGCTTCCCCACATCGATCCCACCGGCCCCGGTGCAGATGGCGAGGCGGACGAACGCATACAGGCTTACTGTTTTCGCATGTGCCTGACCGATCACCCGGAGAACCGCATCCCGTTCCAAAAGCCTGACAGCTACAACGAGAAGTGGTACGAATTACTGCTCCGCAACTTTGAAGCGGGTGAAAAAAGTGTTCCCTGGATCAACTCCGCGATGCCGAATCGCAAAACGGACACCAACAATCGCACTGGTTTTTCGACAGACTTTATTGGCCAAAACTATGATTACCCCGAAGCCAGCTATCAACGTCGCCAGGAAATCATTGACGAACATCGCCGATACCAACAAGGGTTGATGTGGACGCTGGCTAACCATCCACGCGTCCCTGCAAACATTCGCCGCGAAGTCTCGCGTTGGGGAACCTGCAAAGACGAGTTCACCGACGGCGAAGGCTGGCAGGACCAACTCTATATCCGTGAAGCCAGGCGGATGGTCAGCGACTACGTGATGACGCAAAAGAACTGTCAAGGTGAAGCGGTCGACGACCCGGTCGGCTTGGCTGCCTACACCATGGATTCACACAATCAACAACGGTACGTTGACGACGAAGGTCACGTTCGCAACGAAGGTGACGTGCAGGTCGGCGGCTTTCCACCGTACGGAATCAGCTATCGCTCGATCGTCCCCCGGCGTGACCAAGTGAGTAACTTGCTCGTCCCCGTCTGCCTTTCCGCATCGCACATCGCGTTCGGTTCAATCCGAATGGAACCGGTTTTTATGGTGCTCGGCCAATCTGCCGCGACGGCAGCGGCACAAGCCATCGAAAAAGGCGTTGCCGTCCAAGTAATCGACTATCAAGCCCTTGCACAACAGCTGGCAGCGGACAAACAGGTCCTCCACTACACCGGGCCGCCGAAGTCACTCGGCATCGATGCCAAAGACCTGCAAGGGATCGTCGTCGACAACTCCGATTGCGAAACGACCGGTACTTGGGTCAGCAGCAATTCATCGTCACCGCGTGTTGGGTATGACTACTTGCATGACAACAACGAACAACAAGGCGATTGCGTTGCGACCTACACGGTCGAGTTACCGAAGCCTGGAGAATATGAAGTGTTCTTGCGTTGGCCGCCGTTCCCCAATCGCTCGACGCGAACCCCAGTCACCATCACCGACCGAGACGGTATCGTCCAACAACAATTGGTCAATCAGCGTGCCTCTAAATCAAAGGGCGTGCAATCGCTGGGCGTCTATGCTTTTGAGCAATCGGCGGTCGTCCAGATCAGCAACGCCAACGCGGATGGCTATGTTGTCGCCGACGCGATACAGTTCATCCCGCAATCACCCTGACCGAGACAATGCCTGAATCCGAACGCCATTTTTACAGCCGACGTGAACTGCTCGCTTGGCTGGCCGGCGTTCCGATTGCAGGTTTGGTCGGCTGTGGTTGGTCGCCCCGGCAAATCGATGGGCGGTTGCTGAATCCTGATTTTTCGGTGATTCACCGGCTCCGCGACGGCTGGCGTCCGCCCGAACCGACACGCAATCCGTCACGGCACCGCGTCGTGATCGTCGGCGGTGGCATCGCCGGACTTTCGGCCGCATGGCAACTGAAACGCCATGGCATCGATGACTTCGTCATTCTAGAACTCGACAAGACAATCGGCGGCACGGCACGATCGGGCAGGTTCGGTGACTTTCGTTTTCCCTGGGCTGCCCACTATGTGCCAGTCCCGATGCCGGAAAATGATCGACTGATCGATCTGTTCCGCGAAATGGGCGTCGTCGTCGGAAGCGCCGAAGAAGGCGAGCCGATTGTGTCCGAGACGGCACTCTGTCGTGACCCACATGAACGCGTTTTCGTTGACAATCCAGCTGACGGAAACGGTCGCTGGATCTATGGCTTGCTCCCTGACCCTATCCCGTCAGCCGAAACCCGTCAGCAACTGGCACGATTCCAAACCCAGATGCGTGACTTCGCTTTTGGGAAAGATCGACAGGGCCGTCGCCTGTTTGCGATTCCGATGTCACAAGGCTCGGATGACGAACAAGTTCGCGCACTCGATCGCATCTCAATGGCCGAGTGGATGAACTCCCAAGGCTACAACGCCCCCGCGTTGCGTTGGCTGGTCGATTACGGTTGCCGCGACGACTATGGACTAACCGCCGAGCAAACGAGCGCTTGGGCAGGCGTGTTTTATTTTGCCTCGCGATGGCGACAGGGCGAAACAGAGACTCAAGCCGTGATCACATGGCCTGAAGGAAATGGCCACATCGTCGATCATCTCGCCAAATCACTGCAAGCACAAATCAAATGCGAGCAAGTGGTCACCAAGATTGAACTCACGTCCCGGCAAGAGCTGTTAACAACAGCCTTCGGTGCGTCGACCGAGCAAACGCAACAGTTTCTTGCTGACGACGTTATCTTTGCCGCACCTCAGTTTCTGGCCCGACGTTTGATCGCACCATTCGAACAGAGCCAACGGGATGTCTCGTCATTTCGCTACGGTGGCTGGGTCGTCGCGAATGTCTTGCTAAGCGATCGCCCTCGAGAATCGAATGTCGCGATGTGCTGGGACAATGTGATTTCCGGCGGGGCATCGCTCGGGTATGTCACGTCGACACATCAAAGTGGAATCGACCACGGCCCAACGGTGATCACTTGGTATCGTCCGCTGACCGATGACGACCCGCGGGTCTCCCGCCAAGAACTCATGCGACTCACTTGGGACGATTGGGCGCAGGTCGTTACATCCGACTTATTGCGAGCCCATCCGGACATTGCGGCACTGATCGAGCGGATTGACGTGATGCGTTGGGGGCATGCGATGATCCAGCCTCGCACGGGGTTTATCTGGGGAGGTGCTCGTCAACAGGCTGCGCAGTCGCTAGGCAGAATCCATTTCGCCGCCAGTGACTTGAGTGGCGTGGCCTTGATGGAAGAAGCCTTTGATCGTGGGACACGTGCCGCCGATCAAGTCATTCGACGCGACCGTTCGCCAAAGGTCTAATGACACGCACAATCGTCCCAGAACGCGCGATCAACGTTTTTGCTAAAGCCAATTCTGCACAAACGCAGATAAGGTGAGTGCATCGTCAGACCGACGGATCCGGACGTTTTGACGAAACAACGCTCCACTCCCTACACCTGCTGGATGGTCGACCGATGGATAGCCGCTTGATTCTGATGCGACATGCTAAGAGCTCGCACGGTGATCCGTCTTTGTCGGATCACCAGCGGCCATTGAACCCACGCGGACAACGTGATTCGCCACGCATGGCCAGGTGGCTGGTTGAAAATGATTTGCAACCCGAAATCGTACTCAGTTCGACGAGCCAACGCACCCGCGAAACGCTCGACTTGATGTTGCCGGAGCTTGGAGAGGCACCCGAAATTCACTTTCTCGACAGCTTGTACCTTAGCAATGTCGAGTCGATTCTGTGGACCATCAGCAGCGAGCATCGTTCATACAAGCAAGTCATGGTGCTTGGGCACAATCCGGGAATCAGCATCGTGGCGTCGGTTTTGTCGGGGCAAGTGATTCAGATGCCGACCGCCGCGATCGCGGTCATCGCGGCGGAAACCGATGCCCTCGAAAGTGATTCGCGAGCGCATTGGTTAGAAGAACTCGACCCCCATACACCTTGCCGACTGACAACGTTTGTGACTCCCAAAGGGTTGGATAGCCACCAATGAGTGGACTGTGGAATGACGTACTGCTGTTGCTGATCCTTGTCGGGCATGGCGGTCTGCATATCGCGATTTACAATCGCGTCAACTCACTCGGCTGGCAGCGAAAGACGATCAAAACCTGGGTCAAAGTCTTTTTCATCAATACGTTTCTGCTGCCCACCCTGATTCTGCTGACGCAACACCAAGCACTCAACGCGATCATTCGCGGCGAAGACCGCTGGTCTGACCTGTCGTCTTGGACATTGGCGTACTTCGGGATGTGCTTGGCAACGTGGTTTCTGTTTGGCGTCCCCTGGTTAATTTGGCGACCGATTTTTGGAATCGAATGGGCCAAGGCGACGCGGCGGCGAAAAGTCATCAACGTTGCGAGTGCCGTCAAAACGCCTCTGCTGCTAACCTCCAAGGCGCAGTTCGAAGCCAAACTGCCACTCAATCAATTGCTGGAACTATCAATCGAACAGATCGAGCTTCCGGTGCCGGGACTTCCCAAGAAACTCGACGGATACCGGATCGCACATCTCAGTGACATCCACTTGACCGGCGAAATCCATGCCGACTATGCCCGGTATGTGGTCCAGGCGGCGACTCGCGAGCGTCCCGATCTGTTTGCGATCACCGGCGACATCATCGATTCCCAACCCTGCATTGATTGGCTCTTCGATATTTTTTCACCCGCACAAGCTCCCGACGGTTGCTTCTTCATCCTAGGCAACCATGACACTCGCGTTGTCGATTCGTGGGAGACTCGCCAAGCGATGGACCGGGCGGGATGGATCGATCTGGGATCACAAACGACACAGCGAAAACTTCGGGGTGTCCCTTCATTGGTGATCGGCAACGAGTATCCCTGGTTCGAGCGTCCGGTCGTGCCCGACTGTGACGTGGAATTCAAACTGCTCCTCAGCCACAGTCCCGACCAAATCTCATGGGCCAGACGCAACGGAGTTCATCTGATGCTTGCCGGACACACCCATGGCGGACAGGGGCGATTGCCGATCGTGGGACCGATTCTGAGCCCCAGTCTGCACGGCAGCCGATTCGCCTCGGGTAGTTTTTACAAACGCCCAACCACGCTTCAGGTCTCGCGCGGTCTCGGCGGCGTTCACCTCGTCAGGATCAATTGCCGTCCGGAGCTTTCGATCCTGACTCTTCGATCGGTTTAGCCCGCGAGCATCGCGGTACGAGAATCCCGGCGCGAGCAGGGACCGTTCGTCGTCTGCTCGCGGGTTGGTTATTCGCGAGACAATCAGTGATCTCGCGCAAGCGATCGACCTCTGTTCCCTTGAGATCGAATACACGATCACCTGCGTGGGCCTGCCGTACGTGCGAAACGTCCGATCAGACAGCCGATCCGACAGCGCATTGGCGGGGCCTAGCGTCAATTAAACCGCCCAAAACAGCCACAAAAACGGCCAGTTCGACATGGACACTTAGTTTCTTCATCATCAGGCTGCGCCAAAGTGAAAAAAAGTGTCTTCGCGGGTCCGTTCCAGCCGCAGATCGCCGGCGGCCGCTCTTGGGAGAAGCCCGCAATGGGCTGCGGTTTGGTGAAACTTGGTGTTTCACGGGTTTTGCGTGGGAAAACAGGGCTCGGATGGTCCATCAGCTGAACATTTGCAAATTAAATCAGCCGCGATCTAACCCCGTAAATCGCGAGAGAAAACGCAAAACAGGGCCTCGCATTCACGTCTCGCGAACAATTAATTCACACATTTCCTTCATCAGCCGTTGACCACCGGCCGATCCTCAGCAACAATCCCGCTCATCGTTCGAGAGACGTCGCCGACAACCAGTCACGACGACTTGATGAGCGAAACCGATCATTGACAATTTGGTGGTGAAACTTCTGTTGAGTTCAGATATTGAGATCGCTTTTGAGCGATCAGAGCTTGTCTCTGGTCAATCAAAACAATGGCGAATTGTGGGCCGGCTAACCGACCG
>NZ_NPDI01000077.1:0-23229 GCF_002251265.1 Rhodopirellula sp. MGV | reverse complement strand
ACCCTAAGGCGAAGTTGCCAAGACGCGAGTTGGCGGTAATGCAAAGCAGAAACTCGCCAAGTAGCTCCCAACTCCAGGGACCACTCAACGAAATGTTGTCTCAAACGGGCAGGCCGGGAGCTGCTGCTTCCGACAGTAATTTGATTCATAAAGATCTGTTTCCTAAGAGAGGTGAACACCTACGATCGTGCGTTCCGAATGTCGGCCGAGTCATGAAGGTGGTTATCGTTTCGAGCTACAGCGAGAAGGCAATTTCTGTACCTATTTCGCTTCGCTTGGTCCACGAATTGCTAAAGAAGGTGCCACTCTCCGCGCGCTTCGCGGGGCGATTCACTCAACCCCAACATAGGTACAACCTGACAAGGAACTGCAATGGCTACTAAAACCAATTGGAAAACGGAACACGACCGCACTTGGGATCGCATCAAGAAAGCATTTGCGAATGACTGGGAACAAACCAAGGCAGACTTTGGCATCGATGGAAATCGCGACATGGACCAGGATGTCGACGACACGGTTAAGCAAATGGCAGGCAGCGAGGACGCGTTCGAGAATCGTGAGCAAGCATTCCGTTTCGGCCACGCGGCTCAGCGACACTATCGCTCCGATTACCCGACGTGGAATGAAGAATTGGACACCAAACTGCGGTCAGACTACGACGGTGATTATGACCGGGATCGCGACTATATCCGCCATGCCTACGGTTACCAGTACCCTGAATGAGTCGCCGCTGGTTTAAGCGACCAGACCCGAAGCTAGGGAAATCTCTTCGTCCAAATCACGGATGAGGTATCCCTGCACATGCTTGCTCCATAAAGGATTCAACGGCAGACGCTCTGGAACCGCAAAAGACGTAACGCCCTTCGATTGAAATGCGACAATGGCGGGCACACTACTTCTCGAAGACCGCAACATTTGGTGCTTGATCCTTCTTTTGCCGAAAATCTGTAGAAACCATTCACATAACAAACCTTTTTTTGTCCCAACAAAAACCAAACCGGAAGAATACCATGTCAATGAAAACTCTTGCCGATGCATTCCACGATGAATTGCGCGACATCCTTAGTGCTGAGAAGCAACTTCTGAAAGCACTGCCAAAGATGGCAAAAAAGGCGTCGTGCGAAAAACTTACAGCCGCCCTGGAAGAACATTTGGCCGAAACAGAGAAGCAAGTGCAGCGTGTTGAAAAGGCGTTTGAAGATACGGGAAAAACAGCGAGAGCGAAAACTTGCGGAGCAATGAAGGGATTGATCACCGAAGCAGAAGAGATGCTCAAAGAGGAAGCCGAACCGGCCGTCCGCGACGCATTGATCATTGCTTGTTCGCAAAAGGTCGAACACTATGAAATTGCCACTTATGGTACGCTTTGCACTTGGGCCGAGTCGCTCGGCTACGACACGGCCCTGAATCAATTGAAGCAAAATATTGATGAAGAGGAAACAGCCGATAAGAAGCTTTCCGAACTCGCCAAGACCATCAACAAGGATGCTTTAGCGATGGGATAATTGTCGCTGACGATTGCATTTCAAATTAGGCGGATGTCACCAATACTTCTCCCGGCTTTTGCTTGCAGGTAGGAATCACGTGACATCCGCTTGTATTGTTACCGGTCCTGCCGATCGGTCGTGCTTGATTGGCTTGGACACGATGGCGATGTGCTTGCCAATGTCAGTGTCCAGATGGCAATGCAGGCGACGAAGCACCACTCGAGTTCGGCGAGTTTCCAATGACCTGGACGCTCGACAGCGTTACCGTTGAGAAGGCTTACCAACTTATCTTTGGGGGCGAATAAGAAGCATATCGCAATGCCGACCGTCAGAAGGCTAACACTGATCAACCACAATCGATTGGGCCAGGTATCGTCCCTCCAAACCTGAATGCCCAGTAAGATCACGCCGCCTCCGACAAAAACGAAGGTCAACGCTGCCAAGACGAAGTGCATCACCAGGATCGAGCTTTCCGGCACAAAACCTAGCAAGACCGTTCCACCACTCGCCCCCAACAGCAGCGTCAGCGCAGGAAAAGAGACTCGCTCTAACCCGGCCACAACCAAAGCGATCAACAGACCGCCAATCACCAGCCCCGTGTTGTACGCCCAGGCTGCAGAAGTTTTGTGGTGGTTTCCAAGTTCGGAAACGAAATGATTGAAGCATGAGTAGCCACCTTCGTATCCGCAAGCAGCGGCCACCATACCACTTGCGATCACAAGGACTGCCATCAACGCGTACGCCGAAGGTTCGATAGCGGGAGCCCTATCCATTCGTCCTATGTTAACCGGTAGATTCAGTTTACTGGCAGACATGTGATCAGATGGGTGAACATTGACGATCGACAAATTGATAGACATCGGCGTGTGGATTGGCGTTACACTGAAGGTCCCGCCTTCGTGGCGTCGCGGTGATTGACTCCGCGACGTCATACTCCCCGCCTTTCCAACCCCAGTCGATCCCGTGAACACACACGGACTACGGAACGGATTTGGATATCCGCGACGACTCATCGCAATTGCCTTTGCGTTGGTTTGCTGTTACCTGAGCCTCGTGATTTCCAGTCCCACTGTCGCCAGCGAACCGATTCCCGCCGAGAGTCTCGATGCAGTTGAGCGGTCCGATCAGTCGCAGCGAATCGAATTTTTTGAAAGTCGAATTCGCCCGGTGTTGATCGAGGACTGTTATGAATGCCATTCCGAAGATTCCGATATCTTGCAGGGTGGTTTGCGATTGGACTTCGCCGACACGACGCGCAATGGCGGCGACTCCGGTACGGCGATTGTCCCGGGAGACCCCGATGCCAGTTTGCTGGTTCGGGCGATGAAATACGAAGATTCCGAGATGCCGCCCTCAGGAAAACTGGACGCGCGAATCCTGCACGACTTCGAAACCTGGATTCGCGATGGCGCATTGGACCCAAGGCCGACATCCGAGCAGATCGGCTCATCGGACAGCCGTGACAAATCTGGCAACGGCGAATCTGCTGACAATCAAGTTGACGCCGCTACATTTTGGTCATTCCAATCGCCCGTCGGATCACATCAATCGATCGACCAATTGATCGATGGCAAACTTGAAACCGCAGGCCTGCAACGAAATGGCCCGGCGAGCCGTCAGGTGTTGCTTCGACGCCTGTCGTTTGATCTGCGGGGCATGCCGCCCTCGTCAATGGAAATGGAACGGTTTCTAAACTCAAAAGATCCCGCCGCGACCGATCGTTTAATTGACCAATTCTTGGCCGACCCGGCTTTTGGTGAACACTGGGCGAGGCTGTGGTTGGACGTCGCCCGATATGCGGAGGATCAAGCTCATAAGGTCGGCGACAACGACTCATTGACTTATCCCAATGCGTACCTCTATCGCGACTGGGTCATCGAAGCACTTGCAAATGACCTTCCGTACGACGAATTCATCCGATTGCAGTTGGCCGCTGATCACTATCGTCCAAGTTCCGAGGACGATCATTTGGCATTGGGCTTTCTCGGCCTGGGGCCAAAGTATTACGCCCGCAACAGTCCCGAAGTGATGGCGGACGAATGGGAGGATCGAGTGGACACAGTGACCCGCGGTTTACTCGGTTTAACGGTTGCCTGCGCTCGATGCCACGACCACAAATACGATCCGATACCAACGTCGGACTACTACGCGATGGCCGGTGTGTTTGCCAGCACCGAGATGTTCAATCGTCCAATCAACGGCGAAGTCAAAACCAAAGGCGACCAAAGCGAGAAACCACAAGACGGTGTGCACATCGTTCGCGATGGTCAGCCCAAAGATTTGCACGTGATGATTCGCGGGGACGTCAAACGAAAAGGTGAACTCGCGCCGCGTCACTTTCTGACTGCCCTAAGCGACGACACTCCTGAACCGTTGAACGAAAACAGTGGCCGTGCCGATTTGGCCGAGGCGATTGTCGATCCACAAAACCCGCTCACCGCGCGCGTGATGGTCAATCGAGTGTGGCGACGCCTAATGGGTCAGGGGCTTGTCGAAACGCCTAGCAATTTTGGCAAGCTCGGGGAACGCCCAAGCCATCCCGAACTCCTCGACACGCTGGCTTGTCGTTTGATGGAAAACGGTTGGTCGCTCAAACGTTTGATTCGCGAAATCGTTTCTTCAGAGACTTATCAACAAAGTAGTGAATCGAACGCGTTGGCAATGAAATCCGACGCCGACAATCGGCTTTATTGGCGGATGAGCCCCAAGCGTCTGAGCATCGAAGCCTATCGCGACTCGATTTTGCTGGTCAGCGGTCGACTGGACGAATCGATTGGCGGCCGATCGATCGATCCCGAATCGGCAGATGAACGGCGGAAGACGCTTTATAGCGAAGTCAGTCGCATGGACCTGAATTCGCTTCTCGCCCGCTTTGGTTTCCCCGATCCCAATGCACACTCTGCGAAGCGAGCAGAGGTCACGACGCCTTTGCAAAAGCTGTTTTTACTCAACAGCCCCTTCATTGTGAAGCAAGCCGAATCACTCGCGGAGCAATGCTCAGCTGATCAATCATGTGGGGGCGATTTGACTGCGAAAGGCCAGATCATTGTGCTCTACCAAAGGCTGTTTGCCAGATCGCCCACCGGCGAAGAACTGGATCTGGCGTTGGAATTCGTAGGCGGTAGTGAATCGAGATCGGCACCGCGATCATCCCTCGTTCAGCTCGCTCACATGCTGCTGATCAGCAACGAAATGCAATTTATCGATTAAATGAGTAGGCCTGTCATGAATCAGCCGTCCATCTTGTCACGACGCCAATGGTTACGTCGTTCCGGTGCCGGATTCGGTACTGTCGGGATGCTTGGTGCGATGCAAGCGAGTGGGATCTTGGGGGCAAACGCGATCGCTGGCGACAACCGTCCCGCGGGTGGTTTGCATCATGCCGCAAAAGCCAAGCGGGTCATTTTTTTGTTCATGAATGGGGCCCCGTCGCACGTCGATACTTTTGATCCCAAGCCCGAATTACTTCGACGTGAAGGCGAAGCACCACCGGACGATATCTCGGGACGTAAACGAGCCGGTGGAATGATGCCTTCGCCGTTTAAGTTCGCACGGCATGGTGAGAGCGGGATGGAAATGAGTGAACTGTTTCCGCACTTGTCGCGTCACGCGGATGACCTTTGTGTTGTGCGTTCAATGCATACGGATGTTCCGAATCACGAACCGGGACTTTTGTTGATGCAATCGGGCCACCAACAGCCGACGCGTCCCAGTTTGGGATCTTGGCTTTCATACGGGTTAGGAAACGAAAACGAAAACCTGCCGTCGTTTGTCGCGATCAGCCCGGGGTTGCCCGTCGTTGGACCTCAACTTTGGTCCAATGCTTTTTTGCCGGGGCAACACCAAGGGATGGAAGTCGACACCAACCAAACGGCGATCGACCAATTGATTGCCAACATCCACAATCCAAATTTGACACGAGAGACCCAACGTCAATCGCTGGATTTGCTTGGCCGACTGAACGAGATCCACCAGCAAAAGCGTTCCGGGAATCATTCATTAGAAACGCACATCCGATCGATGGAATTGGCGTTTCAAATGCAATCAGTCGCGTCCGAGGCGTTCGACCTGAATTTGGAATCCGCAACCACTCGCGAAGCCTACGGCGACACGGTCTATGGCCGAAGCTGTTTACTGGGCAGGCGATTGCTCGAACGCGGCGTTCGGGTGGTCCAGGTATTCTATGTTGACAAGGGAAATAAGCAGCCATGGGACACACACAGCAACAATAACGCGGGACACCAGCGGTTGTGTGCGGACAGCGATCGAGCCTCCGCGGCCTTGCTGACCGACCTAAAACAACGCGGGCTTCTCGAGGATACGTTGGTGGTTTGGGGCGGTGAGTTCGGGCGAACGCCGTATTCGCAAATTGATCAAGTCAAAGACGCGAAGAAAGCAGGACGAGACCATCATCACACCGGTTTTTCGATGTGGATGGCTGGCGGCGGGATACGCCGCGGAACGACCTTTGGCGCAACGGATGACTTGGGGATGCACGCGGTCGAAAATCGCGTCCACGTTCACGATTTGCACGCGACAATGCTGCACTTGATGGGTATCGACCATACGCGGCTGACATACCGATACTCGGGCCGAGACTATCGATTGACGGATATCCATGGGCGTGTGGTGAAAGGGCTCTTAGCTTGATCGAGTCGCCTGTTCGCGCGAAGAACGCCTCAAGCTGTCAGGCAATCCGCCGTAATCACAGACTGCTTTTCGGTTGCTGACAACTCGTCTGTCGTATAGAGCTGGTGGTCGAGTATCGTCAGATCAGCATCGGACGCGTCATCGTTTCGCATGATCCGTTTGCCGACTCGATGCCGCAGGGTCGTGACGTCGGCATAGCAAGGTGCGATGGCGAAGTGCGCGTGGTGCTCCTCGGTAAATCGGCGAAACGTCTCCCGCTGCTCGCGTTTCAAAAAAGCGGCGTCGACGATGACCGGAAATCCGGCGTTCAACACCAACCTTGTCAGCCTCAGCAATCGATCGTAAATCTCTGCAGTGGCTGCGTTCGAGTACATATCGTGCTGCTGTTCCACCGTCGGTCGCTGAGTGTTTTTCAAACCGAAGTGACGCTTGCGGATCACGTCACTTCGCAAGCGGATCGCATGCTGCTGTTCAAGCAATTGGGCGCTGGCAAACGTCTTTCCACTGCCACTGACACCGAACATGATCGTCACTTGTGGTGGTCGGCGGTACGAAAACGATTCGGCGAGTGAAATGTAGCGTTCGCACTCCTGACGAATTTGCAATACCTGGTCGGAATCGCTGTCAAACTGTTGCAATCGAATTGCCGCGACTTTAGCCCGTACCAAGGCGCGATAGACCAAGTACCAGCGGACCAACGGAATCGCGGCGTGGTCTCCGGCTTGATCAAGATATTCGTTGATCAGCGTAAAACAAAAGTCCTCGCGTCCATGGGCTGCAAAGTCCATTGCTGCAAACGCCATATCGCTGATCACATCGATCCAACGAAACCGATCGTTGAACTCGATACCGTCGAAAGGCACTAGTTCGCCGTCATAGTCAACGATGTTGCCAAGATGCAAATCTCCATGACATTCGCGTATGAATGCCGCTCGTACGCGTCCGTCAAAGAGCAGCGAATGATTTTCATAAAACGACTGTGTCCACACGATCAGTCGCTGCAATGTAGGTAACTGGTCGGGAACGAGTTGCCGAAGTTCGTCGAAATTCTCCATTGCGTCTTCGATCGCGGTGTTCGCACGGATCGGCGAACTTGGCGAAGGCTCCGCATCACTTGAAGCAACCGACTGGCGCGCGCTCGATTCATGCAAGCGGGCCAATTCTTGGGCAAAATGGCAGATGTCTGCCCGCGTGATTTCGCCAGCCCGAAGACGGGATGACAGGATCGCATCGTCATCGAAGCGATGCATCCGAACGGCATAGTCAACGATCGTGCCTTCGGATTCCGGCGAGTCGCCGATGACGATTCCGTCGGGAGTTTGCCGGACCGACACAACATCACAATACAGGTTGGGTGCATAGCGTCGGTCCAACCGCAATTCTTCTTTGCACATCTGCATGCGAGAATCGAGTGACCGATAATCGAGAAACGGTGTTTGGATCGCCTTTTTTACTTTGAAAGCAAATCGCCCGACAAGAAACACCCAGGAGATGTGGGTTTCCCGAACAATGACTTCTGTGCCATCAGTTCCGATAAAACACTTTGGATCGCGAGCGTTTTCGATCCATGCCTGGGGATCAGCCTGGCGGCAGACCGAATGTGCTTGATTGCTATGCATTTGACTGTTGTCGCAGTGAATTAGATTCACTTCTTCGATGCTGCAATACTTATACCTCTCGCGTCGATCAAAGTCCCCTGCAATCTAGGGAAATCATTCCCCCATCGGAAAAAGACGCTCGCTATTGAGAGCGTTTTCACTGGTCACATTGGGAACATCCCGTCAATCACGTACGGCGGAGACGCATGGCTTCCGGTAGACGTGGATAAAAATGCAGTGATAAAAATGCGGTTGGACGATCGCGTGGGGGTAGACTTGGTCGACAATAGTCGAACCTGCGGTCGTTTGATGAAGCTCTCGATCGTGACGATGTGTGCGATATGTCCCGAAGCGGAAACGGTGGTGCGCGGAACCGTTCCTGACAAGGCAGTCGACTCGCGATACAACATCAATTATCCGTTCACCTAATCAGCCCGGAGGCATCACCATGTCTGATTCAACGCCCGTTTTGTTTGACCGACTTGGCGGCACGAGCGCCGTGGCGGAAATCGTTCAATTGATGTACGAGCGAGTGCTTGCCGATCCAGAGTTGGCACCTTTTTTTGAAGGTGCATCGATGGAGCGACTACGTCAGATGCAATATCACTTTTTGGCATCGGCGTTTGACGGTCCGGCCGAGTACAGCGGTGCGGAATTGACTAAAATTCACGCCGGCCGCGGGATCAATGCAAAGCATTTCGCAAAATTCTGCGGCCATTTTGCGGATGTGCTCGACGACCGCGAAGTTGACAAACGTGATATCAACGCCGCATTGGGACGGCTGGCGATGTTTCGAGACAAGATCACCGGCGATGCAAACGTCGATGGCTAGGCTCGAAGCCTGATGGCTGGATGAGACGGCGAT
Source organism: Rhodopirellula sp. MGV (assembly GCF_002251265.1). Lineage (NCBI taxonomy): Bacteria > Pseudomonadati > Planctomycetota > Planctomycetia > Pirellulales > Pirellulaceae > Rhodopirellula > Rhodopirellula sp. MGV. The sequence goes on along the minus strand of NZ_NPDI01000077.1, from coordinate 14,629 downwards.
GAGGTGCACGTGCGGCTCGACTTCGAGTTGCGGCTCTCCGCCCTCCCGCCCCTCTCAGCTCGCCTCATCATGACATCGATAGATTACCTGGTCGTTTTTGCCTACTTCGTTGTCATGATCGCGATCGGGATCTGGGCCATGCGCCGGGTCAACGATCAAGAAGATTACTTCATGGGCGGTCGCGGCTTTGGGAAGCTGCTGCAGACGTTTGCTGCCTTCGGTGCTGGCACTGGCGCCCACGAACCGATCCAAGTCGGCCGGACCGGTTGGACCAGCGGACTTAGCGGTGTTTGGTCAGCCCTGATGTGGCTGTTCGTAACTCCCGTTTATTGGATCACCGCCGTCTGGTACCGGCGGATGAGGCACCTGACGCTTGGCGATTGGTTTGTCGAACGCTATCAGTCGAAAGCGTTGGGCGCGGCTTACGCCGTCTTTGCAATCGTGTTTTACATGTTCTATCTGTCGACGATGCTGTCGGCGATTGCCAAGTTCGCCGCGCCGCTGATTGGTGCCGACCAGATCGGCGGCGTTCAGCTGGAATACATTTTGATTCCGGGTTTGGCGACGGTGGTGATTCTTTACGGCGTTCTCGGCGGACTGACCGCGGCTTACTGGACCGACCTGATCCAAGGCTTGTTCATCATCTTGCTCAGCGTGATGTTGATTCCGTATGGCTTGTGGGAACTGGTCAAGAAATTCGGTGATCCTCAGTCACAAAGCTTTGTCGACGGATTTCGGATCATGCACGAGCGTGTCTCCGCTGACTACTTCAACCTATTTACCGGGCCGAGTGCCGGCGAATTCCCACTGCAATACATCATCGCGCTGACCGTTTTGGCGTTGGTAGGCATCGTCGTACAGCCGCACTTCATCGCGACCGGCGGGGGCTCAGCCAAAAGTGAGAACGAGGCGCGAATCGGATTGGTCGTCGGCAACTTTTTAAAACGGCTATGCACGGTCGGCTGGGCGATGACCGCTTTGATTGCGTTGGCGCTTTTGGCTGGCAGCCCCGAGTTGGCCAAAGACCCGGACTATGTTTGGGGCGTGGCCGCGAAAGAAATCTTGGGACCGCTTAACATCGGATTGGTGGGTTTGATGTTGGCGTGCTTGATGGCGGCCATGATGAGTTCCGCTGACACGTACATGATTGTCAGTTCGGCATTGATTACCCGCAACCTCTACGCGGCATACCTAAATCCCGGCGCCACCGAGCGTGAAACCGTTCGTGTCGCTCGATGGACTGGCCTGGCAATTATCGTTGGTGCATCCGCAGTCGCACTGACAATGGCCGATGTCTTCGCACAGTTTCTGCTTGCGATACAACTGCCGATTATTTTCGCCGCACCGTTTTGGGTCGGAATGTATTGGCGACGCGCCAACGCGACTTCTGTTGGTATCACGATTGCGTTTTCGACGCTGTTCTTTTTTGTCTTGCCGATTTTGATTCCCATCATCTGGCCCGCACTAGCCACCGACTCGCGCTGGACTGTTTGTACGGACCGCGTGACCCAAACGATCACAAGACCGGCGACAGCTGCCGACGTCGCCAAACACGAGGCCTGGGTACAAGCTCGTCAACAAGCGATGGGCGACGAAAAAACATTGAACCAACTCGGCCCCGAGCCACCAAGCAGTCCAATCGGTGACCCGATCGAGATCGTCATTCGCTCGGGTGACAAAGCGATCTTCTGGAGCGACGGAGTCGTTCCTTCCGGCGAACCGACCTACGAAGAAGTCTCGCGTCAGTCGAAAGGCAACGTAACCATCGTGACCGAACGACGAACCGGGGCACAACAGGGCAAAGGACAGTTCAATTTGGACTTGGTCGTTTACAAACTGGGCGGATTCGATTTCGCAGACATCAGTAAAGCGACTTTAGAAACACTGCGTTTACCGACGCGGGTTCTGCTGCCATTCCTGATCCTGATCGTCCTGAGCTACTTTACCGCTGCCGGTGACGAACAGCTTCTCGATCGATACTTTGCCAAAATGAAAACGCCGGTCGATCCCGATCCTGAAGTCGATCATGCGAATTTGCAAGCCGCTTATCGTGACCCACGATCACTGGATTCGAAGCGTCTGTTTCCAGGCACACAACTGGAAATCCAAAAGCCCAGACCGTCGGACTGGATCGGCTTTCTCATCTCCGTTGCGGTTTGCTTCGTGATCATCGGGTTGCTTGTGTGGCTCGCCCAAATCGGTGCCTGATGGCGTTTCACTGTTTGTAGCGACCATTCAGATCGGCGTGTCCCGTTTTCAGATCCAATGGTCGATCGCATAATCGGGTGATGGACGAAGAAGAAACTTGGACCGCGTACCACGAAGCCGGACATGCGGTCATCGGATTTTTGCTCGGCGGCACGATCGAATCGGTTGGCATGTATGCCGAAGAAGACGACTGGCTGCCGGAGCGATTTGGCGATTGCCATGTCAACTGGGGGCGAGTCGATCCGAACGCGAATCTGCAGATCGAACGCGAGGTTTTGACGCTGCTGGCCGGGCCCGTTGCGGAAATGATCTATCGCGAAGAAGACATGCATCCGGCTGACGATCCGACCTGGCAACACGATTGGCAGCTCGCAAGCCAACTTTGCCGCCGAATGTTTCCCGATCCGTATGCCCGAGAAGTGTTTATGACTGCCGCGTTGACGGTGCTGAAAGACCAGATCTGGCGCGACCGATGCTGGGCGGCAATCGCGGCGGTGGCCGACGAATTGTTGGCACACGAAAACCTGGATGCTGACCAGCTCTCAGACATTTTGCGATTTTGGACAACGCGATAGAAATCGCGTATAACTCTCGCTACCTCCAAGAAGCGACAACAAGATCTTCAGCCGGGTGAGTCTTTCCCGGAGACACGTCAACACTGTGATGCAATGCATCGCCAGTGGCGGCGGCTTAATCGAGTTGTCGAACAACTTTTTGGAGGCCCACGAATGGGGCGTCACGAGTCTCGCCATGCCATGACCTTGGTCGAATTGATCGTCGTCATCGCTATCATCGGGATCTTGATTGGCATGTTGCTGCCTGCGGTTCAAGCGGCTCGCGAGGCTGCTCGCTTGATGCAGTGCCAAAACCGGGTCAAGCAGATCGCGTTGGCATGCCACAATTATGAATCGACGTTCAAAGAGTTGCCGGGCTATGGCGGCGAGCGCGCAGGGTTCCTGATCCGCCAACTTGACGGTCGTAGCCGAAGTAAACTTGGTGGCGGCACTTGGATCTCACAGTCGCTGCCATTTCTGGAACAAGAAGCCTTGGGATCATCGATCCAGGGTCTCGCCCGTCCCATAAAAATCACGCCAACCGAACGCATTCAGAAACTAGTCCGTGCGACCGTAGCCACGTTTCACTGCCCCACGCGGCGTGACCCCAAGGCGTATCCTTTGCTTCCCCCGTATGTGGAACGCTACGGCAACTTTGGTGCACGTACCGATTATGCGATGAACGGCGGCGCCGCGGTCATCGACGAAGAGGCCTCCCCCAATGAGAACGAAGCCCCCGCGATCAAAATCACGGACGATGGTGTGTGGGTGCTCGGCCGACGGACGCGACTGAATGCACTTCTGGATGGTTTGTCGAACACTTACTTGGTCGGCGAAAAGGCGATGGATTTGGCGAAGCTGCAAACCGGCGATGGGTTCGGTGACCGATCACCGCTAGCGGGATATCACGATGTCCCAATCTCGTCGCACTCCTATGTTCGGTATGCGGCGCGTTCTCCGGCGGTCGATTCCTACGAAAACTGCTTGGAGTGCCATGACTTCGGATCCACCCATGCGGCGGGATGGAACGTCGCTTTTGCGGATGGGCATGTGGCGTTGATGGACTATTCAATGGACCTGGAACTCCACCGGGCCCAAGCGTCTATTCGCGGCAATGAAGTCGTCCGCCGCAAACGATAGAACGGCGGATTGAGCAACTGCGCTGCAAGCTGGACGATGAACAATGTGCAAAAACACTGCTTTGAACGGCCTTTTCAGCTGGTTTATTCAGCGACGTTATCGAATTGATTGTGTATGCTGTGCCGCTTTCCCAAGGTAAAAAATAACTCAATCGACTGGGTTTAGGTCTACATGCGTTCGATTTATCGTCCGAGGCATGCACGGATTTTCGCATGCCTGATGCTTTCGTTTGGCTTTGCGCCATCTTTCGTCGCCGTCGCGGCACCTGCCGATCCTTTGGTTGCGGCTGCCGACGATCCAGATTTTAAAGTCCAAGGTGAATACACCGGGGACGACCGCAGCATGCAGGTGATTGCGATCGGGGACGGTGAATTCGAAATCGTCGTCTTCGAAGCCCCGATCGACGAACGGTTTTCGGCGCTTGAGGCGCCACGCAAACTCGACGGCGATGCGGACACGGTTGCCGAACTGGCGGACTCGCTGTCGCTGCGTCGGGTCGAACGCAAGTCACCCACGCTTGGTGCAAAACCACCAAGCAACGCGGTCGTGTTGTTCGATGGAACCGAAGCCAGCCTATCCAATTGGAAAGGCGGCGGGATTGACGACGACGGATTCCTGAAACAGGGGACGCAAACGACAGGTGTCTTTGCCGACTACCGATTGCACCTTGAGTTTCGTACGCCATGGATGCCAACCAAGAGCGGACAAGCCCGCGGCAACAGCGGCGTCTACCACCAAGGTCGCTACGAAACTCAAGTCCTCGATTCGTTCGGACTCGAAGGTGCGTCCAATGAGACCGGCGGCATCTATCAGATCAAAGCTCCCGACTTTAACGCTTGTTTGCCGCCCATGCAGTGGCAAACGTACGACGTCGACTTTACCGCCGCACGTTTCGAAGGTGACAACAAAGTCGCCGACGCGAGGATGACCGTTCGAGTCAACGGGATCGTTGTGCAAAATGATGTTGTCGTGAACTCCGCGACCGGTGGCGCGATCCTGGGCGAAAACGCCCAGCCGGGGCCAATCTATTTGCAAGACCATGGTGATCCAGTTCGCTTTCGCAACATTTGGTTGGTCGAACGCGACCCGATCCGCGAAGCCAATCGCCCGATCGTCCCTGGCTTTGAACGATTCTTTACCGGTGGCGCCCCTGACCCAAACGCACTCGGCGGCGAGTTGTTGATCGAAGCCCTCGCGTGTACCGCATGTCACGATGGTGCGACCAGCGTTCTGCCAACAAAACGGGGTCCAGATCTCTCTGATGTCGCTAGCCGGATTCGTCCCGATGCACTTGTCGCGATGATTCAGAATCCACACCAAACCAAACGCGGCACCAGCATGCCGGATCCTTGGCCGAACGCCGATGAACAAACGAGGAAAAAGAATGCAGCCGCCTTGGCCAGTTTTTTGCTGACCGAAAGTAACGGCAAATCTTGGATCGATCGTCCGTCTCGACGTTCCCAAATCGCTGCGGGCGAAGTTCTCTATCACTCCGTCGGTTGTGTCGCCTGTCACCAAGCGTTTGATGGTCGCCAAGCCGCCGCCAACACCACCGTCCCCTTGGGTGACATCGCAACAAAGTACACCGTGGATGGTTTGGCAGGGTTTCTGCAGAATCCGCATCACATCCGCAGCGGTGGACGCATGCCGGCGCTCGCCGGTTCAAAAGCAGATGCCTACAGCATTGCCGCTTACCTGACCCGTGACGTGACGCGTCGCCGGATGCAAACCGAACTTAAACGCAGTTTCTATCGTGGCAGTTGGGACCGCTTGCCGGACTTCAGCAAACTAGAACCGGAATCGGTCACCACCATCAACCGCTGGGACCGCCCTAATTTCCTGAGCGAAAACAACATCGGTGTTGTGTACGAAGCCGAGATCGAAATCCTAGCTGACAATACCTATGAGTTCTTGTTGACGAGCGATGACGGTTCGCGGCTGGTGATCGACGGCCAAGAAATCGTCAACGACGGGATTCACCCGGCAACGACGAAGAGCGGTCGATTCAAATTGAACGCCGGAATCCACCCCGTTCGAATCGAGTTCTTCAACGGCGGCGGTGGCGGTGAACTAGAAGTCCACGTCAACGATCCGTTACTAGGCCGCGTTCGCTTGGATGAAATGTTGGCGTCCGGCGAAACTGCTCCACGCAGTTTGGTGAAGGATCATTTCGCGGTCGACGAAGCCTTGATCGAATCGGGACGCGAGCTGTTCCAGTCCGCCGGTTGTGCGAGCTGCCACAAGCTCAATGCGATTGCCTCGTCGATGGCGAAAGCACCGGCGTTTTCGAAAGCCAACCTGGATGCCGGATGCTTGGCAAGCGAAATCCAGTCACCGGCTGTCGACTACTCGCTCAGCGATCGTCAACGTGACGCGATCGTTGGTGCGATCAAACGGCAGCAGGCCACTGCGACAGAATCGATCGCCGATCATGACGCGATCCATCTCTCGATGGCTGCGATGAACTGCTACGCCTGTCACGTCCGTGATGGCAAAGGAGGTCCCGAACCGTCCCGCGACACCGCGTTCCAAACGACGACCGTGGAAATGGGCTGGGAAAGCCGAATGCCACCACCACTGGACGGTGTCGGCGACAAGCTGAAATCCGAATACCTGCACTCGACGATCGAAAATGGTGCGAACGAACGACCGTACATGCTGACTCGGATGCCCGGTTTCGGAAAAGATACGCTTGATCAATTGGCAGACCGTTTTGTCAAACTGGACGCCAATGCAGAAGGCGCACTCGCTGTCAGTGAAATCGAAGAAACGGTTTACGACGGACGAACGCTTGTCGGTGCGACCGGACTGTCATGCATTAAGTGCCATGCCTACGGCGGTGTCAAAGGCGGCGGCATCGGTGTGATCGACTTGGTTTCAATGCCCAAACGTCTTCGCTCGGAATGGTTCCATCGCTACTTGATGGATCCGGTCAAATACCGCCCCGGCACTCGCATGCCAAACAGCTTTCCCGAAGGTCGCAGTACTTTCACCAAGCTTTACCACGGCGATGCGGACGAGCAGATCACCGCAATTTGGTCGTACTTAAGTGCCGGCAAGTCAGCGCAGGAGCCCCTCGGACTTCGCGCCGGATCGATCCTGCTTTCCGCTGGCGAACGCCCACTGATCTATCGCAACTTCTTTGAAGGCGTCTCGGGGCGTGGAATCGCGGTCGGATACCCAGAAGGCGTGAACTTGATCTGGGATGCTGAACGGTTCGGATTGAATGAGATCTGGCGTGGTGACTACATCGACGCGTCGCGGCACTGGACCGGACGCGGCCAAGGTCGCACCAATCCGGTCGGTTCCGGCGTCACGGCACTCGAAACCGCAACACCGATCGCGATCGGTGACGCCGTGCAAATGGATTGGCCTTCGGGAGACGGTCGCGAGCTGGGCTATCGCTTCAAGGGTTACCGGTTGGACAAAGACGGGCGTCCGGTGTTCCGCTACCAGATCGGCGACGCGATCGTCGAAGACTACTTGCAACCTGTCACCGATTCATCGGCGATCCGCACGTTGTCCATTCAGTGGAACGAAGGCGCCACTCCCAAGTCGCTCGTTTGGCGTCCCGTGACCACTGGTGATGTGAAACAAACCGAGCAGGGATTCGAATCTGGTTCGGTCAAAATCCAACTTGACTTACCGGCTCACGTGATCAACGAAGGCGGACGAAACGAACTCCGCGTGCTGCTGCCCGCACAGCCAAACGTCTCCGTAACGGAGGTAATTTCCTGGTGAGCCAATCAATCCAATTACAACCGCATAGGTCCATCACCTCTATGTTTGTTACTGCCATGTCATCGGTTCGTGTCAGTTTGGCTTTGTCGCTTGTGTTGCTCGCCAGCGCAGTAAAGGCACAGCCAAAGGAATCGGATTACTACAAGATCACGACGTTCGAAACGCCGCTCGGCGAAGTCATCGAAGCAAGCGGATTTCAGTTGATGCCCGACGGTAAAATGGCCGTCTGCAGCCGTCGTGGTGATGTTTTTCTGATCGACCAACCGTTCGCAGAAGAAGTCACCGCCGAACAGTTTTCCGTTTTCACTCGAGGATTGCACGAGCCGCTCAGCTTGGGACTTCGAGACGGATGGCTTTATGCGACCCAGCGCTGTGAAGTCACCCGCATGAAGGACAACGACGGCGACGGTGCGGCCGACGACTTCGAAACCGTCGGCGACGGCTGGGGTGTTTCGGCGGACTACCACGAGTATGCCTTCGGTTCCAAGCCGGATGCCGACGGAAATATCATCGTGACGCTGTGTCTGACCGGCTCGTTTAACAGTGACGTGCTGTATCGTGGCTGGGCGGTGAAAGTCACCGGGGATGGGCAAACGCTTCCGTTTGCCAGCGGTGTTCGATCGCCAGGCGGCATCGGTGCTGACGCCAAAGGACGCTTGTATTACACCGACAACCAAGGGCCATGGAATGGGACCTGTGGGATGAAGCCATTGATCGAAAACAGCTTCGTCGGTCACCCCGGCGGCTTCCGCTGGTACGAACAAGCGGAATCGGTGATTGGCCCCCAGCCAGTGATTCCCGAAAGCGGATCACGCATCATCAAAGAGATGGATCGCGTCGAGCAACTCGTTCCGCCGACGGTGATGTTTCCGTACGACAAGATGGGTAAAAGTGCTTCTGGAATTGCGTGTGACACGACGGGCGGAAAATTCGGTCCGTTCAACGAACAGATGTTTGTTGCCGACCAATCTGCCAGCACGATCATGCGGGTTTACCTGGACGAGTTCGACGGACATGTCCAGGGCGTTTGTTTTCCGTTCCGATCTGGTTTTGCATCGGGAAATGTCGGTGTGGAAATGACCTCACAAGGATCGCTATTCGTCGGCGGAACCAACCGAGGTTGGGGCAGCGTCGGTAGCCGCGACTTTGCCGTCGAACGATTGGACTGGACCGGCAAAGTTCCATTTGAAATCTTGGCGATGCGATTGCAGCCCGACGGTTTCGAACTGGAGTTCACCAAGCCGGTCGATGCCAAGACCGCCGGCAGTGTCGACAGCTACGACCTGAAGACGTACACCTACGAGTATCGCGAACAGTACGGCAGTCCCGAAGTCGACCACACAACTCCAACTGTTAAGAGTGCCACCGTTTCAGACGACGGCATGCGAGTCAAACTGGTGGTTGACGGACTGCAACGCGGCCACGTTCACGAACTCGACAGCGCCGGCGTTCGCAACCAAGACGACACACCGTTGCTGCACAGCAAAGCGTACTACACGCTGAATTACCTGCGTTCATCCGACGCCGAGTAGCCCGTTCTCGGCTCGCGACAGAGAGAAGCCTTTCGGCAGCTGTCCTGGAATCTCATTCTCGGGCAGCGCCGCATCGGCGATCACGCGAGCACATCGCGAACGACATGTGCCTCTTCGACGCCGGTCAAGCGAAAGTCCAGCCCTTGGAACTTGTAGGTCAGCCGCTGGTGATCAATCCCTAGCAGGTGCAGCATTGTGGCGTGGAAGTCACGCACATGGACTTTATTTTCCACGGCGTTGTACCCAAATTCGTCGGTGGCGCCGTAAGACAGACCGCCTTTCACTCCACCACCGGCCATCCACATCGAGAAGCCTTTGATGTGGTGATCCCGGCCGCTGCCTTGGGCCATTGGAGTCCGCCCAAATTCGCCGCCCCAGATGATCAACGTATCGTCCAACATACCACGTTGCTTCAAATCGTTGACCAATGCCGCGGTCGCCTGATCGACCAGCTTGGCAGTTGTCTCGACACCCTGCTTTACGCCGCCGTGGTGGTCCCAGCCGCGATGATACAGCTGGATAAATCGCACGCCCCGCTCGGCCAAGCGACGTGCCAATAAACAATTGCTGGCGAAAGATCCGTCCCCCGGAACGCAACCATATCGGTCAATGGTCGCTTGCGTTTCACTTGACATGTCGGTCAATTCCGGCACCGACGCTTGCATCCGAAAGGCCATTTCATAGGCGGCCAGCCGCGTCACAACTTCGGGATCCTGACGTTCTTGGTTTCGACGTGCGTTGATCGTTGCAACGGCGTCAATGATTTCACGTTGCTGTGACCGATTGACGCCTGCCGGGTTCCCGACGTAGTGCACGGGGTTGCCACTGGCATACATCTGGACGCCTTGAAAACGACTGGGCAAAAATCCCGAATGCCATTGTCGCGAACTGATCGGTTGACTTTGTCCGCCGCCTTCACTCGTCAACACAATGAACCCAGGCAAGTTTTCGGTCTCAGCACCCAAGCCATACATCACCCACGCGCCCATCGAAGGGCGACCACTGATTGCCGTACCAGTGTTGAAAAACGTGTGCGCCGGATCGTGATTGATCTGTTCGGTGTACATGGACTTGATCACGCACATCTGATCCGCCAGCCCGCTGATATGCGGAAACACATCTGAGACCATCAGACCGCTTTCGCCGCGTGGGGCGAAACGATGCTGTGGTCCCATAATCTTTAACTCTTGGCCTTGAAGTTGTGCGATCGGTTGGCCAGCAGTCACCGAAGCGGGCATCGCTTGCCCATCGAGTTTTTCCAAGACCGGTTTGTAGTCAAACGTTTCTAAATGACTGGGTCCGCCTGCCATGCAAAGATGGATGACACGTTTGACTTTTGCCGGATGGCGTTGGCCAGTGGTGATCGGTGTCGCTGCGATGGTATCCGCACGCAAGCTGTTCTGCAGCAGCGACGATAGCGCGACAGACCCCAAACCGGTGCGACGTAGAAACGTTCGGCGTGCGAGGTAGGTGTGGTGATCGTTCATGTCAGCCAATCAAGTGGTTCAGAATGCGGTAGGACTTGGGACGGGCAGTGGACTTAGTACCGCGTGATCGTTTCTTGCAGGTTCAAGAGTACGCGTGCGACGCTGGTCCAAGCGGCCAATTCGGCGGCATCCAGCTGTCCGTCAGAAGCGGTGTTGCCTTGTGAAAGCAACGCAGATGCGGCTTGCGTATCATTCCGATAGCGTTCGAGATTCGATTCAAACACATGACGAAGTGTCTGGTGAATCGCAGGATCAGCAGCCCGCGAGACCGCCGACTTGTATGCCCAGTCCACCTTCGAATCGACCTCCGCGCCGCCTTCATGCATGATGCGTTCGGCGAAGCTTCTTGCCGCCTCGATAAAGGTCGGATCGTTTAACAACACCAGCGCTTGCAGCGGCGTGTTCGAGCGAGCTCGCGCCGCGGTGCATTCCTCACGACTGGGGGCATCAAACGCTTTTAGCATTGGATGCAAAAACGTCCGCTGCCAGTGTGTGTAGACGCCACGACGGTATTGGTTTTCATCTTTATCGGCCTCGTACTCGCGGCGGGGGAAATTCAACTGTGCGTAGTAACCCGGCGGTTGATACGGGTGAACGCTTTCGCCACCGACTTGCTCCACCAACAATCCGCTGACCGACAGTGCTGTGTCACGCACCATTTCGGCATCTAGGCAAAACCGACCTTGCCGAGCGAACGTCGTGTTGTACGGATCGGCGGAAACCTGTTCGGCCGATGGCGTGGAGGACCGTTGGTAAGCATTCGACATGACGATAGAACGAAGCAATTGCTTCACATCCCAGCCCGAACGCACAAAACCAACCGAGACGGTGTCCAGCAGGTCCGGATAAGACGGGTAGGTGCCTTGCCCGCCGAGATCGTCAACGCTTTCGCAAAGCCCGCGGCCGAACATCAATTTCCACATCCGGTTGGCCATCGTGCGAGCCGTCAATGGATTGTCGTCTTGGCAAATCCAATCGGCAAGATCCAATCGCGTGAGACGTCGATCTCCGACTTCGAGCGTGCCCAGAAACTCTGGGATAGCCGGCAAGACAATTTCGCCCGAATCATCCATCCAATTGCCACGGGGTAAGATTCGGATGGTTCTCGGTTCGACAGAGTTCGAGATCACGGTCTTGGTGATCGATGATTCGAAGCTTGCTCGATCTGCTTTGGCCTGCTCGATCGATTTCGAATTCGCCGCAACAATGTCCGATTCAGCAAAGTAAGCGTCTTGCAATCGCGTGGTTTGCGATTGATCGCGCTGATCAGATGGCGTCGATAAAGCTGCCAGGAACGCTTCGGAACGACCATCATGGTGCTCAACACCCGTATGGTCCCAGTACGCATCGCCGCCGAATTGAGTGAACGCGATGCCGTTGATGGTTGCATTTGGTTTTAATCCGATTTCTTGCGCCGCAACTTCCAATCGGATCCAACGCCCGGTCTCGGGAAGTTCGCCCGCACGACGGTATGCGGCATAGCTTTCGGGGCGGCGTCCCCATTCGATCGCATCGCTCCCCCAAACCTTTCGCTGTTCCCAATCGCCATCATTGAACTGCAAAATGATCGCTTGGGGAGGATTCTTGGGATCGAGATAGACCCATGTAAAAAACGTTGTCTGGTCTTTGACGACAATCGGTCGCTCTAGACCTTCGAAGTAATGTTGAACCAAACCGTCGGATTGTTGATGACGAACTTTTGAACCGACGTGAGCCCCGAAGGTAGTCTCGACAAAATTCCAGTCGCCGCTCAACGTGGCGTCCGATGGCGACTGATCGACGACCAGATGATCAGTCTCGATCTGCGGCCTGTCGGCACGCTCGCGTTCAGCAGCTTCCCAAGCGGGCATCTCGGCGAGTAACTGCTGCCGCAGCGTTTCGCCCTGTTGTTCGAGTTCAATCAGTTGAGCGTCGAACCGTTGCAGCTGTTTGTGTTCGGCCTCGGAAGGGACCGGTATCATTGGCGGGCGATCACGAGCCCCATAAACGCCGCGTTCTTCGAGGTCGGCAAAGAACGCGCCGAGCGCATAGAAGTCCTTCGTTGTGAACGGATCGTATTTGTGATCGTGACACTGCGCACATCCCATCGTCGAACCAAGAAAGACTTGAGAGACATTGCGAACACGATCGGCAAAGTAAATCGCTAAGTACTCTTTGGCTTGTGATCCGCCTTCTTCGGTCGTCTGATTCAGCCGGTTGTATCCCGACGCGACCAGCATTTCTTGACTGGGTTGGTCACGATTTGGTGGTGATAACAAATCGCCCGCAAGCTGTTCTCGCACGAAGACATCGTAAGGCTTGTTGTCGTTGAACGCCTTGATCACATAGTCGCGATAGGGCGATTGGGACACGTTTTGATCACCGTGGTATCCGACGGTGTCGGCATAGCGAACGAGGTCCAGCCAATAGATCGCCATCCGCTCACCAAACCGAGGCGAGTTCAAATACTGGTCGACCAGTTGCGAGTAAACTCGCTCGCTGGGATTGTTCACAAAGCGGTCGACGTCGTGGGATTCTGGTGGCAATCCGGTCAAATCGAATGACAACCTGCGAATCAATGTGACCGGGTCTGCTTTGGGGGCCGCGTCCAGTCCGTCTTCACTCAGCCGAGCGTCGATCTTGTGGTCGATAGCGGCTGTCAGTGAGTCGGCTTCGTCGAGCCCTTCCGATCGCATTGGCTCGTACGCCCAGTGCTGTTCATAGACGGCGCCTTGGTCGATCCAATCTTTGAGCACCTGACGTTCGGCGGCGGAAAGGGTCTTGTGTGAATGCGCAGGTGGCATGACCAAGTCTTGATCGTCCGTCATGATTCGTGCAATCAACTCACTGGCATTGGCATCGCCAGCGATGATCGCACCGCTATCATCAACGGCCAATTCACGTACATCCAAACGCAAACCGCCTTCCACCGTTTGGGCGTCCGGACCATGACAAGCAAAACACTTGTCCGATAGAACCGGCCGCACATCGCGATTGAACCGAACCTTTTCAGGAACCGATTCGGCATGTGTAGCGTTCGAACCGTTGATGCAAAGAGAGAACGACAGGACAAGTCCGGTGCGCGTCAGACACCGAATCGTTCGATGGTTGGCAAACATTCGCGGCGGGCAGGAAAGGAGGGGAGTCGACTTCGTTCAAAAACGTAGCGAAGCCGTAGCACAGTATTCTAACCTGCACGCTGACCGTCTTGCAGAACACAGGTCACGCCAATCCGTCTGCTCTGCCGATTGGGATTACTGATCCGCACAACAAAAAACCGCGACCCTACCCAAAGGCAAGATCGCGGTGGTGAGTGGTTCGACCAGCCACTGAAGGCCATTCGGGATTACTCCCCGTCGTAACCGGTATTGCTGCGAATCAAGTAGAACAAGGCTTGCTCGTTCGCGTCACGACGAATGTCGGCAGCCAAGGCTTCCAGCATTTCCGCTTCAGAAACCTGATGCGTCTGTTTCGCCGAGGGTGTTTCGACATCCGCCATCCGTTTCGGCGGTGCGAGATCAAGCTGGACATGTTTTTCTGCGATCACAGAATCAATCCCCTAAATCAAGGAGGAAACGTCCCGTCGCGGCATGGAAATGATTTCGTACGAAAGACTCCTTCTCGGATTCCGCGACGAATAAGTAAAAAGAACGCGTGATGAGCGAATCCGCCCAACCACGCCAACATCTTACCACGCGTGAACGCCAAGTCGAATCCGCAGTCCACTTCATCGGCACATGTTCGCCAAGCAGGTTAAAGGTTGTTCCTCACCCACTTGGGGTGCCGTTTTTCAAGCCTTGTGACGCAGTGAATGCTGAACTGTCCGCCGATGCCAATGACGCATGACATCGAGTCGTCCAGGTTCAATCAAGCCATCCTTAACATCCTTACCAATGCGGCCGATGCGATGGAGATCCACCGGAGCACTGGACAGGGTTTACTGGAAGTCGAAACCAATTTAACTGAGGACGACATCGAGATTCGGTTC
>NZ_NPDI01000076.1:0-26305 GCF_002251265.1 Rhodopirellula sp. MGV | reverse complement strand
CTATGAAAGTAGAGAGTGCCCTTCGGGGAGCTCTTGCACAGGTGCTGCATGGCTGTCGTCAGCTCGTGTCGTGAGATGTCGGGTTAAGTCCCTTAACGAGCGAAACCCTTATCTCTAGTTGCCAGCGGGTAATGCCGGGGACTCTAGAGAGACTGCCGGTGTCAAACCGGAGGAAGGTGGGGATGACGTCAAGTCCTCATGGCCTTTATGTCTAGGGCTGCACACGTCCTACAATGGCACGGACAAAGGGAAGCTAAGCCGCGAGGTGGAGCAAATCCCAAAAACTGTGCCCCAGTTCGGATTGCAGGCTGCAACTCGCCTGCATGAAGCCGGAATCGCTAGTAATCGTAGGTCAGCATACTACGGTGAATGTGTTCCTGAGCCTTGTACACACCGCCCGTCAAGCCACGAAAGTTGGGAGGGCCCGAAGTCGCTGAGCGAACAGTTTACTGACGCAGGCGCCGAAGGTCAGCTCGACGATTGGGACTAAGTCGTAACAAGGTAGCCGTAGGGGAACCTGCGGCTGGATCACCTCCTTTTCTAAGGATTCTTAGAAATAGGTTCCTGCTGGTGACAGCGAGGAATCGAATCCGTGGAAGCGATTCTCAGTTCAGACTCAACAGGAAGCTTCGCTTCAATTTCACCACCAAAACATCACGAAGACCCGCAACGGCCTGTCGCCAGCCGCTGCGGGTTTTTTCGTGCGCGCATCCAACGCCTCTCCCAGCCCTGCGGACCTGGCTAGGCAACCAGCCGGGGCTTCGCCCATCAGCCGCGACCGCGATAGCGTGCGGTTATGTGATCCGGACAGAACGAAACCACGCAACCGCTGGCTATCGCCAATGCGGCTGATGAAACCGCCACGATTGCGTACGGCGATGCGAATCAATCGATTTCAAACACGCGGTAACGGACCGGGCCGTTGGCCCTACTGTTTTTGGTTGGGTCATTTTCCAGGCCCTGCGGACCTGGCTAGGTAACCGGCCGGGGCTTCGCCCCTAAGACAAGCGCCGCTGGAGTCTAGCCTTTAGGCGATTCTCGGGCCCGCCAGTCAAACCGAAGCCACGCAACCGCTGGCTATCGCCAATGCGGCTGATGTAGCCGTCACGATTTCGTACGGTGATGCAAATCAATCGATTTCAATCACGCGGTAACGGACCGGGCCGTTGGCCCTACTGTTTTTTTGGTTGGGTCATCTCACAGGCTCTGCGGACCTGGCTAAGTAACCTGCCGGGGCTTCGCCCCTAAGACAAGCGCCGCTGGAGTCTAGCCTTTAGGCGATCTTCGGTCCGCCCGCCAAACCAAAACCACACAACCGCTGGCTATCGCCAATGCGGCTGATGTAGTCGCCGCCCGTTCTCCATCAGCCGCGACCGCGATAGCGTGCGGTTACGTGATCCAGCCAAATCAAAACCGCCTAACCGCTGGCTATCGCCAATGCGGGTGATGAAACCGCCACGATTGCGTACGGCGATACGAATCAATCGATTTCAAACACGCGGTAACGGACCGGGCCGTTGGCCCTACTGTTTTTGGTTGGGTCATTTTCCAGGCCCTGCGGACCTGGCTAGGTAACCGGCCGGGGCTTCGCCCCTAAGACAAGCGCCGCTGGAGTCTAGCCTTTAGGCGATTCTCGGGCCGCCGGCAAAACCAAAGCCACACAACCGCTGGCTATCGCCGATGCGGCTGATAAACCGCCGTGCGTTCTCCCATCAGCCGCTAACGCGATAGCGTGCGGTTACATGATCCGGACACAAAAATCCGACCAACCGCTCGCGAGTGCCAATGCGGCCAATTGGCCTGGTCGCCAAGACTTTCTTCTTATCCTGCTGTAACAAACCGCCCTTCGTTTCGACAAAACTAGGGCGTGAACGCCTCATCCAAACACGACCGACGATCGCTCTTCCATTCGATTTGCGACGAAAACCGATTGCGACTTTCTCGTATCGCGCGGTTTTATGGTCGCTCTGATGCGGATGATTTGCTGCAAGACATCCTGCTGCAACTCTGGTGCAGCTTGCCGAAATTCCAACACCAATGCAGCACCGGCACATGGTGTTTCCGTGTCGCGATCAACACCGCGATTACGTGGCAACGCGCTCGCCGTACAAAAGTCACAACGATTAATATCGAAATGCCAGCCACACTTGCGACAAACACCGCTAGTGACACGCACCAGCAACAAATGCTCGAGCGATTCCTCGACTCGTTGCCGGAGATTGATCGGGCGACACTGATCATGCACCTCGAAAACTTTTCGCACGCAGAAATCGCCGAAACCATGGGCGTCGGGCAAGGTGCGATCCGCACGCGGCTTTGTCGAATCCGGAAACGCCTCAAACAGTGGGAGCAGGACTGATGGACGAGTTCGAAAAGTTGAAAACAACTTGGCAGTTAATCGAACCTCTGCCTGACGAACGATTCAGACAACTTCGCGACCGCGTCGAAACGGCACAAACTCAGATCCGTCACGCGATCGTACGACGAGACCTCGCCGAAACAATTGCGGCCGGATTTGTCGTGGTGTTTTTTTCATTTCCCCTGCTCTATTCCGACCGAACCTGGTCTCGCCTCGGCAGCCTCGTCATCATCGCTTCTGCGATCGAAATCCCGCTAATACTCTGGATCGCCAGACGCCCCCCGAATCGCACCGAACCAAACGACACGCTGCTCAATCAGCTCGATCAAGAAATCATTTTGCTGACGCGGCAAGCGAAACTACTTCGCAACATTTTTTGGTGGTACTTTTTCCCACTCAGCTTAGGGATGCTGCTCTTCAGTATCGGACTACTCGAAAATCACAGGCCGCACGACCACGGCGGTTCGGCGCTCATCAACTGGGGAGTTTTCTCGGTGATGCTGGTGATCATCCTGGCGATTTCAATCTTCGGCTGGAAACTGAATCGCGACGGAGCATCCCAAACGTTCGACACAAGAGTTCGATACTACGACAACTTGCGAACAGCGCTGCGATCGAGCGATGAGGATTCTCTCTCGACGCTCCAGGATCAAGTTCCATTTCTAGAAAGCCCAAAAGTGACGATCTCTCGACGGCGCAAAATGATCGGCTGGTCACTCGCATTGGGGGTCATGATCTCGTTTACCGCGTTCGGCTATTTCACGATGGTTCACTTCAATCAACGGTGCGGCAGATGGATCATGATCTCGGCTCCCGTCACGGGTGCTTTGGTCATTGCGTTTTCTCGTGCTTGGCGGAAAACAAACGACGGCAGAGCCAACACACCCTAGGAATCGACAGCGGTAGACTAGATGGTCCCCACCTTCTCTCATTCCAGGCTATCCCAATGCTGACTCCCGAAAGCTTTCAGTACGTCCATCGTCCTTGCGGTCAATCCACTCTGATCGATGGACCAGAGTTCCAAGCCGTTTCGAATCCACTGTCTGGAATCGAGACAACCGTTTGTGCACATTGCGGCGAACAAGACGACATCGAAAACTTCGCCTGGGAAGGCTCCTCCGAGACGATCGGGCAGTACTATCGGCGACACCTCGCACACATACCGCCGCAAGAAAAAGCCCGTGCCGACCGATCCGCGATGTTCAAGTACCTGATCGTTGGCGGGGCCATCGGCATCGCCGCCGGAATCGCAACGGGTCTACTCACGGCGTTCTTCAGCACGCTGGCCGGACTGATCATAGGAGCAGTCGCTACGATTGCGTTCGCAACTCTCGGCGTCCTTGTCGGATTCATGCACTTCGAGAATAAGATTGTTGCGTCGGTTATCGAACGCTATCTCGGCGTCGAAGATGCACGACAACTCGTGGCGTTGCCTCCCAACGCATGACAACAATTGCTACCGATAGCGCCAACACCAACTACTGATTAGCTCCCCAACAAAAACTAAGTCATCTGGATTCGATGCCAACAGGTGGTCCGCACCGTGAAGGGATACCAGACTGACGGGCTTCGCCGCCTCGCGGGTCGAACCATAAAACTCGGCTGACGGCGATTGCGATAACAGTGACATCAACCGCAAGGCGTGATCAAACGCAACGGTTTCATCAACAGGCGAGTGCAATAAGAGGACCGGGCACTGAATCGTCGGCAACACATCGGCGACCTGATGAGACCGAAAGTCATCCAGCATCTGCTTGGTGATCGTCCACTGGATCCCGCCGATCGAGACGACACCAGAACCTTCGGTATTGATCGCCGGATTCATTTTTTCAAGAAGAACCGCGAGGTGGGCAGAATCGCTTGGCGCGGCCAACGTCGCAACCATCGACAAATCGGCAAGGTCAGCGAGGTGATGGTCGCTCGCTTGGTGCGCCCGCGCCGCGGTGACCAAGGATGCAATCCCGCCAAAGCTATGGCCAACCAATCCGGTCACTGTCCCCAGTTCGCTTTTTGCAAATCGGATTGCGGACGCGAGGTCGGCCAAATTGGTGCTGAAATTGGACTGCGAGAAGTCACCTTCACTGCCGCCCAAACCAGTCATATCGAACCGCAACACCGCGATCCCGGACTTGGCCAATGCACGGCAAATTCGCACCGCAGCTTTTAGGTCCTTGCTGCAGGTGAAGCAGTGCGAAAACACAACGACAGGCGCATTTCCATCGCCGTCTTCTTCGCCGGCAGTCCACGTTTTTGGCCGATCGACGATGCCGGCTAACTGATACTGCCCGGTCCCGTCCGCGAACTTCACGCGGTACGAGGTGGTTTCAAAAGTACGTTGACTCACCAGCCTAATTGTTCTCGCTCGCAGCAGAGATTCGACCAGCACGGAACGCTTCGGCCATCGCACGTGGAACTTCGGCTTCCGCCAAAACCAAAGCAGATTTGTTACTCGCAACTTTGGCCCGCATCTGCTGTTCTTCGGCAACAGCCTCGGCACGACGCCGTTCGGCTTGAGCTTGGGCGACACGAGTGTCCGCTTCAGCTTGATCGCTTTGCAATCGGGCACCGATGTTTTCACCAACATCGATATCGGCGATATCGATCGACACGATTTCAAATGCGGTTTGTGCATCCAACCCACGCTCCAAAACCACTCGAGTGATCATGTCTGGGTTTTCTAAGACTTTGAAGTGAGTTTCTGCGGATCCGATAGAACTAATGATCGCTTCGCCGACTCGGGCGATCACGGTGTCCTCGGTCGCACCACCAATCAACTGCTCCAAATTGGTACGGACAGTAACCCGCGCCCGAACACGCAACTCGATGCCATTTTTTGTGATCGCACTCAACGTCGTTTTCCCACTGCGGGAAGGATCGGGGCAATCGATCACTTTGGGGTAAACGCTGGTCTGGACAGCATCCAGAACATCACGCCCGGCCAAGTCGATCGCGGCAGCTTGATCAAAGTCCAAAGGGATTTCCGCCCGGGCTGCTGCGATGATGGCGTGGATCACGTTCATGACGTTTCCGCCAGCCAAATAGTGCGCTTCAAGTCGACGAGTGCTGATACCGTTTTTTCGTCCGATATCCAATCCGGCCTGCGCGGACATGACCTTGGCTTGCACGATGACATTTGGATTCACTTTGGTGAAGTGCATTCGAATCAGGCTCGGGGCGCTGACGTCAGCTACCGACATGTATGCCTGGATCCAAAGCTTCCCATAGCGAAGAAAGAAAAAGCCGAAAATCATCGCGAACACGATGACCATGACTCCGACTAACAGAATCACCAATCCAAGGACGGGCGACGACTGTGCCAACGGTAGTGGCATGACCGAGTTGCCTGCGGCGACAGCACTCATTTGATTCCTTCGTAGTTCGTTGTTTTCGGCAGTCGTTCATTGGGGAGGATTTCCGACGGCCGAACCGAGCGGTGCAGAGCACTCCACTAAATTCACCAAACGGTCGACACCGAATTTAAACAAATAATTCGGCACCAAAGTCCACTTGCGAACGTTGTACAGTGTAAGGGGGCAACGTTTCCGCCTGCAAGCTGAGCGAAGTGGCTGGCGTGTCCGACGCCCCTAAGAAAAATTGGTTTTCCGCCTGCAATTCAGCGGTCCTGGCACCGCGTTTGCAAAGAAACAGTGAATCTCACGTGGAAATCCAATTATTAACACGTTTTCAACTGTCCATCGATCAGTTTTGTTTCTAATGTTGAAGCGGGTCCCTTTGGGGGAATGCTGACAGCACGAGGGACGGATTGAACTCGATTTGAACTTATACAGGTACTTGACCCATGCATGCAAATTGGCGAGCAGGCGATTGGGCCGTTTATCGAAAAAGCAAACAAGGTGCGAATCCCGGCCGTCGTGCCGCGCAGGTGATTGCTTCGAGTAAAGGCGAGACCTATCGCTACGTAGTAGACAAGTTTTGGGTGGTCGATGAAGTCTTGAGTGACGGCCGTTTGCGTCTGATTACGGCGCGCGGCAAAGTGCACACGATCGAATCGGACGATCCCAACCTCCGACGTCCGGGCTTCCTGCAACGCTTGCTTTGGCGAGAGCGATTTGCTGTCGTCGAAGCGTGCCGCCAGGGCAGCGAGCACTCGGAACACTCCGCCGGTGCTGTCGGCGCTTAACGGAGCGGAGCCTACGAATGAGGCACCGAAGCTGAAACTCTCGGCAAGTGGCATCCAGCTCTCGCGGATGCCAGCATTTCAGACATCAACGACACCGCAAGACGATCGCGGTGTCTTCTTAGGACCAGCTCTCCCCAACATTGGGAGGAGAGTTAACTTGCAGCGTTGGTTCCGAAGTCGAACCTACCCTGCCATCGCGGTCTTCGCTTGTTTGATGGATTCGTCCATGTCTTCGAACATCTGGCGGGCTTTGTCATGGAAGATCCGTCCGATCAGAACATCCGTCAAACAGCTGCGGTGCTCGGGGTGAGCTTTCATGAAATGCCCGATACTGAACTCCTTGCTGTAGAACGCATGGACCAGCTTTCGAACCCACATCGCCCCCTCAAGAAAATCTTCCGTCCAGCATCCGAGTTGGCTGCCTGACAGATCGTCGTTCTGGAACCCCTCGACGATTGCGTCGCCGGCACGAACACCCATCTCCAACGCGAAATAGACACCGGAGGAATAAACTGGGTCAATGAAGCCCAAGGCATCGCCGATCAACACCCATCCGTCGCCCGAATGTTTGGTCGACATGTACGAAAACTCTTTCGCCGTCCGCAGGCCACCGAGTCGTGTCGCTTTCTCCAAACGCGATTTCAACCCCGGGCATATCGCCAACTCTTCGGCAAAGGTTTCTTCTTGTGTCCCGCGCCCTTTCAACAGATAGTCGCTGTCAGCGACGCAACCGATACTTGTGATGCCCCGGGAAAGCGGGATAAACCAAAACCAAGATTCCTTGGACTCGGTCTGCATGATGATTGTCGCACCCTCGTTGTCACCTTCGCCACGCATCGCGTCGCGATAGTAGCCCCAGATCGCGGCCTTCTTCAGGTTCGGATTGACTTCCTTTAAACCTAGCTTGTTGGCGATGAACGATTGCTGTCCGGTTGCGTCGACGACGACCTTGGCTTCGATGTGTTTGGTTTCGCCATTCTTGTTTCGTATGGTGACGCCAGTCGCACGGCCATTGTCGTCAAAGGCAACGTCGGATAGCCGCGTTTCGTCATAGCATTCCGCGCCAAGCTCTGCCGCTCGATCGTAGAGCATCTTGTCGAACTCACTTCGCTCGACTTGCCACGTGTCGCTACATTCGCGCTCGTCGTGCCGGCGAAAAAAGAACGGAGCGGATTCTTTTCCATTGGCCGTGACGAATTGGACGCTTTTCTTGACCTGCCAGCCAGAATTCTTGACCTTGTCGTTTAGTCCCAACCGTTGCAGCGGCCAGTAGGTCTCCGGCATCAGCGATTCGCCGACATGAAATCGCGGCACGCTTTCTCGTTCGATCAACAACGTGCTCAAACCGCCTTGTGCGGTGATCGAGGCTGCCGCACCACCGGCCGGGCCGGCACCAATGACAACGCAATCGTACGCTGACTTCATCGATTCAAAATCCTGAAAATCCGAGTCTGAATGTCTTGGCTGGGAAAATGGAACTCTTCGGACTGCTTTCCTGTCTAAAAAACAGCATCCGGCTCGAAGGTAACCGTCAACAAGGGAAAACCGCAACGCGAGATCGCGTTCAAAGTCAAATCACCCGAGTTTGGTATTCCGAGACGCCGACATTTCCAAGGCCGGCCATACCGCTGGCATTTTAGCAGGTCGTACAGGCTTTGCCCGTCGAGGCCTGCGACCGCACCACTCGCGCGAGCGGTGCCGCAACCAGCTGATTCGTCAAAACCCGATCATCGGTGCTTAGCAATCTCCCGCGAAGCACCCACAGGAGGCATGTTTGCAACCTAGGCTCTGTTTGAAATTAGGACAGTCCTTCCTCACACGATGCAACGATTCGTTCAAGAAAATGAACTGTCGACCACTGCTTTCCGCCGCGGTCGTGGCCATGCTACTGCTGGCTCCGCTGGGGTGCAAAGAAGTCTCCGAAGCGTTCGTCCATATCGACAATGGGCATCATGCCGCAATCGCCGTCTATGTTGACGACGTCTTTGCCGGAGAAATCAGCCCTGGGCACAGCCGACGCCTGACGCTCCCTCTTGGTGAGCATCACTTCCGTGTGCTGTCCGCCGGGCAACCGGTTTATGACACGATTCACCATCTCGACAGTGGCAATCGGCCCTACCGAACGCCGGTCTATGTTTTAAATCCAGATGGCAACAATCGGTACTGCGAAGTCGAAATGGCAACCAACGCGTTCGAGCCAGACGCTTTCTCCGCCGATCACTCCAAAGTGACTTTGGTGAACCATTGGCCCGAACGCGAGCCTGATCTGACATCTGACGATCGGACCATCCGTGCACGCTATCAACGATTGACGCAGCATGCGATCGCGCACCCGCAACGTCCGTTTTTCAAAATCAAACGGGCGGACTTTTTCTTCGGCCCCTTACCTAGCGCGGTCCTGTCCAATGACGACTTGTTCAATTCACCGAGCGCGCTGACCCGCGTGTCAGCACGGGTTCATAAAACGATAATCGACGCAAAGGAAATCGAATCGCCTTCTGAGCAGGATCTTGAGCGGCTGGAAAAGGCCGTCAACGCTGCAGTGCGATCTGTTCCGATTCGATCGGAGCACTAGTGACGGGAACGCTAGTTGAGTTGCAACCCGATTAACACTGGGTCGTGATCCGAGCAACGAAATGCGTCGGGACGATAAAAACGTCCGGTGCCGTACTCGGTGTTGTAGTCCAAGCACCGTGGCTCGTCCGAGTTGATGTGCCAGTCAGCGACTCCTGTCACCTTGTCTGCAAGTGCTGGTGTCGCAAAGCAATGGTCCAGCGATCCCGCCTGCCCATAGTAGACGTACGAGTACGACGAGCCGGTTGCCTTAGTTTTGCTGACATCGACCAATCCGCCAGCACGCAGCGTGTCGATCGGATCTTCTTGACCGTAGGAATTCAAGTCGCCGATCACGAGTGCTTGCATACGTTTGCCGCGAAGGTACTTCACCACCGCGTCCGCTTGCTTCTTGCGTGAATCGTTGTACGCACCTTGCCCGTCGCGTCGATCGGCGTTGGCACCTTTGGCGTTGTTGGAACCTTTCGATTTGAAGTGGTTCACGACCACCGCAAAAGACTCTTTACCGCCAGGCAATCGGAACTGCTGAACCATCGGTGTGCGAGCATTGACGAATGCGAAGTCATCAATGAACTGCGTGTTGCCAACCGTTTCGACGCGATCTTTGCGATAGATGATTCCGACGCGGATCTGGTCACCGGCGCCAGGTGCTTTCTTGAATCCGGCCGGGATACCACAGCCGACATAGACTTCTTTGCCTAGCGCTTTGTTGACTGCGGCCACCAACGACTGTTCGGCGTCCAAATTGTTTTCGAGTTCCATCAACCCAATCACGTCGGCGTCCAATCCGACGATTGCGGCGACCAGTTTTTCGGTTTGACGCTTGAACTCTTCGTCGTTGTCCGCACCACGTGTTCCGTTCGAACCGTTATCAATGGTCGTGAAGTAATTCAACACATTGAAACTAGCAACGGTGACATCCGCATCACCAACGCTCGGACGTTCCGGTCGTTCGGCGGGAGTGATCTTCAGTGGTAACTCCGCGACCAGATAAAACCGTCCCCGATCTTCGGTGATTTTTCCGACCAAGTTGCTGACCTTCGATCCCAATCTCAGAGTCGGCAGATCCGTTCCAAAGGCGGGCAACAATGGCACTGGATATTGGTTGCTCCGGTCAACACCGTCTTCAATCACAATCCAACTGGCGTTGTTGCTTTTCTGGGCTTTGGTGATCGCCGCCACATTGGAATCGCCCGTGACACTGTTGTTTTGGGCGGCAGCATCGTTGGGATCGATCGTTTCAGTGGGAATAAACAAGCGTTCGGCTGCGACGCTGATTTGCCCATGCTGTGCCAAGCCATAGCTGTCCACGACGACCAATTCGCCGGGAATCAAGACTTTCTTTCCGAGGTAGTCGCTCCAGTGGATTTCGCTCAAGTGACGTGTCAGCTGAATCACATCGCTCCGATCCGAGAAAGCATCGGAAGCATCCGCAATTTCAGGCTGACGGGGCGATTCAGCGACGCGTGGTGCGTCAGATAACTCGTCACCTGGAGGCGGACCATCACTCATCCACAGCGTGGTGAGCGATGCGATGGCAATCACCGAAACGGCAATGACGATTTTTTCAACACCGCCTCGTCGGGCGAGAAACACTGGAGTCGATCGAAGTTGCATGACTTGTTTGACAGTGAGATGGTTATTGCGAGAGTGCTTCGCCGATCACGTCCGGCTTGTCCGTGGTGATCGACGCGGCACCGAAAGAAGCGAACGCTTTTGCGTCGCTGACTTCGTTGACCGTCCAGACATGAAATTCGAATCCGGCTTCGCGAATCGTGTCGACAAAGGCTTGGTCGATGATCGACAAGTCACCCTTGCTGCCGACGCCGGTCGCCCCGGTTTGCTGCAGTGTCTTGATGATCGATTCGACCGTTGGCTTGCCATCTTTGTAGCTCGTCAACCAATTCACCCGGTACTGCGGCATCAACTTGCGTGCTTGACGAACGACGTCTTTGTCAAAGCAGATGATCGCGATCTGCTCGTCTTTGAGGGACGAGTTTTCGAGCGCAGGTTTCAGCAGTGGCAGAATCTCCGTACCACACTTAACCTCGACAAAGATCTGTTTGCCGTCCGGAACCGTCTCCAACACTTGATCCAAGGTTGGCATCCGCTCGCCGGCGTACTTAGCGTCTTTCCATGCCCCGACATCGACCTGCTGGAGTTCCGCCAGGGTCGACCCGGCAACACTCAGCACAGGCGTCCCAGGTGAAGTTCGCTTGGTATTCTTGTCGTGGATGCAAACGATCTTGTTGTCTTTGGTGACATAGAAATCGCCTTCGATCGCGTCCGCACCACGTTCCCACGCGAGTTTGAACGAAGCCAGAGTGTTCTCCGGGGCCTCGAATGAAGCTCCACGGTGGGCCACGACAAACTGCGCATTGGCTGAGCTAGCGGCCATCATCAGTGACACCAAAACGACGAGAGAAATGGGGAATTTCAAAGTCTGTTCCTTAAAAGAATGACATCCATTGTGATCCCCGCTCGTCGCGATTCGCACAAGGGTCGCCCCATTTGAGGCAAGACCCTTGCAATCGGAAAGCACCGTTCCGAGCGGGGTTAGAAACCGGCCAACCGTTGATCGGAATCTCCAAATGCATCCATCGCGACACCCATTCGGTCCATCAACGAGAGATACAGATTGCAAAGCTTGCGGTCGTCATCATCCCGGTCGCTGTAATCGAGCGTGCGGCCGGTCTCGACCGTCCCCGCCAGACCACCGACTTGGATCAATGGGACCTTTGAACTGTCGTGATTCTTGCCGCTCCACATGTTCGACATGAACATCAACATCGAATTGTCCAAAACGGTCGAATCGCCTTCCGGCATCTTCTCCAGCTTTCCGGCCAGGTAGGCGACCTGTTCGATGTAGTAACGGCAAATCCGTAGATAGTCGTCTGTCGTGTCACGGTGAGACGCCAAGTGGTGTGCCAGCCGGACATCCAAGAACGGATAGATCAACCCCGAAATGTCGCGGCAAAGCAGAAGCGTCGCGACACGCGTTTTGTCGGTTTGGAACGCGGTCGCGATGATGTCGCACATCAACCGCATGTGTTCGCGAATGTCTTCAGGTAATCCCGCGTCGGGGCGTGACATCAGCGAGATCGACTGGTCTTTGTCGCGAGCGTTCTCGGCAGCCTTTTCGCTCAGCTTGCGCATCCGCTCGATCCGTTTTTCGATCTCACGAACACTGGTCAAGTACTCGTCCAGTTTGGCTTGATCGCTGCCACTGACCTGCCGCTGCAAACTCGCCGCGTGTTCGCGCACACGATCCAGCACGCTGCGATTTCGCATCGCGCCACGGTTTTCAAACAAACTGTCAAATGCGAGCGCCGGATAGGTTTCCATGGGCACTGGCGAGGTCGCATCATGCCAAGAGATATGCGAGCTATACGCCATCGAGAAGTTGGTTTCGTGATAGCCAGTCGTTGGCTGCTCACATCCGAGCACCAAACTGGGCTGCAACGTCTCGGCACCGACGTGCTTGGCCAACACCTGGTCCATGCTGACGCCGCCGCGCAGTTCGGCGCCTTTTTGCAGCTTCGCTCCCGATAACAAGTTGCCGGTTTGTCCGGGGTGAATCCCGACACCGACGGCGGCCGGGTTGTAGAGCCCCTTGATGAAGTTCAGCTTCTCTTTGAACGGCTCCAGCGGCGACAAGCAATCGCCCAGTTCCATTTCGGCGCCTTGACCTTTCGCCCACCAATGGTTGTAAGCGACCCCATTGGCCATAAACATGACCGCGATCCGCTGCGGACAGGCCGAGGATTCGTTGGTCGCTTCGTCACCCCAAACGGCAACCGATTCCAACCATGGCAATGCCATCGAAACACCGGTGCCTTGCAGCAACAGGCGACGTGAAAGTCGTTGATTAAGGACTGGTTGGTCGTGCATCGCTAGAATCCCTCGCACAAAACGAAATCGTGTCTGTCGATCAAATCGCGTCGCCTCGGATCGCCAAGGCAACGCCCGCCATCACTGGCGCTCTTAGCCTCGTCGATTCAAGAACTGATCGCTTGTCACGATCGTTTCTACCATCGATGAAAATGCGTAATCGTTGTGTTCGAGCCGCAGCTTCATTTGCTCGATCAAAGGTTCATCCGAAACGATCAATGATCGCCCGAGTGCGTAGGCAAGCAGCTTGCGACAAAGGTTGTCGACAAATTCGTCCTGCCGCGCGGTGCGGATGTATTCCTTTAACCCACTGACCCCAGCATGCTTTGATCCGTCGGGGAAATCGGCGACGACATCGACCGGGTTACCGGCCAAATCGAGCTCGCGTTTTTCGCCCACTGGGCCAAAGCCTTCGAACACTAATCCGACTGAATCGAACTTCTCGTGGCAACCGGAACAACTCGAGTGCTCGCGGTGTTTCGCCAAAACTTCACGCAGCGTCAATTCGCCGAGTTTCGATTCGTCTTCCGGCAACTCGGGAACATTCGGTGGCGGTGCCGGAATATGGGTCCCCAGCAATTGCCGAACCACCCAAAACCCACGCTTCACCGGACTCGTTCGCAAACCGGGTGAGTTTTTCGTCAAGAAAACCCCCATCGGCAACACACCACCCCGTCCGACACTCGCGGCATTGTCAACCTTTTTCCATTCGGTCTCGTCGTCAAAGGTTTCGTCGATGCCGTAGTGCTTCGCCAACACTTCGTTGACAAAGGTGTGATCGGCATACAAGAAATCCAGTACCGATCCGTTGCGGGCCAGGACGTCTTCAAAGAACCGCACGGGTTCTTCGAACATCGCATGTTGCAGCTTGTCGTCAAATTCCGTGAAGCGATTGCGGTCGACGCCTGTGTGTGATTTGAACTGTCGGAACCCCAACCAGTTCCCACCGAACTCAACCGCCAGTCCCTCTGCCTTGCTGCTAGCCAGCATCCGCTGACACTCACGGCGAAGCGTTTCCGGGTCCAGCAAACTTCCGTCCGCTGCCGCTTGCACTAGCGCTTCGTCTGGCATACTCGCCCAAACGAAATAGCTTAGACGTGACGCGAGCTCATACGCACCAAGCGGTTTCACGCTGGCAACATTCTCTTCCTTCGCGGTGCTTTCGACAGCACTCTCGATCGCGACAGCGTTCGAGTTCTGCACGCGATAGCAGAAGTGCGGTGAAATCAGAATGCTGACAATCACGTCACGAATTGCGTCTTCGTGTGTCAAACCGTCGACGTCCACCAAGGCATGATAGAACTCGTGAAGGCCTTCACGCTCGCTGTCCAATAGCGGTCGGCGGAAGGCACGTTCGGCGATCCGATCCAAGTCATTGACATGAGCGTCATAGGATAGCGTCTTAGCATGTGCGACGGCTTGGACTTTCTCGTTGACCGCGTCGAAGTGGTATCGCATCGCGTCGAGGGCTTTTTCGCTCGCCCCGATACGTTCCGCCTTTGCGATGTAAACCTTCGACAAACGCTGAATCATGTCTGGATGCGACGCGTTTTTATCAGCAGACCGGAACGGATCGAATTCGGAGTCAACTAGATAGTGACCTTCGGCGCGTTCGAACCAAATGAACCCCGAGTGCTGACGAGCAGGCACGTCGGCGACAAAATCGAGCTCGAACCACAAGCGATCAATCTCTTGTTGCTGTTCTTCGGTCAGCATCAGTTCGTACAACGGCTGATCATCGCGGAAGTAGCCCATCATGCTGTGAAATCCGGCACTTAGCAGCCGGTATTCGCCTTCACGATTGAGGTCTTTTTCCTTTTGGCCAACGTATTCCCGCCCACGCCGATCAACATAAAAACGGTCAGGGAACAAGCGGCAAAACGCTTCGTATGATTGACGAAGTTGAGCTTCGTCCAGTTCGTCAGTGCCTTGACCAAGTGCGAATTCGTTCCACTTGTCTGACTTGCGCAGCTCTGCGAGCGCATCAGCATTGAACGACATCCGATGCGATGCCTTTTGACGGTTTCGCCACAACACAAGCGGCTGTGAACCGCTGTTGATCCCCGAAACACTTAGGTGTGGGAAATCAAACACCAACGCTTCACGCAACGTGCTGATCTCTTCCGCCAACGCTTCGCAGGCCTCTTTGGCGGCGGCCGGATCATCGGGAAGCGACTTCAATCGAGATTGGATTTGTGCCAGAGGACCAATCAGCCCGTCAGCAGTGGCAAGTTGACGGGTCAGATCGTCCAAGTACTTGGTGCTGAGCGACGGGTCGATTTCAGCATCATTGCCTTGACGAAGACGTTGCCCGAGTGCGTACAAGTAGTCGGCGACCTTGGTGTTTTGCGCGTCGTAGTAGTCGACGATCTGGCGAACACAGAATTTGTCACGATCGGTGTCCGTGACGACCGGGTGTGGTGCGAACGACAACCCATCGGGCAAGAACAACAAGTGATCTGAAACGAAACGTGCCGCATCGATGTACTTGGACATCAGCGAGGGTGTCATCACCAAGGACTCGCCCGAGTTGTCGAAGCCAGCAGTATTCGACGGATCGATCGGAAAGCTATCGGCAGGCCGAATATCAACGCCGGTCAGATCGGCGATCGTGTAGTTGTATTCGGACGCACTCAATCGGTGCGCGAGGACTTCGCCGGGATCCCCAGCATGTTGTCGGATGAAATCGTCACGACGTTGTTGAATCCAGTTCAGCAGGCCAGCCTTTTCATCGGCCTCCATTTCATAACCGGAATCCGCAGGCGGCATTTCACCATCGGCCACGCGCTGGCGAATCAGGTCCCAAGTCGCAAAGTTGGCTTCGACCGAATGCGTCGAATCGAACGCGGTTAAATCCAGTGCACCATCGGGATCGGTTTGGCCATGGCAGTCAACGCAATACGATTGCAACACCGGCTCAACCGCTTCGGCGAACGATCCACCCACGGTTGATTCGGCGGTTTCTTGTGCGGTCCCGACCTGTGCCGTCGCACTGACCCAAACGGCGCCAAACAACATTGCCTTGGTGAGTATCGATTCCAAGCGGAGCAGCTCACCGCGAATCATCGGTCGCTTGCCAGCCAGACAATTGTCGTGGCGAGAACTCTTGGTCGCGGTGCGCGCGAGCGGGTGATTGCTGAATCGCAAGTGCATCATGATGGGTGGGATTGGAGTGGCGGGACGATCATTGTAGTCTCATTTCGCGTTTCGCAATGCCAACGCAAGACAATGCGGTCCCGGACGCGCCTTAGCGGTCTTGCAATCTATCGGCAAACGCCACAAATGACCAATAAATCCTTGTGATTCGCCGGCCATTGGCGGGGCTTTCCGACTGCTTCGATTGCAAACTCCACCACCGCACCACTGGGGGGACAAAGCGGTGACTTGTGTTTTTGTGTAGGATGCGTAACGATCTCGGTTTCGCCTATTCCCCGTTCACTTTTTCCGCATGACTGACGCCGCTCCTTCCAGCGAAAAAGATTCGTCCTACGTCGTTGTCGCCCGCCGCTATCGGCCGCGAAATTTCGGCGAATTGGTCGGCCAAGAGCATGTCGGACGCGCCCTCGCCAACGCGATCGAAACCGGTCGTGTCGGGCACGCGTACCTGTTCACCGGTGCGCGGGGGGTCGGCAAAACCAGTACCGCGCGGATCTTTGCCAAAGCGCTGAACAATCCCGCCGGCCCCAGCGCCGAATTTGACGGATCCAGTGATATCGCCCAAGCAATCGATGTTGGCGAAGACATCGACGTCATCGAAATCGACGGTGCGAGTAACCGCGGGATCGACGAAATCCGTTCACTCCGTGCCAACGTCGGCGTCCGCCCAAGCCGGTCACGGTTCAAGATCTACATCATCGACGAAGTCCACATGTTGACGCAGGCGGCTTTCAACGCACTGCTGAAAACGTTGGAAGAGCCTCCCGAGCATGTGAAGTTCATCTTCTGCACCACCGATCCGGAAAAGATGCCGATCACGGTGCTCAGCCGTTGCCAACGATTCGATTTCGCCCCCGTCGAAGTCACCAAAATCGTCGGACGTCTGCGTGAAATCGTCACCGCCGAAAACGCACAAGCTGACGATGAAGCTCTCGAACTGGTTGCCCGACGCGCCGCCGGTTCGATGCGTGATAGCCAATCACTGCTTGAACAAGTCCTCAGTTTCAGCGACGGCCATCTGACGGCCGACCAAGTCCACTCGATGCTGGGCACCGCCGACGATGAACGCCTACACGCTCTCGCAACATCGATGTGCAACCGTGATGCGGCCGCCGCGTTGAAACAACTCGACTCGGCAATTGACGCCGGAGTGGACGCCGGACGAATCGCGGAACAATTGCTTGGTTACTTCCGCGACCTGATGGCTGTCAGCGTCGGTTGTGATCCGTCACTGCAGCGCCACACGGCAGCGTCCATGCACGACGAATTAAAAGGCCTCGCCGACGCATGGGGCCTGCAAACGGTGCTAGCTGTCGTCGCCTTGATCGACCAAACACTCGTTCGCGTTCGGCACAGTGTCTACGGTCGCGTGCTGCTGGAATCGACCCTAATCCAGATCTGCAACCTGCCCGACTTGCAAGCGATCGCTGACCTTGCCGCTGCTGCCAAAAGCGGCCAAAGCCTTTCCTCTGTCGGGGCCGAAAAAAAAAAGTTAGCCCCTGAGCAGCCAACTCCCGAACAGCAAGCTCCGGCACCACGGGCGCTGGCGACACCCACACCGGCATCGCCGGAATCACCTACTCCGCCTGCAACCGCACCCGCACCGCCAGCGGCAACTGCTTCAGCACCAGCAACACCGCCTCCAGATCCGACGCCCGCCGGGAATACCAACGGCGCAGCAACCGAGCCTGCCGCGACGAACTCGGAAGCTCAAGCGACCACCGATGCGGCAGCCGCGACGCCTTCGCCCGCGGTAAGCAGCTCGCTGCCCAAGATGAACCTGAGCGCATCGACTGCCAAAGCAGTTTTTGCGGCGGCGCTCAACGAAGTCGCCCAGATGACGGCTTCGATCGCGTTGATGGCCGATCTGCGCTACACCACCGATTCCAGAACAGGCAATCCGGTTTTGGAACTCGTCTATCCGGCAGATTCCGGCATGGCGATGCGGCGAATGAGCCAACCCGAACACCGCGGCACCGTAGCAGACGCATTAGCCGCGATCACCGGTTCCCCGGTAACGCTCTCGATTGTCGAAGGTGCCGCGCGCGGCACCGTGAAAAAGGCGGTGGTCGTGTCACCGCAAAACGCGGCGAAAGAACGCATGGAACGCTTGCGGCAGATCGAATCCCATCCGTGGGTTCAAACTGCCATCGAAACGTTTGCAGCTGAGTTGGTCAAAATCGACCCGAAGTAACTATTCGACGTCGTCGGCACCGCGAGGGTCGACTTTCAAACTCGAAAGGTAGGCGACCAAGTCTCGAAGCTCCCGTGCAGACATTTGTTTGACCAAATCGGCAGGCATTGATGACTTGCCTTTCTTGCGAACTTCGATGTCATCTTGCGCGATCGTTTCCTGAGTCCCATCGGCCAGCATCAGTTCCACGACGTCGTCGTTTTGCATTTTGACGATCCCGCTATGGACCTTCCCATCGATGTCGATGATGACGGCGGTTTCAAAACCCTCAGCAACTTTGGCATCGGGCAAGCAGATCGATTCCAACAAATAGCGTGGGTCACGCTCCTTGCCAATCACCGTCAGCTTCGGGCCGACTTGCCCACCCGACCGGCCGATGGTGTGACAGCGAACGCAGGACAGTTCGGTCTTTCCGAAAAACAACTTCTTGCCCGCTTCCACATCGCCACCGGCAAGTGAATCCAACCAGGTTGCTAACGGATCCGTTTCGGCGAGCTTGTTGCGGTAATCGTCGAATTTCGATTTCAGATCGTCGCTCAGTTTTCCTTTCGATGCTTCGACAACATTCAATTGAACGCGTGGGTCTAGCTTGCCATCGATGTACTTCGTCACAGCAGCATCAATCGTTTGGCTCGCCTGGGGGCTCGGCAATTTGCCTAGGATGTCCCAGGCTTTTTGTTGAACGTTGACGTCAGAATTCGATGTCGCGGCAATAAACGTATCGATCGACTCGCCAGGTGCGCGATCCGCTAACACAGTCAGCTTTGCCTTGCCCAGGTCACCACGGGTCTGCTCTGGCGGAATCGCTTTGGCAATTCGAACGGCGACTTCGGGCTGCAAACGCGACAGCGCGATCAGGAGTTTCGAACGTGACTCGGTCGAGCGTGAACTATCGATGACCTGTTTTTCCAAGACGTCGGCGATCTTGGCGATGCCAAGCTCCGAGGCGGTATCGATTGCTTTGAGTCGCACGTTTTCTGGTGCTGCCAACAACAGATCGATATGTGGCGTCAATGCATCGCGTGCCACAACCGCCGACCGAATTTCCAATGGCCGGTAATCGCCGATGACGCGGTCCAGCGGATCTGGATTGGCCCAATGTGCGAGCATGTCTAACGCTTCGATTCGCATCTTGGGCGATACATCGGTGCGTGTTGCGAAGTTCGCCAGCGCGGCCGCGTTCGCTTGCGTCCCCTGTCGATAGTTCGCATTGATCACTCGCATGATCAACGCTTCATTGTCGAATTTTCCGTTGATCAGTTTCGCCAACGCCGGCATTGCGACTTGGATCGGTTTGTCGTGAATCGCCCGCGCCGCTTCGAGGACAACCTGGACGTTTTGATCAGCCAGGAACTCTGCGACTTCGCCGCTTCCTTGACGACGCAGAGCGACCACGGCCAAACGGCGAACTTCGACCGACGGGTGTTTTGTCAACGCCTTCAGTTGGCCGGCGTTGGCAGCACGCGACAAATACATAGCGCTGGCGTGGCGAATTGCGGCGTCTTTCCCGTCCGCACCGACGATACGCTCAAGTACCGTGCTCATCGCGGTAGCAGACTTGCTTCGTCCCAATGCGTCGATTGCCGCGTAGCGAACACGTGCGTTCTCATCGTTGATCAACGGCAAGGCTGCATCAACGGCCTCGGACCAGCCTTGTTCGCCTGCGATCGTCAACGCGGCGAAACGGACATTGGCGTCCTTGTCGGTCAGCAGATCGACGACCGCCGTCTTGGCCAATTGATCGCTCGCGTCTTTTCGAGCAACCTCACCAAGTCCCCAGACCGCGTGAAGTCTCGCCAGCGGGCTCTCACCAAGCGTCGCCGTTTTTGCCAACGCATCGGTATCGCGACGGGCGGCTAGCTCCCATTGGCTTTCCAAACGGACACGTCGATCGGGGTGGCCCAACCAAAGTGCCAACGTATCGGTTTCGGCTTTCGTCAAATCGCTCGCCAAGATGTCACGCACCTCGGCAACGATCGCATCTTGTTGATGTTCCGCATCGCTGATTTTGTACAAGCGGCCTTTGCCCAAACCGTCCCATCCGTTGACCCAGTCACTCACGTAAAGGGAACCGTCATTGCCAAACGCGAGGTCGGTTGCCAGGCAGGACCAAACCGGTTGTGAGTTCTCGCCCAGCTTGTAGGTCGCGCCGTTCGGCTCCAATTGGAACGTCCGAATACCGCTATTGCTGGGGCCACCGCGAAAATCGCAAACCAAGAACGTGTCCTTGAGCGAGTCGCCGAATCCAGTGCCAGGGTAATACGCCAAACCGCTTGGGCCGTCGGTGAAGTTTTCAATGGGTGGGACAATTGCGGCCGGCTGTTCGTCGTTTTGTGGGTGCCAAATCTTTTCGCGATTGAACGGGCCACGATCCGGCAGGTATTGGTAATACATTCGCCATCCGGTATCGC
Organism: Rhodopirellula sp. MGV; assembly: GCF_002251265.1. Lineage (NCBI taxonomy): Bacteria > Pseudomonadati > Planctomycetota > Planctomycetia > Pirellulales > Pirellulaceae > Rhodopirellula > Rhodopirellula sp. MGV. The sequence goes on along the minus strand of NZ_NPDI01000076.1, from coordinate 5,579 downwards.
CGTCTTGCAAGATGTGGACGATCCGAGCTCGGTCACCACTGTCGCTGTTGTTGTCGACCGTGAACCAATCGCCTTGGTCGTTGAATGCAATCTCTTGTGGGTTGCGCAAGCCGCGTGCAAAGACTTCCAAGCCACTTCCGTCAAGTTCACAGCGGAACATCGCGCCGCTGGCAGGGTCGGACAGCAGTTCGCCTTCCGCGTTTCGCAAGTGATAGCCGCGGTCACCGATCGTGAAATACAACCGGCCGTCATATCCCCGGATCAACCCGTGCATGTCGTGACCACGGAATGCAACCCGAACGCCATAACCGTCGCTCAACACGACGCGTTCGTCTGCTTTACCGTCGCCGTTTTGGTCGACCAATTTCCAAAGCTTGGGAATGCAGGTGTAGTAAACGCTATTCCCGATCGCCAAGACGCCAGCACCGGTGCCTTCTTCGAGATGATTAAACCCGTCGGCAACGATCACACTCTCGTCCGCAGTGCCATCGCCGTCGGTATCCGTCAATCGGCGGATGCGATCATCGTGCTGGGCGTACGTCACCGCCGTGTCACCCAGCAATTTGATGTGATAGTCGATTCGGTCCTGAACCGTCTTTGCGGCCAAGTCGGCAAGCAACCAAGTTCGGTCGTGCCCGCGGTTGTCCGTCACGCCACGGTTTTGACGAAACGTTTCGCAAACGTAAACGTTGCCTTTGCGGTCGATGTCGAACGCGACAACATTGGCAAGCTTCGGTTCGGCAGCCCACAAGTCGATCTTCCAACCGTCACGAAGACTGATCGCGGCCATCGCTTCGGCGGGTTCGTCCGATGCCTCGGCGACTTCGGGAGTCAGTGGCTTCACCGCCCCTAAATCCACCGCCGTTGCCGTCAATCCTTCACCGAGCAGCATCCCGCCGGTGATTATTCCGCCTGCGAGCAGCATCGCTGACAGCCGAAAACGTTTCATTCGGGTCAGCAGGGCTGCGGCTGGAAGTTGAGGGGATTGTTTGCAATGCGACAGGCGGGATGTTTTAGGAAGGGTCATCAGCACGATTTTAAGCAACGACGAAGGGTGACTCACCAAGATTCGATCCTGTGAATCGATGGCGAACAAGCGGCGCAGACCGACACCTTGCCTCGCAGATGTCGTTATCTACTAGAATAGTCGCTTCGGCCGCTAATCAGCGAGATCGGTTTGACATTCAAGAGTGAAAAGTTTCCTACATGAACGGCTCCGAAAGCGACGACGACAACCGTGACCGCAACGAATCGATCGAGGCCGATGAGCGAATGTCGTCGCCTTCACCTGCTGCCGGCGACGAAGAAACACATGCGGATCCCCCGTTTGTCGCCAAACTGATCTCGACCGGTCAAAATCCGGGAGCTGCCGCGGCAGAGAGCGACACCGAGACCGAACCGACGATCCGCGTCGGTTCCCCTTTCCGCGTCGATCCACCACCGCAACGACAGGTGGTCGTTCAACAGGCATCGGGGGAGGCTGTCTATGCCGATTACGGCCCGTTCCTCTACACATCGATGGGGGCCGCGTCCGCGGCAATCGTCGTGTTGGCCTTCGCGATACTCGGCTATTTTTGGTTTCCCGCCGGCGGCGCGCTCGTCACAATGCTGGGCACGTTACTGTCGCTCGTCGGCGTCTTTTCAGAGAAGCGTTTTCGACTGGCCGCCATCACAGCACTTCCACTGCATGCCGGCCTGTTCTTCCTGTGCTACATGCGAGCACTTGTTTAGTCATTGATGATTTCAAAAGTCATCACGACGCTTGCCGAAATCGTTTGCTCGCCTGGCGAAATCGGTACCGATCGGACAGACGCCATCATCATCATTTCTGGTCGCGGCGGCACGCCACCTTGGCCCGACTCGCGGATCTCGATCACCTTGCCAAGCTTCGTCTCCGCAGTTTGGCAGAGTAACTCTGCTTTGGCGCGAGCCTGTTTGACTGCTTTAATGCGAGCTTCTTCCAAAAACTTTTCGTCACGCTCGACGGAAAACGCGATCCCGTTGATCCGGTTGCTGCCACTTTGCACGACCGCATCCAGGATCTCCCCCACTCGCGAGATTTGTCGCACCTTGATTCGCACGTCGTTGGTGACCTGGTACCCGATGATCTGTGGCTCATTCTGTTCAGCTTCGTACGGGCGACCGGGTTGTGGTCGTCGCTGTTGGTATTGAGGCGAAACATTGAACTGGGCCGTCTGGCGGTCACGTTCGTCGATCCCCAGTTTGTCTAGCTGTGCACGCAACGATTCCATCGCTTTGTTGTTTGCCGCAACTGCCTCTTTGGCCGTTTTGGCTTCGGTGATCACTCCCACGGTCACGGTTGCCATGTCAGGATTTGCGGAGACTTCACCTGTACCGCTAACAGTGATGCTGGGGCCACGATCATCATCATCCGCATGAACGATGGCGGCGTTTCCGAGAAACGCGATCGCTGCGAACGCGAGCAATTTCGGGCGGGCGGCAGAAAAGACAGTTGAAGAGATCATCGAATTTGACTCCTGTTGTTTCGAAGGGTTACGCAAGGATAGTGCCTCGGCAATGGTTACAATAGTCACCCTTCCCCCCGCCCTTTTCAACCAACACCATTCCAGCGAGCCCCCGCCGATGCTCACGAGATTATGGGTCTGCTGTCGCCAATTCATCGCGGCTTTGTTGTTCGCATCAATCGCTTTCCCGAGTGTCCGCCAAACTCGCGCGGATGAACAATTGGATTTCGCGAAAGACATCCAGCCGATTCTTGAAACCTATTGCGTCGGTTGTCATTCCGCTGGCGATGCCGAAGGCGAATTCGCATTGGACTCTTTCGAATCGATCATGCATGGCGGCGAATCTGGCAGCGTGATCACCCCCGGTTCGGCTGCCAGCAGTCGCATGCTGCTGATGGTGACCGGAAAGCTTGATCCCGTGATGCCGCCCGATGACGCCGAAGGCCCCAGTGACCAGGAACTGGAAAAATTGATCCAATGGGTTGATCAAGGCGCTGCCGGCCCGACCGGTGATGCGCCGGTCAAACGCATGCTTCGGACCCCAAAGATTCAACCCGCCGAAGGTATCGCCCAACCGATCACCGCAATTGCGATCTCTCCCGATCACAACCATACCGCCCGTGGCAGATTCCAATCGGTATTGATCGATTCGTCTGGGCAACCATCAATCACGATCAACGACAAAGATCTCGGCAAAGTCAACGCACTCGCTTTTTCCAGCGACGGACAGCGATTGTTGGTCGCCAGCGGCATGACCGGGGCGTACGGTCGGGCCGCGATCTATCGCACCGCCGATGGACAACTTACACAAGAATTCGTCGGGCACCGAGACTCGCTCTATGCCGCCGTCTTTTCGCCCGACGAATCGATGATTGCGACAGCAGGCTACGACCAAGTGATTCGCCTATGGGATGTCTCCTCTGCCAAGGTTCTAAGGACACTGCAAGGACACAACGGCGCGGTCTTTGACCTCGCCTTTTCGCCAGACGGAAAAACGTTGGTCAGTGCGTGCGCCGACGAAACGGCAAAGCTTTGGCGCGTCGCAGATGGCGAACGACTAGATACGCTTGGTCAACCCGAAGGCGAAGTGTTGGCAGCCACGATCACTCGCGATAACCGGTACGTGATCGCCGGAAGCGCCGACAATCGAATTCGTGTTTGGCAACTCGTTTCGATCGAACAACCAAAAATCAATCCATTGGTTGCCACTCGCTTTGTCGATGAAACACCGATCGTCAACTTGGCGCTGTCACCGGACGGATCAACGTTGGTTGTGCTCGCCGAATCTGGCAACGTCAAAGTCCTCTCCACCGACGACTGGCAACCGCTTCCGTCACCGCAGCCACTCCCCTCGATGGGTACAGATCTGTTTTTTGCAGCTGACGGACAATCGGTTTCGATTGCCATGATGAACGGTGAGGTCGTCGAACGCGAATTGCCCAGGGATTCAGGTGAGCTGAACATGACGACTGATGCGTCAAACGTGTCGCTGGTGTACCTCGACCTGCCATCGCCAACGGCCTTGTCAGAACCCGAGCTACGAAAAAGCCAGCTTGGCCCTGACGAACAAATCGTGTCCACCTCGAACAGTGAATCAGACAGCCCTGCGATCCTTGATGTCGGACGAAGTATCTCGGTCGACGGCAACATCGATACTTCACAACAGGCTGACTTCTACCGTTGGCATTGCAACCGCAACGAAGTCTGGGCGATTGACGCCGACGCGATCGGTGACGGCCGACTTGATCCGATCGTCACAATCTTAGATTCGGCCGGGGAACCGGTTGAGCGAGTTCGATTGCAAGCAGTTCGCGACTCGTACTTTACCTTCCGTGGCAAAGATAGCGAACAAAGCAACGATTTCCGCGTGTTCAATTGGGAAGAGATGAAGCTCGGTCAGTATTTCTATGCGGCTGGCGAAGTCACACGTCTGATGATTCACCCGCGTGGGCCGGACTCGGGGTTCAACGTTTATCCCGGCGTTGGCAAACGTTGGACTTATTTTGGAACGAGCGGCACTACCCACGCACTGGGCGAACCGGCCTACATCGTTTTGCCACTCCGCGCGGACCAAACCCCACTGGCAAATGGATTGCCCGTATTCAATCTTCCGTACGAAAACGACGATGATCCAGACCGGGTTGCGGGCAAAAACAGTCGCCTGCTGTTTGTCGCTCCTGAAGACGGACCCTATACCGTTCGCATCACAGACACACGTGACGAAGGCGGGCCGGAATTTCAATATCGCTTGACCATTCGTGCGGCGCAGCCAAGCTTTCGCCCATCGAACGGCACGATCGCAAAACCACTTCATGCCGCGACGGGACGAGAATTCAATGTCAATGTCGACCGTATCGACGGCTACGATGGGCCGGTGACGTTTGAGCTACACGGACTTCCTCAGGCATTGCAAAGCAACTTTCCATTGACGGTTGAATCCGGTTTGCGATCCGCTGTGGGATTGATTTGGGCACCACCAGGCACGTCGACTTGGGAAGGAAACATTGAGCCACATTTGACCGCCTGGGCAATGATCAACGGTAAACGCGTCGAGCGTCCGGTGGGCAGCATTGGAAAGCTGACTTTTAGTGACAACGTCCCAAACGTGATCCCGTCGATTCAGCCGGCTTCCGTCGATATCGGTCCCTATGAAGATTGGATACTCGACGTCAATCGTGGCGAAACCGTGTCAGCACGCGTTCGAATCGAACGCAAAGAAGGTTTCGACAATGAAGTCTCCTTCGGCGGCGAATTCTCCGGCCGAAATGCGACCCAAGGCGTCTACGTCGACAACATTGGCTTGAACGGTCTTTTGGTCGTTTCCGGCGCCAGCGAACGCGAGTTCTTTATCACCGCCGACGAAACCGCGATCCCCGGCAAACGCTCTTTCTTCCTCACCGCCAACCAAGACGGCGGCCTCACGACCCACTCCATCACCATCGAAGTCAAATAAAGGTGTCAGGTACGAATGGCACGTACTTAAGCGGCCGGACACTAGATAGGGGCTAGTGATCGGCGTGCTAGCACTACAGGCAGTGACTGCAAATCGAATTTGCATTTTCGATGCCAGTTTTGAATTGAAACATGGACAAG